>JBEKDJ010000560.1:0-2907 GCA_050014415.1 Thermodesulfobacteriota bacterium | reverse complement strand
GCCTCGCTGCGCGTAGCTCATCGGGCGAACGGCATATCCGGGCCAAGACATCACGAAGGCGCTCTTCGATCAAAAGGTGAGCCCTCAAAATCAGGAGGATCTGGTCATCGGTCTTATTGAGTTGCCGGGTGATTTCTTCCAAGGGGTCCAGGTTCATGCGCTCTTCATTATCGATTTGTGATTCGAATATACACCCTTTTCAAAAATTAGGGAAGAGTGAATTACAGAAAGAAATGATTATCGCTTGAACCTCAAGTCCTGCCTTGGGTTGCGGATTCCATTGAGTTCATCTACCTTTCGTCTACCTTTGTTTTTCTTCGAACATCTACTTTTGGATTTATCGGTACACTCGAGAATATCATGGCAGCACAACAATTCCGCAATTAAGCTTTTTTCAGTTCACTCGTTCTGAACGTTTCACCAGATCCCAACTGGCCAAGCTCGTCCACGAGCAGCCTTTCCTTTGCGGGAGCTTGGTGCCCCTGCATCGAGTCTGCGGCAAGGAGGGGTGTAAATGTAGTCGGGGAGAACTGCATCCAGGACTTTGTGTCGCCCTGAGAGTAGGAGAGAGGCGCAAGATGATCTATGTTCCCCAGGCGCTGGAAGGAACGGCTCGTCGATGGGTGACGACCTATCAGAAGGCGTGGCATCTGATGGAGGAGATTTCTCAGGCCTCTTTAGAACGATTCCTCAAGGGTAAGGAAAGAGTCCGTGAAGCGAGGAAGGCCAAGACAGCCGAAAGGGGGAGCCACGGATGATGTCACGGTTTTGTCGTTATGTGGAGAAGCTCTTCGATTTCGCTCAGAGGGTCAAGACCATCCAGGACAGCCGACCAAAGCCACGGATTCCAACCGCTGCGATTTGGTTAAGTGCTTTCTTGATGTTCGCAACCCGTCGGGGGAGTCTGAATGCGATCGAATCCGAACTCCATCGTTGCAAGCGGTTTGAGTACCTCATCGGGTCCCAGAAGCCGAGTGCCGACCGAATGGGGGATGTCTTTTGTTTGATTCCTTCAGAGCAACTTCGGTCCATGCTTTCGGGGATCAACCATCAACTGGGTCGCAACAAGGTGTTTGGCAAAGAAGGGCCGTTGCGGTTTGCAGCGTTGGATGGGCATGAGTTTTTTTCCCAGTCGGCATCGGTGTTGTAAGGCGTGTTCTCAGCGAAAGATCAAGCTCCATGACGAAGAGGTGATCGAATATTACCATCGGGGGGTCGTCTGTCATTTGGTGGGGTTTGACATCGCCGTCTTCGCCCAGATGAAACCCCGTCTTTGGGACGAGCCCCGGCGGCTAACTCAGTTCTGGGATGTGGGAGGTTTTACCTCTGCCGAGGGAGTCAAGGTACCGCTCCGGGTGCTCCATGCCTATGAGACCATCACCAAGCGAGAGCGTTTCGGCACGGAATGGATCGAGACCGTCGAAGATCATCATTGGTGGTGGGCAACCACTTTCCCTCTTTCTCAACTCCCCAGCCGTCAACTTTGGAAAGCAGGCCATCGTCGATGGGATGTTGAAAATGATCTCTTCAACACGCTTTCCACCCATTGGGCTCTGGATCATTGCTTTAAACATGATCCCACCGCTATCGTGAATTTTATTCTGACCCTCTTTATCGCTTTTGTCTTGTTACAGAGTTTCTCCAGCACCCTTAGGGCAGGGTGATTGTCCCCGTCTTATCCTCTCACCAAATTTCTTCCACTTCATGCCTCAAAAAGCAACTGCGAAAATCCTTCTGCCCTCTCTTATTCGACCTCTATCCATCGATACCCTCTATTTACTACAATTTTCCTCCAATTTAGCCCCCCCTGCCCAATCAATTACGGAACCGCTGCCTTTTTGCTTTTTAGGTGTTCCATTTGTGAGAATTGTGGTACAATACACCCCATGCATTCCCGTGAAGAGATAGTGAAGCTTCTAAGAGATTATTTTGAAAAAAGGGAGGATATCGCTTTTGCATTCCTCTTCGGCTCAGCAGCCAGAGGCAAAACGAGGAGAGAAGGTGATATAGACATCGCTATCTATTTTCGTCCTGAAAAAGATGTAGAGTGGGAAAACTTTGGCAGGGCATATAAGGGAGAAACCAGGATTGGTCTTGATCTCGAAAGGCTCTTGAAAAAAGAGATTGATCTTGTCATTCTAAATAAAGCAAGGTCGGTTCTTGCCGATGAGATCCTGAGAAAAGGAGAGCCGATCATCATCAGGGATAGAGGATTGTTTATGGATTTCTTATGTATCGTCAGCGACGAAGCTGAATATGTGCGGGGATGGCTGACAACCTCCTACCGGGAGAAGAGAGTTGTATCAGGCCGATAAATCGAAAATCATCCCTTATGTGGATTATCTTGAGAAGGAACTGCAATTTCTTTCTGGATATGAAAGGGAAATCGACTGGAAGGTCTACCAATCCCAAAGAAGTAAGAGATTGGAAATAGAAAGATGGGTTGAAAGTCTTATTAATGCGACTTTAGACATCTCTAAAATGCTTCTTACGATCGGAGGAGAGGAGATTCCTGAAACCTCCAGAGAAGTTTTATTCCAGATGGGATCACATGTTTATAGTAGGGAGGAGGAAGCAGAAACATTTTCAGACCTTGCCAGGATAAGGAATACCTTAGCCCATCGCTATTTAGACATGAAGTGGGGAGATATAAAAAGATTCCTCCAAATAGCGCTTCACCTGTACCCCTCTTTCGTCAGTTTTGTCAAGAAAGAGATAGATAAAGATTGAAGGTATTGGCGGGTAGAAGGGAAGAAGGTCAGGTCTTGCTTTTTGATATTTTTTGATCTCACTCATTTTGATTGGTCTGATCTGTAGTTTTCATTCAATGTTTTTCCCCAAACTTCCAATTTCCGTATGTTCTGATCTCAAGGTCAAAGCAAAAGAGGACCGACTGATCGAAAAATT
>JBEKDJ010000559.1:0-3096 GCA_050014415.1 Thermodesulfobacteriota bacterium | reverse complement strand
TCGCTTTGCGCAGGCTCTATAGGAACGCTTCACGGAAGCAAGAGTTACATCCTGCAGAGTGATTTCGGCAACATTTTAGAGACCCATTCCTTTGCCCCTGGTTTAGATTATCCGGGGGTTGGGCCGGAGCACGCTTATTACAAAGAAAGTGGAAGGGCTGAATATGTAACCGTCACAGATGACGAAGCACTCGAGGCCTTTCACCTTCTCTCCCAGACTGAGGGAATCCTTCCAGCGCTGGAGAGCGCCCATGCGTTGGCTTATGCCAGGAAGATCGCCCCTTCATTTGAAAGGGATCAAATGATGATTATCTGTCTGTCAGGCCGCGGGGATAAGGATGTTCAATCGATAGCCCTTAGGATAGGAGTCGAGCTATGAGCAGGATCGATCGCACTTTCGACAAATTAAATGAGAAAGGTCACTCTGCCCTAATCCCTTTCATTATGGCGGGTGACCATCCAATCGGCCTCTCAGCGGGCTTTACAGAACGGGGTCAACCTCAAAGACATACTTTCCCTTGTGGAGAGATCGAAGGGGGTCGGCATTCCCCTGGTCCTCATGACCTATTTCAACCCTGTTTTCAGATATGGCCTAAGAGATTTCGCCGAGGCTTGCCAGCGGAGTGGAGTGGACGGCGTGATCGTCCCCGACCTTCCCCCTGAAGAAGCAGGGCCGTGGGTTCAGGAGGCTCGGAGAACGGGTTTAGACACTATTTTTCTCATCGCCCCAACCAGCCCTCCGGGCCGCATCAGGTTGGTGAGCCGATTCAGCCGGGGGTTCATCTACTATGTCTCCGTCACAGGGGTCACCGGTACCAGGGAGAAATTGCCGGAAGAGTTGATGTTGGCTGTCAAGGCAGTAAAGGAACAGAGCAAAAAGCGGGTGGCCGTCGGCTTTGGCATCTCCACTCCGGAGCAGGCCAAAAGGATCAGCCTTTTTGCTGATGGCGTCATTATTGGAAGTGCGATCGTGAAGATGATCGAGGAGAATCTCAAGAACCCGGAGATGATCTCTAAAGTACAAGATTTCATCTATTCTTTTGCCAAGGCACTGAAATCGTAAAACATCCCTAATCATCGTAGCATTAGCATTTCTTGCCAACGAGATGCAAGGCTCTTTCCTCCGGGAAATAAACCAATCCGTGCAATAAGTTTTCAGAGGATATGAATCTTCAATTCAATTGGTATCTCCTAGACTGAATCAAAGGTAAATTCCTTCTCCAACCTCCGTGGTGAAAATCATTTGTTCTTTTCAAAGAACCAGAGAATAGTACACAACGAACGCGTTCTCCGCCTCAAGTTGCATTTTCCCCTGCGTCCTCCTTTTTGAAGAGACTGAAAAGGCTGGTGAGCCGTTCACAAATAACCCTGGTACTGATTTCGTTGCGAAAGAGATGTCTTCCCTGGTTTTTGTTGACGCCGGTCCAAGAGTCGGTTGGATTGCTTTGTCTGGCATTTGAATGGGTTTATCGCGTCAGCATGGCCCAAACAAAATTTGAACCTCGACCCTGAACACGACCCATCTTGACCCAAAGCAAGGTAAAATGTTCCACGTGCAGGCTCATCGATATGTCCCCAACATCCACTGGTTGCCACCCAAGTTGCTCACAGAGACGTGATACAACTTCCTTGGCCCCCTTATCGTTACCTGCAATCAGCATCGCCGGTTTGAGGTCACCATAGCCGGGATAGGTGGAGTCTTGGAGGTTTTAATGAGGTTCTGCAGATACTCGCTACCTGAAATCTCGCTCTTGAGCCCGTGTGTGAGACCGGGCCCAATCGGGTTGGTGCAGTCAACCACTATCTTGCCAGGCAATGGTCCCGCGTCTTTTAGGGCCTTTTCATTCGCGTTAAAGGGTGTGGCCAAGAAAATGACATCAGCCTCAGCCACTGCCTCTTTAGCAGGTTTCACCTTCAGGGCGGGGTTCTTGACCTGTGCGGACTTGACGCTATCTGAATTGAGATCACGCGCCGCGATTGTCACCTCGTGACCGGCCTTCGCCAGGTTTCCCGCCAGAGCCGCCCCGACATTTCCGATTCCTATGAATGTGATCTTCATTCTGCTCATTTCCTCCTTTGAGTTAGGTGGCATTTCCCCCCGATGGGCGAAACCTGCACCTATGAACATTGTTACAAACGCCGGCGCACAGCTTCGGCAATTTTCTTCATCAATTCCTTGTCGCGTTCGTAATCGAACTTCACAGAGTTTCGATAGTCTTTGTCGTAGAGGAACGGTGGTCCTTTTCGCATCTCCTCGGGTTCTGTCATATAGCGCGGGATAACATGAGCATGCAAGGCGGGGTCGAGGTTGCCAAGAATCTCATAGTTGATTCGATAAGCACCACTGACTTCGAGCAGTGCGTCACCCAGAATCGTCATATCGAGAAGATACTCGGCACGTTTCTGTTTATCGAGCGTGTTTAGGTCCGGTACGACCGGATCAGGGAGGAGCAACGAATATCCGCGAAGGAATTGTACATCACACAAAACTGCCCAACCAGATGGCATGCGGCAAATGACAGTCGGATTGGTTCCGGCTCGTGCTGCTTCGACTCGTTGGTGGATAAAGGTTGCCATGTTTTCGCCCCGATGTTGGATTTTTATGATTGTCTGAGTACCTATTTCACCGTCTAACCCTAGTGCTTCAGCTGCGCGGCGGGCACTGGCACAGGCATTGGAAGGAAAACCAATTGGAAAGCCAGTACCTATGTCCGAGCGCGACCCCAGCGCTAGCCGCGTCAGGCTGCAAGCAATGCTTAGCGATTTTTGTTGATGATGATTATTATATCAAGTTACGCCATTCTTTAGCTTGATCTTTTCTTTCCTTTAAATATATATCTATTTCTTTTGCTGTCAATTTCCTAAGTTGTTTCTCAGAGCATTGATTATAAACGTCAGTTACAAATAGAGGATTATCAGATGTAGCTTTCTTATTGCTATTATTTTTCAGGTAATTTTCTCGGTCTTTTTTATCGATAAATATCTTATATGATTTTCGTCCTTGATTATTTTCAATCTCATAAATTCCACAAGGTCTCTCTTCGATAACTTCTGCTGAACGTAAATATAGCTTTGCAATCTCTAGTGTTTTAAACGG
>JBEKDJ010000558.1:0-3583 GCA_050014415.1 Thermodesulfobacteriota bacterium | reverse complement strand
ATGGTTAATGACATAAGAGGAGGGAGAGATTATGAATTTAAGCGAACGTGTTAAAGGGATTTTGCTCAAACCCAAGCAGGAGTGGCAAACCATTTCGGGAGAGGCCACAACCATCCCGGAGTTATACAAAACCTATATTGTGATCTTGGCAGCCATCGGGCCTGTGGCTTCCATTATCGGAATGTCCCTCGTCGGGATCAGCATACCCTTCGCAGGATCGTTCCGGGCGTCTATCTTCGCATCGATTTCATCTGCGGTTGTCCATTACATCCTGACCTTAGTCGGCGTCTATATCCTGGCTCTTATCATTGATGCTCTCGCCCCTTCGTTTTCCGGGGAGAAGAGCATGAATCAAGCTTTCAAAGTGGCTACCTATTCTTACACGCCTGGCTGGATCGTCGGGGTTGTTGGGATTATTCCTGCATTGAGCCCCTTGATGATCCTGGGGTTATATGGGTTGTATCTTCTCTACCTGGGACTTCCGCTTCTGATGAAATCTCCTCGGGAAAAGTCCTTGGGATATACGGTCGCGGTGATCATTGCAGCCATTGTCATCTTTGTGGTGATCGGTTTCATCTCGCGGGCCTTTATTTCCTATCCCACAGCAGGGGTGCCAGGAGTACGGTAAAGGGAGCAGGTCGGAGGAGAGGGTCAATACCCCTATCTCTTTTCCCTGGCTTTAAAGATGAATTACCTTGACCGGGGAACCACTTCTCGCTCGACACGGGTCTCTAAGAGGGTTTTGTTTTACCCCAGTTCGGCCATAGATGCTTGAAGATCAAGAAGATCGGAAGGAGACATTATGCCGAGAAAAGGATCGAAGCAGCCATACAAGCCAAAGAGAGAATTCAAATACACTGTTAAGGACATTGCAGAGCTTGCGGGGATGACCCGGAACGCTTTAGGTGTAGCAAAAGTTCATGGGAAGATCGAGCCTGGAGATTTCAAGAGTGTCGTAAGCTTCCTAACCAGGAGAATTATAGACAATCGTCTTACAGGGGATCTCTTTACCCCCGCAGCGCGGACAGGAAAAAGAGTGAAGAGGGGTACTTCCTGAAGTCATCAAGCCATGAATCGATATCGCTATACCAGATTTCAAGTGATAATCCTCAAAAGATAATTTTCACAAGACTGTTTTTTGTTTGACAGACGCAAAATCTTGTGATATCCCAAACCCTAGATGCTAGATGGGGTCCTCCCCGTTGGTTCCTGCAAAAATGACCTAACAACACAACCTAAAACCTATTGGAGTAATTATGAAATGGAGCTGCTTCCAGAAGATGCCGATACGAGGCCTCCAAGGGGTTGCTATGACTTCTTGGGGGCATACTTTTTTGATGTTCGGAATCTTAGTCCGATTAAATGCACTCATCTATTTCTTTGCCACAGAAAAGGAGGTTAAAAATGGTTATCATAGGTATTATATCATATCCCACGGAAGGTGCAAAAGAGGTTGTCAAGCGTTTGATGGGGCAACCCCCCCTACCAGCATACATAACCATGAAAGGACCCTATGTCATCCCCGAAGTAGGGGTAGGGATTAAATCCATTTCTATTTATGAGTTCGACAAATCCAAATATTCAGAGGCGTTTGAAGTTATCACTGCCCGTTACGCAAAATATTTGGGGGTGCCTGGCTTAACCTATTCTCAGAACATATGGCTTGAAGCTAAAGAAGCTATTAAACTTACCGGAATGGGTTAAAAATACAGGATTAAATAGCCCCTCCTGAATTTGACTTAAAGAGCCGGGGCTCAAGGCCCTGGCTTTTTAAGCATGCGTATTTCTATTGGTAATTGTCACCTTTCAGAGCCATCTTATTGTCAAGACTTGTAGGTGCTATACGTAACATATTCTGCTTTTTCTTTTGATAATAGTTAGTTACGAGCTGTTTTCCATTATCATTTTTCCTCTATCCCTGTCAAGACAATTCGCTGTTCTTGACATGTAGCGTACTTTCTATTCTCTGATTGATTGGATTTAGCCCAAAGAATGACCTCACCATTTGCCCTATAATCCATTTTCTCTCCCTTGTCCATATCTCAATATCCCCCCCTATTACACGACTCGTTGCCCTGTTTGCGAGCACTCCGTAGGTGATTCAGCGTCTCCATGGGACTCTATGCTCTCCTCATCTTGGTCATCTTCTTCTTGGGCCCGCGTCCTTTGCAGGACCACCTCCATGGCCTTATAGTAGTCTCGTTGGACTTTGAGGTTCGCTACCCGGCAGTAGCGCTGCGTGGTGGTAATCTGTCCATGCCCCAGGAGGTCCTGAATCGTCGCAAGGTCCGCATCGGCATTGAGAAGCTGCGTGGCCATGGTGTGGCGAAGTCGATGACACGAGACGTTCAGCCCGCTCTCTCGCCCATAGTATTCGATCCTCTTCTGGATGCCTCGCACCGATAGCGGTTTCCCCCTCATCGGCCCCTTCTGAACCAGGAACAATCCTTTCGCCTTCGATGATCGTTTCGCCAGATACGCTAAAAGAGCAGAGCGGGCATCTTCACTCATGTAGACGACCCTATCCTTAGCCCCTTTTCCATGGAAGACAAAAATCTGTCTTCTCCCGTACTCTACCGCATCGACGGTCAGCTCAGCAATCTCCTGGACCCGAAGGCCGCAACGGAGCATCAACATGAACAGGGCCCGGTCTCTCAGATCCGTGATGACGGCGAAGAGTCTCCTGACTTGGTCGTCCTTCAGGTGCCGAGGCAGCGGCTTGGGCAGACGGAGCGAGATCCGGGTGACAGGGTTGAGCATGGATCTGCCTTCCTCGTTCATGAGATACTCGAAGAAGAGGCGGATCGTTTGCAAGTGGCACGTGATTGTCTTCGGCGTCCGTCTCTTTCGGAGGAGATGATCGACATAGGCTCCGATCTGCTTGCGGGTCACCTCGGGAAGAGGCACTGTAAGCCATCTGATGAACTGATTGAGGATGTTTAGGTAGCTCTTCACCGTGTGGGCCGAGTAGTTTTTTCTCCTCAAGGCTCTCCGGTACCGGATCAACTCAGTAGTCTCCATTGAGCCCTCCTTTTTCGATCACAGCCATGGCCCGGAAGTACTCTTCTTCACGGGTCCTGTCCGTGAGCCGGGCGTATCGGCGGGTCACCTCGATATCCTGGTGACCGAGAAGCTGCTGGAGACATTCCAGGCGCATCCCGGCGTTGAGAAGCTCGGAGGCAAAGGTATGGCGAAGACAATGGACCGTGTAGCCCTTCTGCTCAAGCCCTGCCTTCTTGAGGTATTTCACGAAAAGGCCCCGGCCGGTACTGTAACAGAGGTGCCCATTGCTCTGGCCGTAAAAGATGAACTCCTTGTTCTTATCCCTTCGCCTGAGCCAGAGCTTGATCGCAAAGAGGGCATCATCGCTCAGATAGACCACCCTCCCCATGCTGTTCTTCTCTCCCTCGAAGAGATGAACCTTCCTGCCCTTGATGTCCAGATCGCTCAACCTCAATCCCAATGCCTCACCGATCCGTATCCCTGTCCGTAAAAGGAGAAGAAACAGGGCCCGGTCCCGGATGTTGTCAATCACAGAGAGAAGCTTTCTCACATCGGCGGGGTTGATGGCCCGAGGCAGGAC
>JBEKDJ010000557.1:0-3451 GCA_050014415.1 Thermodesulfobacteriota bacterium | reverse complement strand
TTTGTGGATCGACCTTACTGCAGCGGGCAATCCCTCGAATATATCAAACGCTTTGGCCTAAGCCTTCCCAACTCGATCGCCATGGCCAAGCCTGCAAAACATCCAGAAGTGCTTCTAGCTCACATGGTGAAGTTCGCTGCAGCCCTTCAAAGCCATTTTGCCGGAGCGATTGGTTGGGACTCCGTGAATCTCTTTTTTGCACCCTACTTGGTTGGGATGTCTGATCAAGAACTGGAACAACTGGCTCAGATGATGATCTTCGAATTTTCCCAACAGGCGGTCGCGAGAGGGGGTCAGGCCATCTTCACTGACCTCAACCTCTATTGGGAGACACCTAAGCACTTTGAGGATGTTCCTGCGATCGGACCGGGCGGGGAGTTCACGGGGAAGACTTACAGTGACTATTTGAAGGAGGCACAGCGGTTTGCCTGGGCCCTCTTCGAGGTTTACCAGGGAGGGGATGGATCCGGAAGACCCTTCTTCTTCCCAAAGCCCCTGGTACATATCACGGAGAAATTCTTCAAGACACCTGGCCATTTGGATTTCCTCCATCACATTTGCAACGTCGCCTCTGAGAAAGGAAATACCTACTTTGTCTTCGATCGGGGTGAGACGGCCAAAATTTCTGAATGTTGCCGCCTCAGCTTCAAACTCGAACAGACCGATATAGAAGATGCTAAACAACCTTGGAAGATGCGATACTGTGCTCTACAGAATGTGACGCTGAACCTTCCAAGAATTGCTTACCTTGCCAAAGGAGAGGATACCCGGCTCTTCTCAAAGATTACTGAATTCGTCGAGATGGCGGTGAAGGCTCACCTTGAGAAGAAATCCTTCATTGAGAAGCTTCTTTCTTTAGGAGAGAAAGGGCCGCTCTCTCTTCTTGCCATGGACCGCGATGGATCTCCCTACCTGAGGATGCACCGTGCCAGTTTCCTGATCGGCATGGTCGGACTTAACGAACTCGTTCAAACTCATACTGGCCAGGAAATGCATCAATCCAGACAAGCCTTCAAATTCGGACTGAAGGTCATTGCCCATATGAAACTTCTGGTTGATCGATTCAGCCAACGTTACGGGATGCGTTTCGTTCTGGAACAGACACCTGCCGAATCGACTGCCTATCGCTTTGCCAAATTGGACCTTAAATATCACTCACCGAGATCGGGTCACATTGTAAAAGGAGATATCTCAAAAGGAGAGGTTTACTATACGAACTCTACCTACTTGAATAACTCTGTTGTACTGAACCCCATTGAGCGGGTGAGACAGGAAGGACTTTTTCACCCACTCATCGAGGCAGGTGCGTTGACTCATATCTGGCTCGGGGAGGCAAGGCCTTCAAAAACCTCTCTCGCCAACTTCGTGATCAAGACCTTTCAACTGACTCAAAATGACCAGATCGCCTTCTCCCCCGAGTTCACCACCTGTAATCTCTGTCACCGGACGAGCCGGGGGCTTCGCTCCTCTTGTGCATACTGTGGATCTGAGGATGTGGATGGCATCACGCGTATCACCGGCTACTTCACAAAAATCTCCAGTTGGAACAAGGGCAAGATTGGAGAATTGCGAAACCGGTATCGGAACCAGATGTGCCTTAAGAAGGGGGAAGAGGAGACGGCGCTGGAGACATGATGAATAATCCACAGGTAATGATCATGGTTCACCTAACAGAGGCAGGTGGGTGTGGTAGAGAAACTTTATAGCGGATGGAATGCAGCGTCAAGGCTCATTTTACACTGATTCGTTAAGGAGGAAGGATGAAGTTAATAAAGATATTTACCAAAGCGAAATGCCCGAAATGTCCTGCAGTGAAGGAGATTGGAACGGAGTTGAAAAAGGAGGGGGTACGTGTTTCCAACTATGATTTGGACACGATCGATGGCCTGGCCGAGGCTTCCTTTTACAGCATTCTCTCCACCCCTTCCGTCATCATTGAGGATGAGGAGGAGAGGGAAGTGATGAGTTGGAGAGGGGTGGTCCCGTCCCTCCAAGAGGTGAAGCAGCATCTCTTCAGAGGTTTCTCCTGAAGCGGATCGTCTCTCCCAATTGATGCATATCGATGATGACCGAGATCAAGGGATTTTTAGAGACCTCCTTTGTGGATTGGCCAGGGAAGATCTGCTCTGTGCTCTTTCTTCCCCACTGCAATTTTCGTTGTCCTTACTGCCACAACCATGCTCTCATTTTTCATCCTGAGCAGTATGCTTCCATTCCAATTGAAGAGATACTGAGCTACCTCCGTTCTCATAGGGATTGGGTTGACGGGGTTTGCCTCACGGGAGGAGAACCTACGCTGCACAGTGATCTTCCCCTCTTGATTCGTGAGATTAGACGTCAGAGATTTTTGGTCAAACTGGATACGAATGGTTCAAATCCACAGATGTTAACGGACCTGATTGAGGCGAGACAGATCGACTTTGTCTCCTTGGATGTGAAGGCACCTTTGGATTCGTTTAGCTATCGGCGGTCAACCGGCCTTCCTACCAATCTAAGCCTCATCTCGAGGTCGATTGAAATCCTGAAGAGGGGAGCGGTGGAGTATGAATTTCGGATGACCGTCGTTCCAGGATTCCACAAAGAGGAAGATATTAGAAGCCTGGGAAGTCAGTTGAGGGTTGGCCGAAGGTTCGTCCTACAGAACTTCAATCCGGAAAATCCATTGGATCCTTCTTTAAAAAAGACACTCCCCTTTGATCCTCAGGTTTTGAGGGAGATAGAAAGAGAAATCCAAGGGTTGATCTAGTTTTATCTTAAAAGGTGGATTTCTGGTATAATGGCTCCGGTTTCAAAACCAGGTAGAATTGCAGGTGGAAAAAATGAAACCTGTTCCTGACAGGTTCAGGAACCAAGAATATGAAATTCGAAATTAATATCCCTATATGAAGTCCCTTTCTCTTGAAGAAGTCCGGACAAAGGTGGAAGCGTTGGAGAAGGAGATCCATCTTCAGAGATCAATCCTTGAAGTGATCCAAGACCCCTTGTTCATCCTCGATCCGAAAGAGGAATTTTTGAAGGCTAACCCGAAAGGGATGGAGATGCTTGTATACCCTTGGGAGGAACTAAGACAGATGGCGTTTGTCGATGTGGTGCCCCTCGAAGAAGTCAGCCGGGTGAGAGAAGGATTTGAAAGGATGAGGCAAGGCAAAGAGGTTCGTCTCAAAACACATGTCGTCAATCGATCGGGAGAACAGATTCCAGTCGATTTCTTTGGATCCTTTCGGGGAGATTCTTTTTTGATTGCCATGAAGGATCGGAGAGAGAAGACCCGGATCGAACAGGAGTTGGAGAGGACAAAGATGGAATTGGCAGAAAAGATCCGAGAAAAAGATCAAGAAGCACGGGAACTGTCAGTTCTGAGGGATCTCTATGATGAAAAGCTGAAGGAGATCGAGCAGATGAGGGAGGAGGCAGTGCTTCTCTCTTATACGGATGATCTGACCGGGATCTA
>JBEKDJ010000556.1:0-4372 GCA_050014415.1 Thermodesulfobacteriota bacterium | reverse complement strand
AATCTCTCAAGGAACAACTCACCCTGAACCATGATTGCTCCTCATGGACTACTGCATTCTCATATCAATTTACGGGGAGCCACCCTTGTTACTTTTGGCCCCCTTTGGATTGTTGCCCACAAGGATATCCGGCGCTGCCAAAGGGTTACGGAAGAGAGCCTGAAAGACCACACCCGCGATAGAAATACCACTCCCTACGGCAAGGCTCATCAGAATTCTGGGAAAACGAATGTTCCAGAAGACCAGTTGTATCTCGGGCGAAGGAGGGGTGATGTATTTCTCCAATCCGAGACGGGCAGAGAAAAGTCTGAATACCTCCACCAGGCCTATGGCATAGCGGCCTATGCTAAGGGATCCAAACAGGACGCCTGCAAAGACGACCCAAAGTAGAAGCCTCACACCTCTTTTCATAAGATCATACGCTGCCAGGCCCCTATTCAAGGGAACCCGGTTACAGCTTCCCTCCCATGGCTGTAAAGGTATAGCCCATGTACTTTTTGTAAAACCCATCGGCGATCTTCAGCATGTCTAAATCTGTGAACCTCTCGGGGTAAAGGGTCTTCGCTGCCCATACGACACCCAGAACACAGTGGGGTGCAGGATAATCCCACCAGCCAATGTTGGAGGGAAAGGTGTAAGCTCTTTTGCTCTTAATAGCCTTTATCGTCTGGAATTGGGGGTTATTGAACAGGCTATCAGCCCCGTAGACGTCAAGACGTGAGCCAAGAAAAATCACGTCCGGATTCCAGGTGGCTATCTGCTCAGGTGAGATTTTAGCCCAGAATCCCTTAAGGGCCGAGGCCACGTTTCGTGCGCCGGCTGTCTCAAGAATCTCGGTCTGTAGCATCTCGCCCGTGGCAACGGTATAAATGTTTCTTGGGCCTGCGAACATGACTTTCAGTCGATTTTCAGCCGGAAGGTCGGCCACTCTTTCTTTTACCATGCTCAGCAGACCCTCACACTCATCGATATAAGCCTGACCTTTCGCCTCACAATGGAGGACTTTGGCCATGACCTTTACGCCCTGGTAGCTTTCCGCAATTGTCTCTCCCCTGATTGCAACCACCTTGATACCAACGTTCTCCAACTGCTCCATTTCAGATTTGTCAAAAGAGGCATAGACAAAAGCAACGTTTGGCTTAAGGGCAATCAGTTCCTCTATATTGATGCCGTGAGGATTAAGCATTGACGGTTTTGCAGCAAAGACCGGGTTGACCTTAGCCATTGCTTCGTTTTCCCTGTGATAGAGTGCCTGATCCACCACTTTATCCTGCTGGCCGAGAGCAAAAACAACCTTACCTCCAAAATGATGAAGGGCAGCGATCCTCGTGATCTTCTGGGGGACGACGACGGTTCGCCCCAATTGATCTGTCACTGAGATCGTTCCATCGCCTTCTTGGGATTTGGGCTTGCCACAGGCACTCAAGAGGAGAATAACACCCAACAAGACGAAGAAAAAAGGCTGAAAAATCCCTCTTTTTCTCATTCTATTAGCCTCACATTTGTTCCACTCAAGGACAGTTGTCGGTCATTCCGGTGAGATTTACTTCCTGGATTCTCTGAGCAGTTCTCGCCTGTGTTGGCATGATATCGGGAATGGTCCTTTCAATCACTTTGAAGTTCGTCATGTCCGCTTCGCGTTGTTCCTTGAAGACAGCACTGGCGCATCCTGAAGTAACATCTGAGACCCTGAGCGAATTAGATACAGGGATGAAAAAAAATCCCAGACAGTGTCGAGCGCTAATAATCGAAATGAACGGGGAAAATCGTAACTCAGAACTTCGGAATTGTCAAAAAATAGCATACTTACAGTTACAAATAACTACTTATTTACATAAATTGTTACAACTAATCTTGGCCAGATTAGGCTCAAAGTAACTGATTTCACTTGCCTTAACGATCGGAGCTGCCACCCTTGTGTAGCGACCTTACTACTCGTGCCGAAGCTGCTTTCCGAATGCAGGAGCACTTTAGTGCATAGAATGGTTACTTTGGACTCCTCGCAACGGCTAAAATAAGCCTATCTCTTGTGGAAAGGGTTTATCATTGCGAGGGAAATGGCTCTCGCATCCTTGAGATCAAAATGTGCCTTAAGTTTGAGTCCTTGAGGAATGCATTAAACCATGGAACCGAGCTTCGTTCAATCCGACCGGCATTGAATGCCAAGAAAGGTTCTATTCTTGTTATGGTTTACTCATAAGGTTGACGGGTCAGCACTTGCAAGTAATAAAGAGTAATTTTTTGTAGTTTTTTTTTGACAATTCGTGGATTCCTTATATATACTTATTAAATGACAAGGAGGAGTCTATGTCTGAAGAGATGATGAAAACAAAAGAGGTAGCTCATTATCTGGGTATCCATGAGAAACAGGTCTATGCACTGATCAAATCGAAGAGAATTCCATCCACGCGAGTAACAGGGAAGTGGGTCTTTCCAAAGAAATTGATTGATGAGTGGATCGAATCGAATGCTCAGAGAAGTCTTGGCCAGGCGAGAGAAAAGAGCAGGAGAATTGAAGGGGCGCTGCTGGCCTCCGGGAGCAACGACCCCATCCTCGATATCCTTCACACCTACATGAGAAATGTGTATCCTGAATTCTATATCTTCACAGCCAATACAGGAAGCACCGATGGACTCAAAGCCCTAAATAAGGGATATACGGATATTGCTTGGTCTCATCTTTTTGATCCGAAAACCGGCGAATACAACATCCCTTTCCTCCCAAATTACGTGCCGGATATAAAACCAGTTGTCGTGAATCTTTTTTGCCGGGACCTCGGATTCCTTGTTGCTTCAAAGAACCCCCTCGGAATCCATGGATTTGAAGACCTTGCTCGAAAAGAAGTCAAGTTTATTAATCGGCAGAAAGGTGCGGGAACAAGGGTGCTCTTGGATCATTACCTGAAGAAGCTCCGAATCCCTGCCTCTGAAATCAAAGGGTATGAGAAGGAGGTTTATACCCACCTCGAAGTCGGCATTTCCATCCATTCCAAAGAGACGGATGTCGGAATTGCAACGGTTGCTGTTTCGAAATTCTTCGGTCTTTCTTTCATTCCAATCACAACGGAAAACTTTGATATGATCCTCGACCAATCGACTTTCTTTGCAAAAGGGCTTCAAGCCTTCATGGGAGTTCTTAATTCGGATGAATTTCGGAAGAGGATTGCGAAACTGGGGCACTATGATTTCAAGAATTCTGGGAAAATACTCTTTTCAAAACAGTAGTAGGGAGGAGGGAATGAATTGCTGGGTCGCTGTTGGATTGTTCTGTTTGCTCCAAGGCAATCCATTCATCCTTTTGGCCAGCACGATTGGCCCCATTGATTCAGGCATTATCGACCTGCTGGAAAATGAATTTGAAAGAGAGACAGGGATCCGGGTCCGTCATGTGGGCGCAGGCACAGGGGCAGCCTTGGATATTGCTAGAAAGGGGGAAGTAGATCTTGTATTGGTCCATGCAAAATCCCTTGAAGAAAGATTTGTTCAGGAGGGATTTGGGACCGAGCGAGTTGATCTCATGTATAACGATTTTGTGATCGTCGGTCCTCCAGGCGACCCTGCTGGAATTAAGGGAATGAAGCAAGCTACAGAAGCCCTCAAAGCCATTTCTCAGAAGGGGGTGTCTTTCATCAGCCGGGGGGACAGTTCAGGAACCCATGTGGCGGAAATGGATTTGTGGAAAAAGGCTGCGATTAAACCTTCTGGTTCCTGGTACGTCATTTATGAAAAAGGAGCGGAAGGGAATGTCCCCACGTTAAGGTATACAGACCAAAGAGGTGCATACACCGTGATTGATAGGGCCACTTTGCTCACTCTTCAGGGTCAAATTAAACTGGTGGTCCTCGTTGAGAAGGACGAGGCTCTACTGAACTACATCAGCCTCATCCCGGTCAATCCGAAGAAATTGAGCAAGGTAAATTACAGCGATGCGATGACTTTCGTCAAATGGTTGACCTCTGTGGAAAAAGGTCAGAGGATCATCCGGGACTTTGGAAGAGACAGATATGGAAGCCCGCTCTTCTTTCCAAATTCGAAAGAATGGAGGGCATTACAGGGTCCAAAAAACTAAATTCATACGACTTGGAGGAAAACCATGGATCGTAAAATATGCAAAGGATTTGTCCTGGGATTTGTTGTTTTTTTTCTTATGCTTTCAACTTTGATTTCTGTTCAAGCACAGGAAAAGACGATCATTATTGCCACTACGACCAGCACGCAGGACTCAGGGCTTCTCGATGTACTCATCCCTGTTTTTGAAAAGGAGACAGGTTTTTTTGTGAAGACCATTGCAGTGGGCTCAGGCCAGGCCATGGCCAAGGGTCAAAAGGGAGAAGCCGATGTACTGCTGGTGCATTCCCCGGCAGCTGAAAAG
>JBEKDJ010000555.1:0-3486 GCA_050014415.1 Thermodesulfobacteriota bacterium | reverse complement strand
TATGTTGTATGACTTGCCTGCCGATATTCTCTAACCCTGGTCTTAGTTGGTATTCTTCTTCAAGCTCCGGGACCTGCCAGCCAAACATATCATCATCCCGGAACACCCATGGATAAATGCTTCCGTCATAGGGGCTGATCCCTATCCTGAGTGGAGGCATGAACTCGGAATAGGCCTGTAAAGGATATTTTTTTTCTTCTTTATACCAGGGGAATCCTTTCCGGAATCTTCCCCAGCCAATGTCTCTTCTGTTGTCCATGATAAATTAGTGATAAGAACTTATTTTGGGATGGGTTGAATATACAAAAGCGGGAGTAGTCTGTCAAGGACAACCGGCTAGAGAAATCGACCACCAGATATAGGAGTGTCCTCCACCTACCTTCGTGAGTCAAAAAGGCAAAAGGCTTCAACAGGGAAGTCAAAACCATCAGAGGAAGAAATTTCCCCCTAAAGTCAAAACAGTCAATATCTTGCCAAAACAGAAAGCGCTTTTGTCCAAGAATTTATTATAGATATGAAAATCGTATGGTAACATCGGGGGAAATTCATTTAAGGAGGTGCATCATGACAGTATCTCAAGGTATTCATTATTTGCTGGAGTATCACAAGCTTCATTCAAAAAAAGCACCCTCAAAACCTACCAGTCAGTCCTTTCAAAATTGACCGCCCAATTTGGCGAAAGGGACCTGAACTCCCTGACCCCCGAAGAGGTCCTCTCCTTTCTCACAGATATCAACCAAAGGGCTAACCAGTTAACCAAACGTACCCGATACTCCCAACTCACTTCCTTCTTCAACTTCATCACCCAAAACCTTGACCCCAGTTTCCGAAGCCCATGCGATACCCCTATGCTGAAAAAGCTATATCGTCCCCTTGGACCCATCCGCTGGATCATTCTCGAAAAAGAAGTGATGGATGAAATCATCTTTCGGACCATCAAACCCAGAAATCGGCTAATTCTTGAATTGATGGCCCGGGGTGGGATGAGGATCGGCGAGGTCTTGAAATTGACACCTGGTGATATTGAAGATCGAAAGCTCACTCTCCGAGCCCCCAAGAGTGGCAAGGAACGGGAAATTGTCTTCATCCCTCAGAAGATTGCGGACCGCCTCAAGGAATACATAACCAGGAAAGGGATTGGGTCTGATCAGAGGATATTTCCAGTATCCTATACAGCCGGGAGAGAAGTTGTGAATAAAGCGGGAAAGGTGGTTGGGATCCATTTAAAACCGCATGATCTCAGGAGACATGCAGCAACCTACGCTTCTCGTTCAGGAGTACCCATAGAAATTGTGAGCAAGATCATTTTGAGACACGCGAATCTTTCCACGACCCAGAGATATCTTGGACGGTAAGTGATGTTGAGGCGATGAGATGGATTGACAATCTCTACGGCTAAAAAGTTCGAAAAGGGGTGAGGAACTCAAGACCTCACCCCTTTCTCAAACAAAATCGGTAAATATTATCTTCAAACCGTAGCTTTTTGAAGCTTGAAAAACGCAACGTCTATAGCAGATATTCACACCCCCGGACCGGTCCTTTTTTGTTAAATTCGACTACCCCTAATTGGGGGGACAAAATGTGAACCGCTAGAAAGCCAATAGTAAGTTGGCTGAGGACTACAAGTCGTTGCTCTGAGACTATTCTTGAAGCCAACGATTACAGTTAGAAATCGTGCGTTCCGATTTAATATCTAATATCATATGGCAACATTCCTGATTGGTTCAAACAGAACAGTCGAGGAGCGCGGGGGGAATTCCACCGACCGCGCCCTCGCTGAACCTCTCGATGAAATAACTCTTATCGAGGAGACCGATCTCTATCTTTTTCGAGTTTTTCCACTTCGTGCTCATACACCGCGATACCAAAATTGTCTTCCCCAATAACGCCTGAAAGTACCACGGGCACAAAGATATGATTGTTGGTAGGGTTCACTGCAACCGAGTGGGAAGGGAAGATTGTAGGGACGTTCTCAATCCACGTGTTGGTCTTGGCATCAATCACGCCGAGCACGGGACCACTAGGATTAAGGAAGGCTGCAAGGTAGTAGCGGTTATCTCCCGGATTGAACCAGACTTGGTCCGAGCCGCCCACCTCCGTGATGGTCGCCACGATCCCTCCGTTTTCATCCATGATAATTGTTTTTGCGCTGCCACAGCCCAGAAGCAGATGACTGTTTGGACCAAGGGCCAACCCATTGGGATTGCAATCAGTTACGGGGAAGTGCTTTATTATTTTCATCGCCACCGGGTCGATCACAGCGATCTCGCCTCCTGGGTTATTAACTGTTGCCGGCAACGACAAGTAAAACAGGTTCGTTTTTGGATCAAACACCGGCTGCTCGATGCCATTATTAACTCCGCCAATGATAACTTCCGGAAGATCAATTTTACCCAACACCTTCCGAGTTTCCTGGGAGATGAAGGTCACAAACGGCGTCGTAGCTAAAGGATTGCTGATCAGGATGATGTGATGCTTTGAATCGTAGGCCAGTTCATCCGCTTTCCCATCTGCTGGCAAAGTCCCCGTCGGGATCGTTGCCACAATGGCCATTTTATCAAGGTCCACAACCTTCACCGTACTGTCACCGTCACCTGTCCAAAGCTCATTCTTGCCATGATTGTGCAGCACAAGAACGCCATTTGGCCCGCTAAAATCATGTGACCCTGGAGGATTATGATTTCCATAAAACCCGGTGATTGAACCCAAGTAGATGTCGTCGATGGCGTCAAAAATATCAATACGCCCTGAACCGGTCGTAGAACTTGTACCTGGGTCAGTAAGGTAATACTTGTTGGAATCGACCCAACTGATATCGAAGGCCACTGTAGGCGGGGTCGTTGAGAAATCTATGAACCCCGGAATAGGAATAACGTGGTTGAGAACAGTCTCTGCCGCCCAGCTATTGTTCGTACCTAAGAGTATTGGAATCAAGAGGACAACCGTTACCATCAACATAATTATCTTTTTCATTTTTCCCTCCTTTTTTGATAGCAATGACATATCTAGGGCCTCCGAGGATGCCAAAAAGGCTCCCGGAGGCCTCAGACAGTTACCTTCTGGGCCCTCCTCATGACTCTCTCCAAAGGGTTGTGTATTGCTAAAAGAAGTTCAAAAACCCATTCCCGTTTCCTCGTCAAGAGATTCGTCGATCTCATTATAGAAGATCAATACCAAAGAAAATCTTAGAGAAAGATTAATTTTGAATTAAGATTTCTTAACTGCCTGGGCCGGATCATTTACCGATCATGTTCATCAATTACGGGTTGGAATCTACAATATGGAAATAAATTGCCTCGACAACGATTACAGGAAGTACTCTTCACGCTCTCAGAAAAGTTTCGCCTTCCACGCCCAACTTAATGCGGTGAGTGGCGCAGGGGAACCTCCCCCCTGCGCTCTCTCAGATACGGACGTGAACCTCTCGGCTCATCCGGCTCCCATCATCCAGCCGTCGGTCTTATGCCTAACTGCCAATGCGGAAAT
>JBEKDJ010000554.1:0-2648 GCA_050014415.1 Thermodesulfobacteriota bacterium | reverse complement strand
CTTCAAATGGCTACAACGCGAAGAGGTAGTCTAGGGAGGGTGGACTATTCAAGTACAGTTTCAGCAATGTACTGCGACCCTTCAGTTAACATTTCTTGCCCTAATTCATTTATCCAATGGCGCAGTGGGAGTCATTTCCAATAGAATCTTATCAACATGAAGTGAGGGGCTAGATTAATTCAGAACATCATCCCTTGAAAGGAGAAAAAAATGGGAAGCATTGGAATGCCGGAACTGTTGGTCATCCTGGTCATTGTCGTCATCATTTTCGGGGCTGGGAAACTTCCTCAGATCGGTGAGAGCATGGGGAAAGCGATCCGGAACTTCAAAAGGTCAACGCACGAAGAGGAAATCGATGTGACCCCCAAGAAACCTGAAGAGGTTTCAGGAGAGGGGAAACAATAGAGGATGTTTTTGTATCCTTCTTCATTTGAATTGTTTCTCTCGGAATGTATTGGAAAGGAGGATTTATGCTTGCAGGGCCTGATGTATTGGTCATTTTGGCTATTGCCTTAGTAGTTTTCGGCGGTAAGAGGATTTCTGATTTAGGGACAGGTCTTGGAAAGGGGATTCGAAATTTCAAGAAAAGCATGGAAGGAGATGATGAGAATACTTCAAAGAAATCAGACGGCAAGTCCTGAAAGGTAGAAGGTAAAAGGTTATATTTGGACCGAAAAAACTTCCAGAAATAGGCAAGTCGATTGGTCATGCGATGAGGGAATTCAAAAAGGCCTCGGAGGAGATGAAAGAGAGTTTTGAGGGGAAAATCACAGAGTTGGAAGAGACAAAAAGCCACTCTACCAACATGGTTCCTGTAGCTGATTTGCCTGAAAGGACATCCGAGTCCTCAGCTCTTCCAGAAAGGACGGGGCAGGCATCATTGCATGAAACGGAGTCCGTTCCTGAGAAGATGTTTGTTGGAAATGAGGAAAAGGGGAAGAATGAGAAATTAGAAGGCCTAAAGGATGGGTGAGAAGAAAGTCCTTCTTACAACCCATCTTCAAGAGATAAGGAAGCGATTAATTCTTTCGTTTATTGCCGTTGGAGCGGGTTTCCTAATTTGCTATGGTTTTTCTGACTCTATTTTCGATATCCTAGCCGCTCCTATTATTAAAGTTATGCCTGCTGGGAGTACTTTGATTTTCCGTAGCACGGCTGAAGCTTTCTTTACCTATATGAAGGTAGGGTTTGTTGCAGGTCTTACGTTGGCATCTCCCTTTATTCTTTACCAAATCTGGGGATTTGTGAGCCGCCGTCTGGATCAAGATAAGAAGCGATATGTCCTACCTTTCGTTCTCGCTGGTTCCTTCTTCTTTGCCCTAGGCATTCTTTTCGGATACTTTGTTGCTCTCCCCTTCGGTTGTAAGTTTCTTTTAAAATACGCCACTCAATCTATCAGGCCAATGCCGGATATGAATGCTTACCTTTCCTTTAGTGTGAAATTTCTATTGGCTTTCGGCTTGGTCTTCGAATTTCCCGTCATCCTGCTGATTCTAGCAAGGATTGGAGCAATCGATGCCAAGATGTTAGGCCAAAAAAGAAGATATGCCATTCTCTTGATCTTCATCTTCGCCCTCATCATTACTCCGCCAGATATTATCTCACAGGTGCTGATGGCTCTTCCTCTAATGGGGCTCTATGAAGTGGGTATTTTACTCTGTAAGATATTCGAGAAAAAGCCTGAGGGGGATCTTACAGATGAGGCTACATAGGAAATTGGCCCTCTGAGCCGTTTAAGTTGAAAGGGAGCAATCGAGTTGTGAAGCCAATCTCTGGATTCTTCTATAGAAGACTAACGCAGGAGGAATTGAATCCCACCTTATGAAATCATCACTGCAATCAAAATTGAAATGGGGAGTTATTTGCCTTTTAGTAGGACTAATTGCCCTTACGGTCTATCGGTACTATCCCCACCTAGGGGTCCAAGCGGCTAAACTATGGGTCCTCTTCCAGGATCGTCACCAATTAAAAGTAGTTCTCAGATCCTACGGGCCATATTCTCCTCTGGTTTTTATGCTTCTCCAAGTGATACAAGTGGTTGTCGCTCCCATTCCAGGAGGAGCCATTGAGTTTTTGGGAGGCTATGTTTTTGGGTTGTGGGGCGGGATGTTTTATTCCACGATCGGGCTCATATTGGGGTCTTGGCTTGCCTTCAGCTTAGCTAGAATTTTTGAAAAGGTGGCCGTTGAAAAGTTCGTTTCACCGGGGATCAGAAGAAAATTCGATTATCTGATCTGACACCAAGGTGTCATCCTGAGCTTTCTCCTCTTTTTGATACCAGGATTTCCAAAGGACGCTCTCTGCTATATCCTGGGTCTCACACCCATGCATTTGGGCATCTTTCTCATCATCTCTACGATTGGGAGAATCCCTGGGACATTGATGGCAACTCTTCAGGGCGCCAAGGCTTTTGAGCACCAATACAGAATATTTCTTTTCCTCTCGGGGATATCTGCCGTGGTGATATTGGTCTTCTATATCTACCATGAAGAGATTCACAGGTGGATTAAGAGGTTGAAGAAGATCGAGAGATAGGGACCTTCACAAAAGGAGGATTTATGTTCAATATCGGATTGCCGGAATTGCTGATTATCTTGGCGATTGCCTTGATCGTCTTTGGTCCGAATAAACTTCCAGAACTGGCCAAA
>JBEKDJ010000553.1:0-3081 GCA_050014415.1 Thermodesulfobacteriota bacterium | reverse complement strand
AAAGGGGTTGTGTTGAAGAGCGGAGAGCACAAGGATATCGGAACCCCCTTCCGAGAGATGACTCCAGACGAGAGAAAGATCGTTCAAGACGTGATCGACAATGTCCACCAACAATTCATTGAAGCTGTGGCAAAGGGCAGGGGACTGGATCGGGAGAAAGTGGTTCAAATCGCCGACGGCAGAATTTTCACAGGGGAACAGGCCAAACAATTGGGACTGGTGGATGAGATGGGAAATCTTCAGGATGCGATCGATCGGGTTGCCAAGATGGTCGGGATTGTGGGAAAACCGAATGTCCTCTATCCCAAGAGGAAGTTTCACCTCTGGGAGCTTCTGGCGAGAGAAACAGCCTCTGCCATTCTGGAGATCCTGAATGAGAAGGGATTCGAATTGAACTATCGCCTGATGTCTCCTGCGGGGTGAGCAACGTTCTCTTTGTCCGTGATCCCTTCAGAGATCTTTTTCATGTCCTCCCAGACCTCTCTCTTTCGGTCAGGATTCCGGAGCAGGTAGGCGGGATGGTAGGTGGGCAGAACCTTCATCCCTCCAAGGTCATAGAACCGTCCGCGGAGAGCAGTAATCTTGGCATCGGTCTTGAGAAGAGTCTGGGCGGCAAAGGCTCCCAAAGCGCAGATGATCTGCGGCTGGATCGACCTGATCTGCTTGATAAGAAAAGGATGACAACACTCGATCTCATCAGGCTCGGGATTTCGATTCTGGGGAGGACGGCATTTGATGACGTTGGCAATGTAGACCTCTTCCCTTCGGAAATGGATGGACTCAATGATCTTGGTCAATAGCTGCCCGGCCTTTCCAACAAAAGGCCTTCCTTGAACGTCCTCATCGTACCCGGGGCCTTCTCCAACAAACATCAATTTGGCCTTTCTGTTGCCTTCTCCAAAGACAATGGTACGCCGTGTTCGATGGAGTTTGCACCGGCGGCAGTCACCCAACTCCTGTCGAATTTCTTCCAGGGTTGGAGTCATTTGTGAGAGGGCAGAGGCGCTTGAATGCGGAAGAGCAGATCTGGTTTCAGAGAAAGGCACGGTCTCAATTCCTATCCCTTTGAGATACTCAAGATAGCATTTCAGATCAACGATGATCTCCCGGGCCTTCGGATTCATTCCGCTTCTTCCTCTCCACTTCAAATATCTTTTTTCACCCAACTTGTCAAGGGAGATCAAAATCTTGTTCCTGCTCGGTTTTTCCTTTAGAAGGGAAAGGATTCTCTTGACCTGAAAGCGGTTTTTGCGTACCCTATACACAAATAAGAGAGGAGGTTGTCAATCGATCCCTAAAAGAATGAATTTCTACCTTGCTGAAGTTCAGATCAGGAGGCTTCATACCATTGCCAAGAAGACCGGGTGATCGGTCTCGAAGATTATTAGACGGTCCATCGACGAATACTGGGAGCAATGCAAAAGCAAGGAAAAACGACAAAGGGAGAGGCGGGATTTGTTGGACCTCTGACCGGGAGGGAGATGATCCAAATGAAATCATTATCGGGTAAGCGGGGAGTGATCTTTGCAGTTCTCGGACTTGTTATCTTTGCGTTTTCAGAAGCGGGAGGAGAAGACTGGAGATTCTATGGCAGGACCGACAAATACTTGTGTTTCTATGATATGGAGAGTCTCCGTCATTCTTCCGCGCCTATTGTGGAGGTGGCGGGGAAACAGGACTATACCCATCAAGGTGTGAATTTTATGGTGGGAGAATTGGGCGAAAAATATGAGAATTTGAGCCATTCAATAACAATGTGGCAAATAAACTGTGCGGACAAAAGGTTTCGCTTCACATCCTTAGCTCACTATTCAAAGGAAAAGAAGGTCATCTATTCGTGGAAAGTTTTATACTCATCCGGATCTCCAGACGAATGGAGTGTTGTTATCCCGGGTTCGCTGGGTGAGAGATTATGCAAATGAGTATCCTTCGTCATGCCGGACTTGATCCGGCATCCAGCCGGTTTCTTCTCTGGATTCCGGCTTTCGCCGGAATGACGGATGCGCGGCAAGCCGCGGGGTATTGGACCCGAAGTGAATAATAAAGAGAGATAAATAACCAATGACCCAGCACCAAGAATCTGTCTCTCTTCCAAGGAGGACGTGAAGGGATAACAACAGAGACAGGCGAAAGAATCGTCAACGCTTTTCAGTTCTATCAGCGAGGTCCTTGAGCTGTAGCCATACGAAACGTAAGTTTAGGGGGGATAAAGAGGATGAGGCGGTAGGTAAGGATAGTCATATTCTCTTGACCAAAGCCTCTCAATGTCGGCCAGACGTCGGCTCTCCACTTCTTCCTGTCTCATTCTTTCCTTTTCCATGTAGCGTTGATAGAGGTCCTTTTCAGCAGATCTTGGAACTCCCTGTTCCCAAGGGGTTGGGATGCCAGTAGCTTTGCATTCCTTCTGGATCTGCTCCTCCAGAGTAGGCAGTCTCTGGCTGAGAAGATGACTTTTTTCTTCCTTCTCTTTCAATTCCCCTTCGGTCTTTTTGATATTCTCTTCATAACGAGTCAGCAGGCGGCCAAGGATTCGCTTTGCTTCATCGAGCACTAAAGGTGCTCCTTCATAGCCACTGATGGTGAATGTCCCATCGGGATGGATGGTCCCTTTTTTACTGGCGATTCTTGAGTTGAGGGCCATCAGCTGAGTATCGCTGATGTTTTCTCTTTCCTTCATGATGACAAGTGCTTCATCAAGAACAGCCAGGGTTATCTTCGTCTCCCACCGGAGGTTCCTCAACCTCTCAAGCTCATCCCGATTGAAACTGACATCAGCGTTGATCGAAGACCACTCTTGCTCAGTCGCCAAATAGTCGCTTTTCACTTGGGAGCAGCGATCTGAAGGTGAAGGTCCTTTACTCTGAGACAGGGCAGTAGATGAAATCGCTAAAACAACGAAGAAAGAGATTGTTAGCACCACGGACTTTAATACTCTCACGTTACCCTCCATTGTTGTGTTTGTTTGCTTGTTACTGCTTGGGTTGGCGACACTGATACCTTTTTTCTTGTCCACTCCAGTAGACAAGTTCGCCTACGCAATAGACACTTCCCCCGATCGTCGTCAAAGCACCGTGGGCGAAC
>JBEKDJ010000552.1:0-3406 GCA_050014415.1 Thermodesulfobacteriota bacterium | reverse complement strand
TGAATACTGTAGAAATCCGTGGCGATTTTCCTTTTCTAAAGAGGCTGATTAAAAATAAGCCCATCATATACTTTGACAATGCCGCAACCACTCAAAAGCCAAGGCAAGTTATTCAGACGATCTCGAATTATTACGAGAATTATTGTGGGAATATCCATAGAGGAGTCCACACATTATCCCAAGAATCGTCTGAACTCTATGAAGAATCGCGGAGGAAAGTGGCACGATTCATTAATGCAGATGAAAGAGAAGTTGTTTTTGTTCGAAACACTACGGAAGCGATCAATTTGGTGAGCCACTCCCTTAAGGGGGAGGGGAAAATACTGACTACTGTGATGGAACACCATTCCAATCTCCTTCCTTGGAGACACAAAAGAAATGTTGAATATGTCGATATTGACAATCAAGGGAGGGTGAACATCGACGATTTAAGAAATAAATTAGATCATTCAACCTTCCTTGTCACTGTAGGCCATATCTCGAATGTACTTGGCCTAATCAATCCAGTTGAGATAGTGATTGAGGAAGCTAAAAAAGTGGGGGCCTTGTGCTTAGTCGATGGTGCACAGTCGGTTCCCCACATGAAGATTGATGTCAGAGCACTTGGTTGCGACTTCTTGGTCTTCAGCGGTCATAAAATGTTAGGCCCATCAGGAATTGGAGTTCTCTTCATTAAGGAAGATTTATATGAGAGAATGGAACCTTATCTTGTGGGAGGGAGTACCATAAAAGAGGTTCATATTGATGGATACATTTCGGAAGATCCACCGCTTTGTTATGAGGCCGGTACACCGAATATAGAAGGCGCCATTGCTTTGGGCAGTGCGATTGATTATTTGGAGGATATTCAAATGGAGAATGTTTATGCCCATGATAAGATGCTCACGGAAATGGCCCTTGAAAGGATGAAAAAAATCAACGGCTTGGAAATTTATGGCAGTTTGGATCAAAAGGAAAGATTATCTGTGATCACTTTTAACGTAAATGGGATGGGATGTCATGCAGTGGCGAAAGTGCTCAATTTAAGGGAAAACATTATGATTCGCTCTGGTTTTCATTGTGCCCAACCCCTACATGACAGGCTTGGGATTGGTCCGAGTGCAAGGATTTCTTTTTATATTTACAACTCCGAAGAAGAAGTAGAAATAATGACGGAGCTTCTCCGCAAATTAGCACAATTCATTTGATCTCAAAAAATTTTAAATAACCATAGAATGGCCAGATCTTTAGAAATGCTTCCAGGATTGATGATTTATGAAAATCATATTGTTCAAATGACAAATGCTATAATGGACATTTAAAAAGGACTGCCCCATGAGACCTATCCCCGCCTACAAGGCGGGGCTTTGCGGCCTCACGGAAACCCGGCAACTTTCAAATTCCAACTCCAAATCGCCATTCATCCCCGTTCACAGAACGGGGCATTCTGGTTGTCTTAGTAATGAAATCAAATTTGCTTTTATCCTGTCACTCCTTGTCTAAAAACAATGAGGAGTTGATGGCTATCGAGGAAATGGAAAATCAGTCTACGGAAATAATTGCAATCTACCACTCCCATCCCCATACGATCCCTTTCCCTTCTGAGGCAGATGTGGAAATGGCCCTTTCTTTCAATGTACTCTCGATCATCATCTCTTTAAAGGACAAATCAAACGATATCTAGACACTGTATTCTTTGACTTACTTGAAATCAAATGATGTTGGGGACGGATTCAGGGGACGTTGATGAAAATAATAACTTTACCTCCCTTGGTAATTCTTTCCAACAGTAAGGCGCAAGGACTTAGAAACTACTCAATGGTAGGTAGGAGATTTGGCCCCATGGCCAGTTGGTCTTTCAAGAGTTTGCCAATTACGCTGCAAAAAGGAACCTCTCTTCCTTCTCCACTCTTTGTTTCGCCATCATAAAGCTCAATATACCCTTCGTTCTTCCCTTCCATATGAAAATGAATTTGCTTCTCCCTTAGATTCAATATCTCTCCCTCCCTCATTCCGAGGGAGTAACCCAAAGACAGAATAAGGATATATCGGAGGATTTCGTTCTTAAGCACCTCGAATTCGTCTGGCGAAACAATCCGATCTCTTGCATTTCTTTCAGGCAGGAAAGATACCTTCCAAGAAGGATTTTTTTCTACCATGTCATCCCGAATCGCCAAATGATAGACCCTTCAGAAAGACAGACTGAGCACGCGAATTTGTTCTTTTTAGGTTATAATAATTATACTGAAATCACAAATCCGCTGGCAGGGATGAAAAAGACTTTCAAGATGGAAAATAATCCTTAACGAATCCTGATTGCGATTAGGATTCTGAGTCACTCACATTAAACAAAGAGGATTCAAGAGATGGAGCCGTCGCAAGAGACCTTTGCCCAAAAATTCGATCTCTACGGATGTTTTCAGTGCGGTAAGTGTACGGGAGGATGTCCTGTCTCACTGAAATCGAAATTGAATATTCGAAGACTCATGATAGAGGGTATTTTGGAAAAGAACCTCGATTGGGTCAGTGGGAAAGAGGAACTCTGGGATTGTACGACATGTAAGACCTGCACACTCCGATGCCCCCGTGGTCTGAAGCCCATGGACCTGGTCATCGGGTTGAGGGGAACTTTGATTGAAGAGGGGCATATCCCCAAAACGATCATCGAAGCTATGGAAAGCACTTATAAACATGGGAATCCCTGGGGAAAACCGAAGAACAAAAGGACAGAGTGGACGAAGGGGTTACCCGCAGACCTCAAGGTCAAAGATTTCTCCCAAGGGGACCATGCTGAATTTCTTTATTTCGTTGGATGCACCGCCTCTTCTGACCCTCGAATTCAGGAAATCGCAAAGTCTTTTGTCCTCGGACTTCAGCAGTCCGAAGTCGATTTCGGGATCCTCGGAAACGAAGAGCAATGCTGCGGTAACGAGATCCGGAGGATGGGGGAGACAGGTCTCTTCGAGGAACTCGTCGAAGGGAACATGAATCGCTTTGATACCTATCAGATCGAGAATATCGTTACCACCTGTCCTCATGGCTTCAACGCCCTAAAGAATGAATATCCTCAGGGGAAGTTCAATGTTCTTCACGGCACCCAACTCCTGGCCATGCGCTTGGAAGAAGGGAAACTTTCTCTCACAAATCAGGTCAACAAAGTGGTCACCTATCATGATCCCTGCTTTTTGGGCAAACAGAATAGCATCTTCGATGAACCCCGAATCCTTCTCAATGCCATTCCAGGCCTTACCTTCAAAGAGTTGGACCGTTCTCGAGAACGAAGCCTGTGCTGCGAAGGAGGAGGAGGAAGGATGTGGGTAGAGTCTTCGACAGATACCGGCCAGCGTCTTGCTGAGATCCGAGTAAGAGACGCCGTAGAATTGGGAGCGGAGATCTTGGTAACGGCATGCCCCTTATGTGTTTTGAC
>JBEKDJ010000551.1:0-4563 GCA_050014415.1 Thermodesulfobacteriota bacterium | reverse complement strand
TCAGGTTGCCTAATGCATCGTATGTGTAATTATACGTGCTACCACCTGGGTAGGTCACACTCAAGGGGCGGCCATTAGGATCATATTTGTAACGGGTCGTCCTGCCTCCTTCATCCGTCCTAGCAATGAGCCTACCGCGGCTGTCGTACTCGTAGAGAATTGTCCCGGAAACGGGTGTAGTGACCTTGACTCCGCGTCCTGCCTTGTCATACTCATATCGCGTTGTCGCCCCAGGTGGATCCGTTACACTTACCATCCGGTTCTCCTCATCATAGGTCCATTGGGTTATTCCCCCCGCGGAATCGACATGACGTGTCAGGTTGCCGCGCTGGTCGTATTCGTAGGTGCTTGGTTGGCCCAGGGCATTTGTCTCAGATTTTAAAAGTCCGTTGGGATGATAGGTGAAACTTCGTTCAGGAAAACCTGCACCTTTTATGCTTTTAATCAGGCCGTCAGGATAGTAAGCGATGGAGAGATTCTGATGGGCGTCATAATCAAAGGTCTGACGGGTGCCGTCAGATCTGCTCACAGACTTGTAGAAAGAGGTCTTCCCCAAGTATTCGAGGCGTACCCCGACGCCGCTACACCCATCCACCCCCACCAACCGGCCCTGGCTGTCATAACTGAATTGGGAGGTCTCACCGGTTGGGCCTGTAGTAGCTATAGGGCGAAGATCGGCATCGTACTTTATTGTTTTCCTGTTCCCGAGCGGGTCAGTGATTTCTTCCAGCTTACCATCCTTGCTCTGTTTGATGACGGTGATACCCCCGGCCGGGTTGATGTGGCGATAAGTATGGTCGGCGTCGTCGTATTCATAAAACTCTTTGCTCCCGTCAGCCCAAAGCCGCTTAGTGACCCGTGCTTTGGCGTCATAATCAAACTCCACGGCTCCCGCAAGAGGCCGGTCAATCTTCACGAGAGTTCCTTTTTCATTATAGACATATCTGACAGGAGGACCATTGTTAATCTGTACCTCGGCCAGATTGTCCTTAACGTAGCCATATCGGACTTTTATCCCCGTGGAGGACTCGATGAGGGTTATGCGACCCTTATCGTCCGATGTGAACTTGAGGAAAACTCCCCTTGGGCCTTGGATTTGCTCGAGTCTCCCGTCAGGGTTATAGCTCAATTTGACTTTATTACTGTTTAAGTCCTCCAACTCGACAAGACGGCCTTTGGCATCATATCTCTCCTTTGTTCCATCAACCTTAGTACGGATAGCCTGCCCATCTTTTTGAAAGGCGATCATTTCTCCAGAGGGCCTCTTAAACTCTTTCTTACTGTTTCCTTGTGTGAAGGGTATGGGTCCAGGGGTTTCTTTTGCTATGACAATTGATCCAGTTTGTATGAGACATTTCTCCCAGTTCATGCGCCATTGAGTACCGATGAGCCCTCGGTCGCCCCGATCTGTCTGCAGCGTCCGTTGGATCTCCAGGTCTATTGGACCGGCCGGCAACACGAGGTCGGTTTCTGTGAGCAGAAGGCGACCCAATCTGGGATCAATCATCTCTTGGGCACGAAGGGCAGAGACTTTCCCAAGTTGGAGACCCATGGCAAGCATGATGACCAGAGCAAGATACATAAAACATCGTATTCGGATTGAGGTGAGAAATGGATCGGACATTTGATTACTGAAGGGATTTCTTTTTGGTCCGTCTTTCATATGGATTTCCTCCTGAACCTCAAATCGATCATCTTATCTCCTTAGGGAACATCAGTCCCGGTCCATCCGGCCTTCGGGGTCTCCTAGAATTTCAGTCCCCCAGGATATTGCCAGGTCTCAAACCTTTATTGGTAATGAAAGTATTGAGCTGGGGTTTTGGTGCATAGGTGCTCTACCGCCCTATTAATACAGACTCTGATTGCCTTCTCCATCGGGGTATTGTTATAGCTCCCTAAAGAAACCGGCATCGTTGACCTTCCACCCCCGAATTGCGTCCCAATGCTCGTACTAAAGTCAGAAGCTTTGCCCTCAACCCTGGTGGCAAAAACAATTCTGCCGGTAGCGGTTTCCACTACTCGAAGGTCAATTGCCATATGAGCATTCTTCATTCCACCTCCAAGGCTTAAAGGTACATTCGGCATGCCAATACTAATACCCATTCCTGAGGCCCCACTCTTAAACTCTGAGACAACACCGTAAACGAGAAGTTCTGTTCCTTCTATTTGACCGATGGGGGCAGCGGTTGCCTTTTTTACCCGACCGCTCGCACCCAGATCCTGTTCGAGCATCACATCTTGAATAACTTGGCGTTCCAGAACGATAAAACGGTTGGTGTTAAAAAGGGCTGTCAAGAGCATTTCCCTCAGGCCATCGCCTATCTCCATCGTTGCTCCAGCAGCTTTAACCTGAAAATCGCCTACTGCAATTCTGGCCTTCGGTCCATCATATGTCTCCATTTGTGCTTCTTGGACAGAAGGCCCTGAATCATGGACAACCCTGGCTGCTGGACGTCCTGGGGTGGCACAGCCAAAACATAGAAGGCATGACCCAAGAATAAACAAACTCATAGACTTACAGATTGCAACCCACGTGCCATGAAACAAAGAACTCAGTGATTCAATTGGAGTTTCACAAAAACCCTCAAAGAACCAGCAGGAATGGGCTTTTTCTGGGAAAAAGAGGAAGGCATGGGGGCTGAGATTAGCCCTGGAATGTTTGAATGAGTGGTTGAAGTTAACCACTTCAGCCAGTCTGTAGATTGAAATCAACCGCCCAGGTTTAGAGGTCGTGGACCATCATGCGGTAGCGCAGGTGGCTTCGGCTGATTCCCAGAAGCCTGGCGGCTTGACTTTTGTTGCCGCCGCTCAGTTGAAGGGCACGCTTTATGAGTTCTCGCTCTGACTGAGCAAGGGTAGGGATGGGGATGGAATCAGTTGACCCGGATGTCTGTTGCTCCTCAGTTTCTGATTCCTCCCAAAAGATGGGATGGGATAGAAGAGACTCCGGGCCGATGGTGCCTCCGCGGCTCATCAAGACGGCCGAACGTAGCACATTCATCAACTCCCGCACATTTCCCTTCCAATCAGACTTGGTGAGGAAATCCAAAGCCCGGGGCTCAAGTTTCAATCCGTTTTTTTTCATTTCGGCTCCGAAGACCTGAAGGTAGTATTCAGAGAGGATTTTGATGTCCTCCTTCCGTTCTCTCAAGGGAGGGATGCGGAGAGGAAAGGCCATCAATCGGTGGAAGAGGTCCTGGCGGAATCGGCCTTCTCTCACCATCTCCTCAAGAGGGCGATTACTCGCTGCAAGTATCCGGCAGTTTACCTCCACTATCTGCGAACCGCCAAGAGGGTAAAAACGTTTCTCTTCGATGGCTTGGAGTATCTTCGCCTGAAGAATCAGATCAAGTTCACCGACTTCGTCGAGGAATAGGGTCCCGCCATGAGCTATCTGGAACTTACCCTTATGCCGGTTCGTTGCCCCGGAGAAGGCTCCTCGTTCGTATCCGAAGAGTTCACTCTCAAGCAAATTGGTGGGAATAGCCGCGCAGTTAACCTTCACGAATGGTCCATCTTTGTGGCTACTGAGCCCATGAATCATGAGCGCCAGAAGATCTTTTCCAGTGCCCGTCTCTCCAAGAATGAGCACCGTCAAGTCCGTAGGAGCCACCCTTTTGATACGATCTGAGAGGGCTTTTATGGGAGGAGAGTCGCCAAGGAAAACCGTCTCTCCCAAACTCTCCTTGAGAAGCTCTCTTAGACTACGGTTCTCCTCGGCGAGGGCCCGTATCTTCAGGGAGTTACGCACTGTGGCAAGAATGATTTCCTCTTTGAATGGCTTTGTAAGATAATCCAATGCGCCTTCTCGAACCATCTCGACGGCAGAAGGAATCGTCCCAAAAGCAGTGAGCACGATGAATGGTACCTCAGGAGCCACCACATTCCGGTGACGTAAGAGATCCATCCCATCATACTGAGACATCCGAAGGTCAGAGATGACCAGATCGAACTCCTGTTCATCCAGTAATCGAGCCGCCTGCTTGCCATCGGTAGTGGTCGCCACTTCGTAATCTTCATGCCGAAGCATTGCCTCAAGGATTTGACAATAGCGGGGTTCGTCATCCACTACAAGAATGCGAGGCATGAAAACACTCCTCCTTTTCTATCTCATTCCACTTTCTCTATTCTTTTACCCGTTGGGAAGCACAGAGCAACTTTTGTGCCACTTTCTGGAAGGGATTCGATCCCAACTGACCCTCCATGAGCCTCCATCACTTTTCTCACCACTGTGAGACCCAGTCCTAAACCGGAATCCTTTGTCGTAAAAAACCGATCAAATACTCTATCGAGATGTTCCCGTGGTATTCCTTTCCCCGTATCTTCGACCGATATCCACGCCAGCCCGCTCTCTTTGTCTATTCCCGTGGAGATAAGCATTTCGCCTCCCTCAGACATGGCCTCCTCCGCATTGGTGAAGATATTTAGAAGCGCTTGGTAGATCTGACGGGAATCGAGAGAAACCTTTTCCACCTGGTTATCCAACTGAAATCGGATGGACAAAGGGGCTATGCTTCTTCTTCTGGATTCCCAAAGAAATGCAGCCGAGTGAACCAGATCGTT
>JBEKDJ010000550.1:0-4281 GCA_050014415.1 Thermodesulfobacteriota bacterium | reverse complement strand
GAAAGAAATATCAGTTATGTGGCATTTTCTCCGTTAGATAAGTTGACCTTTGTCCCTGACCTTCTTGTCATACTCACACAGGTGGAACAGACTGAGATCCTCCTGAGGGCGCTGAGCTATTCAACCGGAAAGATGTGGACGAGCAAGTCTACCAGCGTAATAGGGTGCGCATGGACCTACATGTATCCGTATATCACAGGTGAGTTGAATTATGTGGTAACCGGTTTGAGTATGGGCATGAGGGCAATGAAGTTGTTTCCTCCAGGGTGGCAACTTATATCGATTCCCAACGATCTGTTTCCAATGATGCTTGATAATCTGCAAAAGATGCCTTTGATCCTTCCATTGTTCCAGCCCGGTGGGGGTGAATTCCGCAAGAACCTGCTTATCAAACTCGGTCTTGATCACAGCAATCATAAATGATGTGAGGTATAAAAGGAGGAGCTTATGAAAAAAAATATTGCAGAAATAGTTATTGACCCAGGCGGGACAACGCTTTTACTCCTGCACTGGCAAAATGAACTCGTAAAGCCCGAAGGTAAAGTCCATGGCCCTCTTTCAAAACTTCTTCATGATGCTCGTACCATTGAAAACACTATGGCAGTGCTTGAAGCGACCAGAAAAAAAAGGATGCTTATTATTTATGTGAATGTAAGCCATAGGCCCGGCTATCCTGAAATATCCAAAAAACCGGCACCGTTAGCGGCCGGTCTGATTAAGACCCAGGCGTTCCTCAGAGGAACATGGGGGGCTGAAATTATTGATGAGCTTAAGCCTTTAGAGGATGAGATTGTGATCTTCAATCATTCTACAAGCGCATTTATCCATACCGAACTCGATCTTCTCCTCCGTAACCGTGGCATAACAGATGTTGTGCTCACGGGATTGGCTACGAACTGGGTGGTCGAGAGTACCGCGCGAGATGCTTTTAACAGAGGCTATTTTGTTTATACCTTAGGAGACTGCTGCAATGGCTCGAGCGAAGAAGCACATAACTATAGCTTGGCAAATATTCTACCCATGTTAGGAGTTGTAATTGACTCAAAGGCTTACATTAGGGGACTGGAAAAGGCCAAGTAGTCCTGGTACAAATTTCCATAGGAGAAGACCATTATGAGTGACCCAAAGAAGAATAAGGAGCTTGTCAAGGAATTTTGCAACACAGTCTTCGTTAAGCATGACCTAAGTACACTGGATCGATTTATGCGGAATGACTATATCCAGCACAATCCCGACGTCCCTCAGGGAAAGGCTGGCTTCAGACAATTTTTTGAGGCGACCTTCAAGGCCATGCCCGACTTCAAATATAACCTGAAACAGATTGTCGCTGATGGGGATCTGGTATTTATTCACTGCACTACCACAGCCACGCACACAGGCGGCGCATGGCTCGGCGTCCCGCCAATGGGTAACAAGCTCAACTTTGATGTTGTCGATATGTTCCGTATTCAGGATGGGCTGATTGCCGAGCACTGGGACGTGGCGGATACTTACAGCCTGTTCAGCCAGCTTGGCAAGATCGACAAGATGAAATAAGTAGGCTTACCGCGAAACCCTGCTGGGATGTAGAGAGGTACTCCAAGTAGGATTGTAGAATTATTTGACAATCCATTGAAACGATAAGAGAATGGGTTAAGACAGAAATGGATTTAGATTCGATCGCATATCAGGGGCTGTCTCTGACAGGTTCAGTCCTGTTGTATAAGGAGGTGCGCGATGATCAGATTCCAAAGAACCATGCGTGTGAGGCGCGGAAGGCAGGCGACGAGATGGGCGAAGGAGCTTGCTAACTATACGGAAACTGTCCATGGGAAACCTTCTCTCCAGCTTTTTAGTTCAAGATTCGGCAACGTGTCGACCCTCTACTGGTTCGCCGATTTCGAGGATCTGGCTGCCCTTGAAGCGTGGCAGCGGAAAGTTGGAGCAGATGCCAGCTATCGGGAATTGGTAAAAAAATCCTTTGATATTGTCATCGATGGGAGCGTGGAGGATACTGTTCTTGAGTCTGTCTGAACCTTAACCTCATTTACATCGATATAATATCTTCACCTCCCAGTCCTGATCATTGACCTGAAGACTTCCAGCATTGTCTTGTATTGCTCGTGATCATAAACTCGGGGATCGAAGTTCTCCCATTCAAGCAAGAGAACAGGTATTTTCAACTCCTTTGTTATTGCGTCTTTGATGATGAGAGCATCACCAGCGACGCTTCGACATCCAACGTGATAATGATTCAATACGCCATCAACGTTGAGCCGTTTGCACGCATCCAGTATAATAGAAATTCTTCCACCCAGGGGAAGGAGAAGGGCAGACTGCAGGTACTGGGACATCGCCTCATAAGGGTCTTTTGGTGGTTCCGCGCTTGAAGCGGACATTCCACTGGCTGTAGTAAATTCCATATCAGTGGCCACGATAGCCATCCCTATTTGATTTACCAGATGTTCCAGCCTTGGGTCTGTGTGATGGAAAGGTAGAATTGAAAAAATTTTGGGAGCTCCCTTTTCTACTGCTCCCACTCCTCGACCAACCCTCTCTTGCAATTCTTTGTATAACATGTTTACCGCGTCCGTGGCGGCGCTCAGGTTATCGATGCTGAGTGGCACGGGACTCAACCACATCAGGAGATTATCATGGGTAGAGCCAATCGGCACCGGATCACTCTTCTGGATCAACTCGTGAACTTTGTTGACAGCAGCAGCGTAACTGCCCTTCACCCGCAGCACTTCCCTTAGCATATCGTCCGTTATCTCAAAACCGACTTCTTCTTGCACCCTTTGAACCATTCTTCGCAACCCTTTTGCCGATAACTGGATGGCCCGAGATGAATCAGGGTACTCCCATAATTCTCTATCCTGAACTGTGTCATAGCAGTAAGTTGGTATATCGTAGAACTCATGCAACAAATCATTTGTCTTTGGACTCGTCTCGCAGAGAGAACCCGAAGTGACCAGCAGATCCGGTCTTGGGACCAGGTTCAAGGCAAAGAGCCCCAGTCGGGTCTTGACCATGGCGCAATGAGAAACCAAGCCACTTTTCAGCCATTGCTCCTCAGCCGCTTCCAGAATGGAAACGAATTTGTCGAAGATGAAACCCAAGACCACCATAAATGGAGGGTTGGGCACCAGCACGCAGACATCTTTGGAATTAGATCTCAAGGCAGAGCCAAGTATCTCAAAAGAGGGTGCCATGCACCCGTGGATGACCTTTTTTTTCCCCTCTTCCTTTGCCAAGGTAATATCTACCAGTTCCCTTAAAAACAGGCCGAAGAGCTTTCTCACGCCTTTCAGTTCCATGTCAAAATAGGTAGCAAGCCTCTGCTTGCCGACTAAAATATCTTCATCGGTTATCCCCAGTTTGGTGAATACCTTCTGAACTCGGAGTAACTCCATTTCCATCTCATGGGCTTCATAACCACATAACGCAAGCAGCTTACGCAAGATCCAGTCCTCCTTTCATAAGCTCGATGAAGGCGTCAATTCGAGTCCTCAGGGGACCGGCATCGGAGATATCATAGTTTGATTCTACGATAAGCATCGGTATATTTTGTTCACGCAATTTCTTGTTGAAATAATAAGATTCCTGGTCATAGGTCTCGCAACACTGCAGCTCATACCATATCACCCCGGATACATTGAAATCGATTATGAGACCCAGCGCAAAATCAAACCTTTTCTTTGTTGACGACCTCATGAAGGCACAAGGTACCCTATCCCTCAAATACCCACCACCGGCTGCTTCGATTAATTCGAGAATCTTATAATCACCATGAGCTAAATTTGGCCCGGCCAGCAGCAGCCTCGGTCTATTGGGTTTATCAGTGGGTTGACTCTTCTCTAATTTTTTGTACAAAGACTCCAGTTCATTGACCATGAAAACTGGATCCGCATAGAAAGAAGCGTGGTTCAACTTGACAAATTCCAGAGCGGTCAAAGGTGGGGGGAGATTGCGGCGCATCATGCTTATATTCTTAAGGAGTCCTCTCATCTTGTTATACAGCTGGATCGCCTCACTAATCTTCGCATTTGTAATTGCTTTTCCTGTGAATGCCTCCAGCCTCTCCTTTAAGGATTTTAACCTGCCCGTAAAGTACTCCAGCTCGAACTCTCCATCATATTGGTGTGGAATCCCGAGCTTAAATACCTTTATATCTCCATAGTATTCCCATATTTCTGCCACCTTCTTTAAGTGCTGGCATGTAATAGGCGCTACAAGCATATCGAGCAGACTGTAGTATGGGTTCGTCTTTAACAGCCTCTCCCCCACCTGTGCCCGCGCAAA
>JBEKDJ010000549.1:0-2800 GCA_050014415.1 Thermodesulfobacteriota bacterium | reverse complement strand
TACTCTCGTAATTCGTACGCCATACAAACCGCCATACGGTCGGAAGCGGCTTTGGCAACACCATATGCAACCCCCTTGTCATCTCGTTGGGCCACGAAGAATGAGATATTGACAATCAGACCTCTATGTTGGGCAATCATTATCGGCGCAGCGAGAACACTGGCAACGTAGTGGGCACGGACTCCTGCTTGGAACATCGCATCCCAACGCGAAATAGGAACAGTCCAGAACCCCGTTTCTTTCCAGAACTCTGTCCCGTCGTTAAAGTGTTCATAGCCGCCCCAAACGTTATTGACCAAAATATCCAAACGGTTTTGCTCAGCGCGGATATGTCGAAATACCGATTCAACTTCCTGGTCACTACGGTGATCACATTGGACAGCAATACATTTCCCCCCCAGCTTTGTGACCTCATCAGCGGTTTGATGAATTGTCCCAGGGAGGGCTACAGCGGCTTTACCTTCTTCTACTGTTCTACCTGTGATGTAGACTGTAGCGCCAGCTTCACCCAAGCCAAGGACGATACCTTTGCCGATTCCGCGACTCGCTCCAGTTACGAGGGCAACTTTACCGACGAGAGATTTCATGGGTGTATCCTTTCAGGTCTGATTTAAAAACGCCAAGAACTATTTAACTTCGCTGCTACGTGCTGCTGTGCTTGCTATGTGCGGCCAAACAATGAGTTCAGCTAGAGCCCTCAGTTTGGGCGATTGGCTATACCGACTGGGTTATGTAGGTCTGCAATGTCAGTCCAATACAGTTTCTGACAAGACCTCATATCCTAAATGAAGATAAGAGCCTTTGAGTTGTCTGGAAGAAATGAGTCTTAGGGCTTTGAGCTTTGATAATTCATCAAGACTATGAAGAGACTCACCATCTACCAAGGTAGCTGTATCTCGACCACCGACAAGTAATGGAGCGATCACTAAGGATAGACGATCTATCAATCCTTCCCGAATAAAAGCTGAGTTTAGTTCACCTCCTGATTGAATAGTCAAACGTTCTACTCCAAAATCAGACTTCAACTGATCAAGCAGTCTTTTCAAATTGACTCTAGGTTCAAAAAACAGAACCTTTAAACTCTTCTCGCAATCAGGGAGGACCGAGAAAGCGGGATGAGCTGGATTGCTTGTGACAAGAATCAACGTCTTGGCCCATTTAAGTAAATATCGCACTCCATTCTCAGTCAGATGAGGCTTATTGTCAATAATAACGAAAGTGGCCGAAGTCTTAGTAGGTGGTTCACCTTTCTCGTTGGCGCCAATCTAGGCCATTACTCTGCCAGAGTTCAGCGAGAATTGATCGGTTTGCTGTTCTAGCTCGAAGTACTGGTTCAGACCTTCCCGGACCCCAGCAATTCTTTTCCAATCCCGATCTGGATCCAATTCATCGGTGTCACCGCTGGTGATCTTCCCATCCACCGAAACTAGTAAGAAAAGGGTTGTAAATGGCCTTGTCATCTCTGCTCCATTTGTCTGGTCGTTCATAAGTTACATAACAGCAGCCATATGAGCTCCTTTTTGAACAATCCTATTTTATGGGAATATAGATATCCACCTCGGATTTCTCATCATTGACCTTGGATCTTTTATCATAATACTCAAAATCTGGGCCATCTGTGCGCTTAAAACCTGCTGTTGGAAACCATTTTTGGTAGATATCCTTCCAAGTCTCTTGTATTGCTTCAGGCATTTTCCCCTTTGCTGTAAAAACAGCATATTTCTGTGCAGGTATTGTTTTTGCTACCATTTTATTAGGAATAGTATCAAAGTTACTAACCTCAACACTTATCAAATATGAAAATGTGTTTATTCCATCAAAATCCATACACATGCCCAACCATGCATGTTCATCTTTGTTAATAACATTTGGCATCCTTTCTACTTCCTGCCACATTCCATCTTTACGGCATCGTTCCCAAAAGAGTGGTATAAGTTTAATATTATCACCATTATCATTCCTGACCCTTAACTCACGACCTATGATCTTAAAAGATTCCCTTTCAACTATTTTGTAATTCATGATTGAACCTCCTTTCAGTAACTCTGACTCAAAAATGTGTATAAAAGCTTTTTCTCGGAAATGAAAAGAACCACTCTTTCTACAGAGCAAAGGAGTTATTATGCTTTTGTAAATGCTTCCGGAGTCTCGTATCCATATTTTAACGCGACATCAATCACTTTAATATGAGAAGTAGCAAGTTCCCTGCCGGCAAGGGACATTCTGCGATTTCTAATATATTCTTTTACTGAATCACCCACGAGGGCATGAAAGATTCGGTGGAAATGGAACAAAGAAAAGTAAGCTTCTTTGGCAATTTCGTCGAGTTCTATTTTCTCAGTAATTTGGCTTTCAATAAAATCAATTGATTTTTGTACTCTGTCAAAATAGTCCAATACAAATACTCCTCTCAACCATTTTCAACTTTAATGATAACGCTAAAAAAAATTACTTTCCTGTCCGTTTGTGCTATTTTATTAAGTAAGATTTACTTTACGAGCAAACTTAGTAGAATATCCACGCTGATATCTTACACTCAGAGCATCTTTCGTGCAAGAGACGAACTTCGCCATGAACCTGCTGCAGCGAAAGACCACTCCATCTTTTCATGTGAGGGGCATACCTGCTCCAACCGAGTAAGGGGTCGGTACTTTCCCTCTTCTCCTGAAAAGGCCTATCTGACAAGTGCCACGACATCATTCACAGATTTAAGTGCCAGGACATCGTGCACAAACGTTCTTTGACAATCGAATAGCCACAGCATGCATTATCTTGAGCATCATTCCTTAACGGGGAGGTG
>JBEKDJ010000548.1:0-2918 GCA_050014415.1 Thermodesulfobacteriota bacterium | reverse complement strand
AGACTGGTAAAGAAATCAAAATTCCAGCAAAGACGGTCGTGAAGATTCGACCTGCCAAGGCCTTTAAGGAAGCGATTGTTCCGCCGAAATAAGGAATAACATCTGAAAAGAAGCAAGGGCAGATCAAAGGAGTCTGTCCTTGCTTTCTTCTCTTGCTTGATCACTCAGATCCAAGACCGTAGATCACCTATCCCATCTTGCCTCAAAGGCACCTCCTTTTCAGGGTCCAAAGAATTGCTGTATGAAGACCAAATCTTCACCCCGCCCTCTTCGTCCACAGGTGGTAGTTTTGGCAAGATATGTTCAACTTCTGGATGCCCCAAAATTGGGACCGTTGACTTCTTCCTGAAAGTGTGATTTTCGGATCTCACCGAACAATGCAAGGTTTCGATTGATAACCGTTGAACGAAACCGCTTCGCGGTAGTTTAAACCGTTAGCTCTTTGGACAACGGAATAGTTTTTGGCGAAGGAGTGTTCTTCAGGACTACCCTGCTTTTTCTTCAAGAGGTTTAGCAGTTCCAGCCTGCTTACTATTCTGGTAAAACGTGGAGGTTACTAAATCCACTTTGATAGAAAGGAGAGCGGTCATGGGAAGATTGTACGATCAGATGAAGAGGGATTTGGAGTTAAACAAGGCGCACTTATTTGGCCTGTGTCAGGAGGTTTGCCCTTTACTTTCATCGATCCCCTGAGGAATTGGGGGACCCGGAGATTCGAGAGTATCTTCATTATCTCATCAAGGAGCGAAACGTTTCTCAGGGAGCTGTCACTCAAGCCTACGGAGCGTTGAAGTTTATTTATGAGACGACGCTCAAGAGAGATTGGGAAGGCTTTCGAATTCCCAAGGGGAAGATGGGCAGGAGACTTCCGGTTGTTCTTTCTCAGCAAGAGGTGGAGGCTCTCTTTGGAGCCATCAAGAATCTCAAACATCGGGCCATCCTGATGACGATCTATTCGGCGGGTCTTCGGATCAGCGAAGCCCTTCACCTGAAGCTTTCGGATATCGACAGTCAGCGGATGATGATTCGGGTGGAACATGGGAAAGGGAACAAAGATCGGTATACGTTATTGGGCAAGCGGAATTTGGATATTCTACGGGAGTACTGGAAGAAGTATCGCCCTAAGGACTGGCTGTTCTGTAATCCTTCTCGCAAGAGACCTCTTTCAACGACGGCTGTCAGGGAGGTTTTTAGCAAAGCCCTTCGTCAGGCGGGGATTAAGAAACCCGCGATCGTACACACGCTACGACACAGTTTTGCAACTCATCTATTAGAGGCAGGGACCGATCTTTACCATATTCAGCATCTGTTGGGGCATACCAATCCTAAGACAACGGCTGTTTATCTTCATCTGAGTCGAAAAGAATTGACCAAAGTCACTAGCCCCTTAGATCTTTTGGAAGACCCTGAGAAGCCGACCTGATGGAGAGGTTTGCTTCTCATGAAACGCTCTTTAGAAGTGGCCGACATCTTCCGGGCTTTTGGGCCGGCTTATCGTGAAGCCCATGAGATGCCTCTTCGACATCTTCGGGCCATGCGGGCCATCGAGATTTGCCGTACCTCAGAACTGGGGGGTCATCTGGATCAATGCGATCACTGCGGGACGGTTAGGATTTCTTATAATTCCTGCCGCAACAGGCATTGTCCCAAGTGTCAGTGTCTAGAGAAAGAACGGTGGCTTGAAGCAAGGGAAAAGGATTTACTCCCCACTCCCTACTTTCACGTGGTCTTTACCCTCCCTGAAGGGCTTAGGCCCTTGGCCCTGAGGAATCAAAAGGTCATTTACAGCCTTCTCTTCAAATCTGTCTCCGAAACGCTTACCGAGTTGGCTCAGGATTCAAAACATCTGGGAGCACAGATCGGGTTTATGGCAATCTTGCATACTTGGTCCCAAACCTTGATCCACCACCCTCATCTGCACTGCTTGGTGACCGGAGGAGGGTTATCTCTGGATGGAAAGCGATGGATCGTTTCAAAGAAGGACTTCTTCATCCCGGTCAAGGTACTCTCCTCCTTGTTTCGAGGCAAGTTCCTGGATGGTTTGAAAAAAGAGTATGAATCTGGGGGATTGAAGTTTCCAGGACAGATCGAGGAGTTCAAGGCATCCCCTGCCTTCAAAAGATTCCTCACGAATCTTTATCATCAGGAGTGGGTGGTTTACTGCAGGCCTCCATTGAAAAATCCTGAAAAGGTGATGGATTATCTAGGCCGTTACACCCATCGGGTAGCCCTCTCCAATGATCGGTTGGTCAAACTTGAAGGCACCGAGGTGACCTTTCGATGGAGGGATTCGGCGGACAACAACAAAATCAAATTGCTAACCTTGGAGACGTTTGAGTTCATTCGCCGTTTTCTGCTTCATGTTCTACCGGAGCAGTTTGTCAAGATCCGGTATTACGGGATCTTGAGCCATCGTAACCGAAAAGGAAAACTTCTACGATGCAAGAAGCTTCTGGGTGTGATGATCCCTGAGGAATCGAAGAAGGGTCCAAAAGAGACATGGCAAGACTTGCTGACTCGGATTACCGGGATGGATCCCAGAATTTGTCCCTACTGTGGGAAAGGGAAAATGATCCAGAGAGAAACCTTGCCACCTTGTCCGATAGGCCTGGCAGATGAGATATTATCGCACCCCGGCTGTCCTCCATGAAAGTCTATCTTTGAGGAGCAGCTTCGGTGAATCGAAAACCGCAACAACGAGTCATCCAAGGAGACGTAGAGTTTTGTCCTTTTACTGTAAAATCAATGTCTATTTGCCTATCAGCGCTTTTCAGATGTCAGTCTCTGTTCAAAACACTTCCGTTAGGATCGCCAGAATCTTACTCCCGTTGTCAATGAATGACATAGATTAGCCGCTGGAAAGAGCGAAGTCGCTTGATTGAATCCCCATAGCTACCGGGCCGCGGCTTCGCTCATCT
>JBEKDJ010000547.1:0-4420 GCA_050014415.1 Thermodesulfobacteriota bacterium | reverse complement strand
CAGCGCCGGTCCTATGGCCTCAAGGACGAGGAATACCTCCGTCTCAAGGTCTTAACTTGTATGTTGCCTGATTTTTGACTCAAAAGCAGTTTACATTTACCCACTCAGGTGGGACTTGATCCCGAATTTAATAGGTATTACGAGTAGAGTGGTGGAGAATAGAAATGCACGAATGTAGGGCCCCACCTATGCTGAGCCTGCCTATACGTATGAACGAGGGGGCACTGCGTTCAATATACGCTATATTCCCCCCTGCTCTGATCGATCCAGCAATACTAATCCGCGTCGCAAAGGAGGAAAAAACAATGAGAGTAAGTATTTGTTTGCTAGCAGTATTGTTACTGGTGGCCTGCGCTACAACAGTTAACCTTACCGTGAAAAATCCAACAGAAGTTTCACAATCTCCTAGAGTAGTAATCTTATCGGATAAGAATATTGAACAAGATAAAGATACAATTAATTTAGGTACGTTAGTCCCACACAAAGACACACAACGGTCTTTCAAAGTAAAACACTCATACAATGTGGTTGTAAAAAGCATTACCGGTCAAGACTATGGTGCTTGGGAGTCCGCCCCGTACACTATACCAAAGAAGCCAGACCCATTTCCAATTGTTGTCGATCTTGGCTTCAACGGAACCGTGATTCCTAATGACTCAAGGGCAATTGACCAAATCAGGAATGCTTTATTGGATCTTGGGCCAAATGTTGGATTCAAACCTATTGATATTCACAATGCCCTTTCTACGTGGTTTGGCTCGCTTGTGGTGATGATCCCCCCATTACAAGGACAACCAGAGAGAATTCTCCACCAAGTTGAACCTAACAATTTTTGCAGACCTGCAACAACCATGGATCAATTTCGCTATCCGGAAACTTCTTCGCAAAATGAAGTAAAAGTCATTGGTAAGTCCTCTGCGAATTTAGCAGCTAACGTGCCTGTTTATGGTAGCATCGGTGTAAATCTTTCGGCAGATAACTTATACAATGTGAGCTGGACGATGAACGGGTTTGGGATGGTAAATAAGCAAGATCCAGACAATTGGTCGTATGTTCAAGCGATAGAATCTCTTTCCGATAAGGAGAAGAGGACCATCCAGGAAGCTATGCAACAGAACCCGAGTGCTGTAATGCTATACGTAAATCAAATCTATGTCATAAAGAATGCTGATTTTGCGGTAACAGAATCAAAAAAGCTTGCAGCCGGTTCAAAATTAAGTGTTCTGAGCTTCGTCACGGCTGATGGCGCTTGGACATTCGAAAATGCGCATACAAGTCATCAACAGTTTCAAGAGCTTGTGCTAAACGTTGGTGGTATAACATTGCCCGCCAGTATAGTGAAGGAAAGGGCCTTGGCAGGTTCGGATATCTACCAGGTAGTACGAGGGCCAGAAATGGTGCAAAAGAAATATTTCATATCTGGCGCTGTGCCTTCGAATACTCCGTAGGTATAAGGAGAAATGATTCAAAGAAAATCTAGTGTATTGGATTAAATGATTGAGTGTAACTCGAAAAGGAGACAGATCTGTTTTTTAGTCGCTGGACTAATTCTCAAGAAGACTGAGAAGGTTTGGAATGAAAATAAGAAAGTCGTTCCCTTCTCGGTGGAATTTGGTGGAAAAGGTGAACGCTAAGGGAATAGACCCGTCACACTCTTAAACAAATATATTATATGACGTGTGAGATATTTGTTGACATATGAAGATGTGACCGTATGCCGTGTAAGACACGTGGCTTGCTGGTTAAAGTCCAGCCGTGGGAATTCGGCAGTTCGCCCACGTAGCTTGAGGGAGGTGTGAGGGGTAATCCGAAGCACTAAGTTTCCTGACAAAGGCTCAGAGAGTGAGTCGAGCAAACCTGCGGGTTGCAGCGAAAGCGAACCTATACGTAGCCTCGTAACTTGAGATGGAGTTGCCGACCTTGTGGTCACGGTGGGGAAGGCTGGAACATCTGTCCTAACGAAAACTGCCAAAACCGACAGATGGACTTCCGGGGTAGCAAGGGTGACACGCAGGGGAAGTCAAGTGGGATAGCACGGGAGGTCCTTGCAGATACCATGCAGAGTGGCAACGGGTGGATATAAGGAGACGAAATTTCAAACCTTGGGAGAGGGAAGGGGCAATGCTTTCATCAGGTTTCTGAAGGAGGGAAGGGAAGGAGATTGCGGGATGCTGGAAACTCCAGAGAAGATCCGGGAACTTCAGAGGAAACTATACCAGAGGGCCAAGCAGGAGTTGCGAAAGCCACTGGAAGAAGATGATCGGAAAGCCGTATTCGGGAAAACTGAATGTACGGTTTGATGAGGGGGAGCTGGAGATAGAGCCATCAGCTACTACGCCAGCTTTCTACTCTACCTCTGGGGCCCCTCTAAAGCATAAATCATTTTCTGAAGTGACGGAACCCGGCCGAAAAGTCTCTGCGGGGTGGATAACTCCAATCGTGATCTGACTGCCGTAAACTCAAGGAGGAACTGCCATGGCTGTTTATCGAATACTTTCAATTGATGGAGGGGGCATTCGGGGGATCATTTCCACCATACTCCTTCAACGACTCTCCGCGGAGCCTTCCCTGTCCGGATGGCTGGAGAAGGTCGATCTGTTGGCAGGCACATCCACAGGTGGGCTTCTCGCCCTGGGCATTGCCAAACCGCTAAATCTTCAGGTCATTCGAGATCTCTATGAGACCAAGGGCAAGATCATCTTTGACGATTCCTGGCTCCGCGACCTTCGCGACCTGTGGGGAATCATCGGAGCCAAATACGATATCGCGAACCTCGGAAAAGAACTTCAGGCAATCCTCGGCGCGACGACGCTTTCGCAACTTTCCAAGAGAGTCCTCATCACAGCCTTTGACCTGGATGGCATCGATAGTCAAGGGCAACGAACATGGAAGCCGAAACTCTTCCACAACTTTCCAGGCGTGGACAGCGACGGAGATCAACTGGCGTATAAAGTGGGGGTTTATACGGCCGCGGCTCCAACCTACTTTCCCTCTGCGGATGGTTATATCGATGGCGGGGTCTTTGCGAGCAATCCCGCCATGTGCGCCCTTGCCCAAACACAAGACCCGCGGATCGGCGAGCGGCCGGAGCTGACGGATGTCGTCCTGCTCTCGCTCGGTACAGGCACCTCCCTTACCTATATCACGGGCGAATGCCGCGACTGGGGTTACGCCCAGTGGATTAAGCCACTGGTCAACCTCATGTTGGATGGCGTCGCCGGCATCGCCGACTACCAGTGCAGTCAACTGCTGGGTTCAGCCTATTGGCGGCTTGCTCCGGTCTTTCCACCACCAACCACTATTCCCATGGACGGGGTAGATCGAGTTCCTGAAATGATAGCCTTTGCGGAGCAGCAGGTGGCTCTCGGACCCACAATCGAATGGCTGAAAACGTACTGGTAGCCCTTGAAGCCCATGGTATTTTGCTGATAATTGCTAGAGGATGGAGGATCAGGTCTTCAGTAACAGTTTAGTCCATATTTTACCCGCCGGCCATCGAGACATCAGCTTGAATTGTTATAGAGCGCCGCTTGAGCCGTTGCCGTATCTGCAGTGAGGAGGGTTTGCAGAAACTTTCTTGGATGGACGCCTTGTCTTCTGGCAGTTTGCACCAGGCTGGGGAGGATGCTATGGGTTTTGAGCCCGCTTTCCGATCTGGTTCCGAAGCATATCTTGCGGAAGATCACCAGATGCCTGAGAGACTGTTCCGCGTGGTTGTTGGTGGGTGGCACGCCTGGGCGCCTGAGGAAAGTAAAGAGAAATTTCTGCTCGGGGCCTGCAAGATAGGTCCGGAGGGTCTCGGCGGGTTTGAAACGAAATGTCTGTTTGCAGATGTTGTTCAGTTGCGTGACGAAGCGTTTCTCGATCTTGACCGCCGCCTTCCAGGGGATATCGCCGGATTTGAGCTTCTGCCCCGCATCGCAGAGTCGTGAGCAGAGATCCATGAGGCGGGCGCAGAAGGGTCCGACAGCGGCATCCTTCTCGGTCTGCGGCAGGAGCGCATGTTCCCCGCTGATTTCCTTGGCCTTGGTCATGATATGGGCGATGCAGGCCTGCCAGTCCGCTCCGATCCCGTTATAGGCCGCATATCGGTCGCGCACCAGAGTCCCGCCAAAGTTCTCTCCGAAGATGATTTTTGCCACCTCGGCAGACCGATGCCGGTCGATATGAAAGAAGGAGAGGTTTTCATTCCCTGCGAACCATACAAAATGCCCTACACCGTCACTGCGCCATGAGGTTTCATCGGCATGGACCACGCCGGAGGCCCTGATCTTCTCACGCAAATCCTCATAGATCGGCCTGTGGGTAACAATAGAAAAGGTACCAAATATAGTGGGAGTGGTTCCCTCCTAATACCCATCTTTAGTTTTCCTCTTTAGTTCATCTCCTTCATTCACTGAATGAGATACAGGATCTTTGG
>JBEKDJ010000546.1:0-3361 GCA_050014415.1 Thermodesulfobacteriota bacterium | reverse complement strand
GGCTCTATACGCAAGACTCGATCTTACCGTTCCCTATTACAATTAGCTACCAGGCGCTGAGCATTATTGATTTAGCCCAACTAAGTCCATCGATTCATAAATTCAGTGGCAAATTTATTTACCCCGTTAGAAAGCCTCGCCATTCCTGCCTATCGGCAGACAGGTATGGCTGGGATAGTGCAGATAGAATTTCAATTTAGTATAGAAAAGGCAGGATAAAAAGGTTCGTCTTTTCTAACGGGGTTTACTCAGGAAGAATTATACTTGCATTCTCGTTGACGTTGTTCATGACACACCACCGCAGCAAGAAAAAAGTTTGTAATCGCTATGACACCATCGTGACATCCTCGGGGAGACTCTAGAAAGGGGGTAGATAATGTCTAAAACAAATCTGTTCGACTTGACAGGAAAAGTGTCTGTCGTTACCGGTGCTGGAAGTGGCCTTGGACGAGTTTTTTGTGAGGCCATGGCTGAACATGGCAGTGATGTAGTTTGCTCTGATATCAATAAGGCTTGGGCGGAAGAGACGGCAGGCATGATTGCGAAATATGGGGTAAAGACGTTAGTCGTCAAAACAGACGTGTCAAAACAGGGTGAAGTAAAAGCATCATTCCGAAAGGTTGACCAGGAGTTCGGAAAGCTCAATGTCCTGATCAATAATGCCGGAATCGCCACCAAAGGAGTCAGACTCCATGAAATGTCGCTTGAGGATTGGAATAAAGTCATCGGCGTAAACTTGACCGGTACTTTTCTGTGCATGCAGGAAGGCATAAAAATAATGCTCCGGCAGAAAAGCGGTTCGATCATTAATCTGAGTTCGGTATTGGGACTGGTGGCGGCTGATCCGGAGATTCTGACTATCAATCACTATGTTGCTTCCAAACACGGGATCATAGGCCTTACCAAAACAGCAGCAGCGCAATATGGACCTTATAGGCCTTACCAAAACAGCAGCAGCGCAATATGGACCTTATAACATCAGGGTAAATGCAATAGCTCCCGGGTTTTATGCAGGAACCAAGTTGGGTGATGTGGAGGGAAGAACCAGCGAGGAGGCCAAGGCATGGGCTGAAAAAGTAATCCCCTTGACTCCTATGAGGAGGATGGCGGAACCTAAAGAAATAAAAGGATTGGCTGTTTTTCTGGCGTCTGATGCATCGAGTTTTGACACCGGTTCCACCTACGTAACGGATGGTGGCTGGAGTGTCTGGTAGTAAACATTGCCTACACTGCGAAGCCTATGAAATGGCCGGCTTGGGACCTGAAGATGTGGATGTACGCGAACTTCATGATGCTTTCGCTGTCAATGAGTTGCAGCATTATGTGAAGTTAGGTTTTTGCAAAGGGGTCAAGAGGCACGTCTGATTGAGGAAGGCATCACTGAAATCGGTGGGAAGTTCCCTGTGAATACAAATGGAGGTCTCCTTTCGAAGGGGCATCCTATTAGCGCCTCAGGCATAGTTCAAGTAGCAGAACTTGTTTGGCAGCTCAGAGGCCAGGCGGACAAGCGTCAAGTCAGTGATGCCAAGATAGGTTTAGCTCATGCAGCAGGAGGTGAGGTTGCAGGTTTAGAGTCTGGAGCTGTCGCAGTACATATATTGAAGAAGTGATTTCAGCGGGTCTCTGCTATTTTCTTCTCCAATGATTACCCAAGCTTCACAGCCCCATTATCAAGAAGAATTTCCATAGTCCACCTGGCGGCATTTCCAACAATACGAGGGCATTTTTCAGGGTTTGAATGAGCACCAGCCTCATCGAGTTTCTTGAATTCATCCGGATCTTCAAGATAAAAAAACCGGCCGAAAAGTTGAAGCTGAATGTTTGCGCACGTGATGGTGCCATATTCTTTGATATATTTGGTGACAAGTGATCTGGCCACTGGTTGGGCTACGAAAAGATCATTAATATTTGGGTCCTGGATTAATTCTTTGTCTGACATATGCTCGAAAGGACGACCGAAGAAATAGTCCAGAACCATGATTCCGCCCACTAATCCACCACAGGTCCCCACCAATTGCATGGCAGTCCCCCCAGCATTTGAAGATGCTGCCTTAACTAAGGCGTCCGGAAAATCAAGAACCCGGTATAGAGCTGCCACCGCGCTCTGAGAACAACTAAAGGAGTTTATTTCATAAGCGGCGCCTAAATCGTAAACTTTTTTTAACAGTTCCTCGCGTGATAACCTTCGGTATTCTTCCTTCATTTTAGCTAACATTTGTCTGACCTCCTTTATTTATTTCTACTTGTTCCCTCTGCTTTGATTTAAGAGAAGAAATACCTAAGCCCAATTTTTTAAATCATAATAACCCCTGGCAATACGATAACGGCAGATTTGTTGTCCTCCAAGCCATAGCTGGGTTATCTTAGCATCCCTGAGACACTTCTCGTAAGGGAAGTCCTCTGAAATCGCTATTGAGCCGAGCAATTCAGCACCTTTATTCACGATATCTACTACCGTGTCTGAGGCATAAACCCTGGTGGCCGATGCCTTGGATATCAACTGCTCCGACCATGGAGGACCGTAAACATCGAGATGATCAAATATGTAACTCAAATTGTAGATGCTGGCTCTCATCATTTCTATACCAATAGCCATATCAGCAAGGATTCCAGCTACCATGCTGTGTTGTCTGACTGGCTTGAATCCACCCAAGCGAGACCCTGTATAATCCAGTACGATTTCAAAGGCACGCTCTGCAATTCCCAGGGCAATCGTTGACGAATGCCATCCGGGTCCTGCGGTCGCAAATTTGTAAATATTGGCATCCATGCCGGCACTGGCAAGCCGAAATTCCTTGGGCACTCGAACATGATCATAATACACCGCACTATTGATTGATGTCTTAAATAACATCTTCTTTTCAGGCTCACCAAATGTGAGCCCTGGTGTATTTTTGGGAACATAAATCAGGGCAACACCATCCTCTCCCGCATTGGGACCAGTGGTACAGATGGTCAGATAGCACTCAGCGATCCCACCATGAGTTGGCCACGCCTTGCTTCCATTGATGACATATTCATCACCTTCAAGTTTTGCAGTGGTTTTAATCCCGGCGCCATGAAGGAGAGGATTCTCGCTATCCGCACCACCAGTTTCATCGGTCATGGAAAGACAGGCGTAAGCTAACTTACCTTTACAGAAAGCCGGAATAAACTTTTCCATTACCGCCTTGTTTTGGACTACCACGGCTGGGTTAAGAATGAGGCCAGCATTGATCCCTGCAGATAGGCTTATCCCAGCATCGCCTTTGGCTAACTCTTCACAGATAATGCCTAGGGCTGTCATTGAGCCATGTCCACCCCCACCATATTCAGCAGGATACCCATCCGACTGAACCCCTATATCAACAAGCTTTTGATG
>JBEKDJ010000545.1:0-2804 GCA_050014415.1 Thermodesulfobacteriota bacterium | reverse complement strand
GTAGGTGAGGCAATCCAGTGGGCAAGAAGCCGAAAAAGATAATACGAGTGGTGCTGGATACGAATGTTCTGATATCCGCTTTGCTTTTCAAAGGAGAAGTGTCGAGGATTGTTGGATTATGGCAAAAAGGTAAGATTACTCCTGTTATTTCAAAAGAGACCTTTGACGAGCTAAGGACCGTTCTTGAATATCCAAAATTCTCCCTGTCCCGTGTCGAGATAAAATCAATGATCGCACACGAAATCCTGCCTTTTTTCGAAGTGATAAATGTGGGCGAACACATCAAAGGAGCATGCAGAGATCCTGAAGATGACAAGTTTATTTCATGTGCTATCTCGGCAAACGCCGATTACATCGTAACGGGGGACAAAGATTCATAAAAATGTTCGACTTAATTACGTAGCGAGTCTTAGTGTCATCCATGAAAAAGTTGGAAAAGAAGACATGGGGTCAAAGCTACAAAATACATTTCACCTGTTTGAGGTCTTCCGGGAGAGTATTAGCTGGACTCCGGTTTTAACCAGAGTGACGAGTTGAGCACAAAGCTCTGGTGTCAGATTTATACTTTTTACAAGTTCAAAGGAAAGGATTAGCCGAGAAAGTCAGAGTGCTCATGGTTCTTGAATCAAAACGCAGGAAAAAGCGGTGACTTCTGAAATTGGGGTGGTTGAAAAATTAAAAGAATATTTTAGCTCACGGAAGGATATCTATTTTGCATTCCTTTTTGGTTCTCATGCCCATCATGACGTGAAAAAACTAATCTCCAAAATTTAGCAGTTCAACTGGTCTTTATTCAAGGTCAAACCAAAAATCGGAGACGGGTTCACATGAGTAAACTCGTTGACGTCCTTGTTTTCGTCTGTTAGAATTCATCCAATTTTAATGGAGATTCGATTTCCTAAATGGCAGAAGTTCGGAGTCCCCTTCTTTTTAATGAGAAGCGAAAGAATGTGAAGAGGTACCGATGAGGCTGAAGGGTAAGAAAGCAATCGTCACAGGGGCAGGGCAGGGGATCGGTCGAAGCATTGCACTGAAGATGGCTCACGAAGGTGCAGATCTGGTGATCGCCGAGATGAATCCTGACACAGGGGAAAGGGTCGGAAAAGAGGTAGAGGCCTCGGGGCAAAAGGCCCTTTTCTTCACTATGGATGTAGCAGACCGAGGGCAGGTTCAAGGCATGGTGGCAGAGGTTCTAGCGGCCTGGGGGAAGATCGACATTTTGATCAATAATGCCGGGTTTGATCGAGGGGCCACACTCTTAAGAGTGAAAGAGGAGGATTGGGATGCTGTCTTAGGTGTTCATTTAAAGGGAACCCTGAATTGCATACAAGCTGTCGCTCCGCACATGATCGAAAACCGTTTTGGCAAGATTGTCAACGTCTCCTCCATCTATGGGAAGAGTGGTGCAGTTGCCGCCATTAGTTATAGTTCTGCCAAGGCGGGGATCATCGGTCTGACGAAGAGCGTTGCGCGAGAGCTCGGACGTTATCAAATCAACGTGAACGTCGTTCTGCCAGGACTGGTCTTGACGCCAACCATTGCCAAGATGGCTGAGAAATATAGGAATATGATCATTGAGAATACTCCTTTGCAACGAATCGGCCAACCGGATGAGGTAGCCAATGTTGTGGCCTTCTTGGCCTCTGACGAGGCGAGTTTCGTGACAGGGGCAGCGGTTGAGGTCTCCGGCGGCTGGAATATGTGAGCTGTCAAAAATCAATGTCAAATGCCAAAGCTCAAAGTTCAAACAAAATCCAAATGACTCAGATATCTTTTGACATCTAGACAGTTGCTATTGATTTGAAATTTGAACTTTGCCATTTGAGTTTAAAGGAGTTTCGAATGACGGATGAGATTCAACAGAAGAGAGAAAGCTGGAAAAAGAGGGCGATGGAGGTGGGAAAAAATATCGTAGCACCTCGGGCGTCGGAGATCGATGCCAAAGGTGAATTTTCGTGGGATATTGTTGATGCCTTTAATCGAGAGGGGTTTTTGAGTCTCCTGATCCCAAGAGAGTTCGGAGGGCAGGAGGCCGATGTCACATCTTTTTGCCTGGTCGCTGAAGAAATTGCAAGATATTGTGCTTCTTCTTCACTCCTTGTGATCGTTCAAGCTGTCGGAACTATGCCCATTGCCCTGGGGGGGACGAAGGAACTGAAGGAAAGTGTTTTGACAAGAATCGTCAAGGAGGGGAGGTTAGTTTGTTTCTGTCTGACCGAACCCTCAACAGGTTCAGATGCCGCTTCGATTCAAACGAAGGCGGTTTTGAAGAACGGGCATTACGTTCTGAATGGGACAAAGTGTTTTATCACCAATGGAGGCGTGTCGGATTTCTATACCATCTTTGCAACGACCAGTCCCGGGAAGAAGATGGAAGGGATAACGGGATTTGCGGTAGAAAAGGGAACTCCTGGTCTTTCAGTGGGAAAAACAGAGAATAAATTGGGGATTCGAGGCTCGAATACCACAGAAGTCATCTTGAACGATGTGAAGGTTCCTATTTCCCAACGGATCGGCGACGAAGGTGTGGGTTGGTGGCTCATGATGAGAACAATGAATCGATCAAGGCCTGCCATTGCTGCCCAGGCCGTTGGGATAGCCCAAGGCGCACTGGACTATGTGATTCAATACAGCCGGGAGAGAGATTGGGGCTGGAAGAAAGATGAGACCTTTGAGGGTCAATTGCAGATAGCCGAAATGGCTATTGAGATTGAGGCGGCGAGGGCGCTGGTCTACAAGTCTGCGACCATGATGGATGAGAAGGTGAAGGGTATTCCGGTTCAGATGTTTTCTGCCATGGCGAA
>JBEKDJ010000544.1:0-2529 GCA_050014415.1 Thermodesulfobacteriota bacterium | reverse complement strand
CAGGGTTTTGTATCATATTCAGGGAAACACCGTAACGATTCTGCGAGTCATCGATCAAAAGCTCCTGGAAAGAGTCCTAAAACGTTTAAAGGCCTCTCTAAGACAATCGTGAGGAAGAATTTGAAAAAGAACAGATCCGGTTGGTCTATCAACTATAAATTCAAATATCGCAAGCCCCACATCTCCAAGTATTGATTAAATAAGTTAAGAATGCTAATATAGCTCATGTATGCAATAATAAGAGCAAGGTTCTTCTTATGAAAAAAGCATTGAGCCACAAAGAAATCAACCATTTTCACATAACCACGAACAAATCCATTTGCGGGGGCAACCCGATCATTAAGGGGACTCGGACTTCAGTCGTCCATATCGCAGGGTATTATTTAATGGGGCTGAGCCCGGAGGAAATACAGAGGGAACTCCCCCATCTCAATTTGGCACAGATCTTTGATGCCCTCGCTTTCTACCTCGACAACCGACAAGCAATCGACCGAGAGCTTCAGAAGGACAAAGAAGAAGTGGTATCCAGGGAATATCCTGCGGGAAAATACTGAGTGGGTTGGCTTGCTCTTTATCTCGATGAACATGTTCAATCGGCTCTTGCAGATGCGCTTAGAGCAAGAAACGTTGACATTCTTACAACCCAAGAAGCACAGAATATAGGTCTTGACGACATAGGTCAGCTCATCTTTGCCACTCAAAATAAACGTTCCCTATTCTCCTACAATAAACGACACTTTGCCAAGATCCATTACCAGTGGATGAATATTCACAGTTCCCATCCGGGAATCATTCTTTCTGACCAGTTGACAATTGCGATAGTTTTACGAAGGTTATTGAAACTCTGCGCTTCCCTCAATTCCAAGGACATGGAGAATCGGCTCGAATACCTAAGTGTCTGGAAATAGGCAGAAGGAATTGAATTCCACTTAACTTGACTCTTTTAAATATCACTTCTTGTGTTTTCCTTATAGAAATTGAAATTCTCTCGGTCTTGAATTATGATTGTACATATTTTGTGATATTGCTAAGAAATCATGAGTAAACCCCTTTCTTATCTTCCCATTCTCTCATTATCTCTTTTCCTCATCCTCTCATCCTCCCATTTCCCCATTATCTCAACAGCTTGGTCAGCCACCTATTACGTCGACGTCACAAATGGTAATAACAGTAATAATGGACTTTCCATGTCAAACTCTTGGAAAACCATCGCCAAAGTGAATGCTTCAAGATTTAACCCCGGAGTCAGGAGGTAAAAAATAGAGCCTGCCCCTTTTTCATACCACTCTTTCTTTTTGTAGTCACATGATGATTTCGTAGGATACTCTCTTATTGACGGACGAACATATTTCGTGCTACAGTAGTTTTTTAGGAGGGGCGTATGATGCAGGCAGTCAAAGTTCTACCAAAATGGCAGATAACGATCCCTAAGAACGTAAGGGAAAAACTGAAGATACACGTCGGCGACATGATCGTGGTAGAGGAAAGACAAGGCGAAATAGTCCTGAAAAAGGGGAAGACAATCTTCGACTATACCCAAAGCCTACCTAATTTGGGAATAACCGTCGATGAGATCAGGGAAAAGGCGACAGCCGAGGTGGCTCGTGAGCGGAAATAAGGCCTTTATTGACACAAGTGCAATACTAAGATTGCTGGTTAAGCATGACCCTTCTAAAGCTAAGGCCGTAGAAAAACTTCTAAGGGAATCTAAAGACAAAGGCATGACGGTTTTCGTACTCCCGGTCACCATTCTGGAGGTAGTGTGGGTCACAGAGAAGGTGTATCGCCTCAGCAGAAAGACCATCAGAGAGCTTGTCGAAGCCATCTTGAATACGCCCGAACTGAAGTGCCCCCTGGAGCACGTGTTCAGGCAAGCTCTCGTCACGTATGAGACACAAAAAATAAAGTTTGCAGATGCGGTCATGGGCTACTGGGGTCTGGAAGAAGGGCTTTCGACGGTCTACACTTACGACGAGAACGATTTCAAAAAGATATCAGGCTTACAGGTCCGTAGGCCATAGCCATGGAACATTCAACGTACTGTTGAAATGCTTTGCTGCCTGATTAGCAATTTATAATGTTATGGACAACCCGAGAGTGCTTTTTTCCATCAATTGTAGCGTGAGATCTGACCCGCTTCCCTCTTTCATGTGGCGTTTCCTTTTGTAGGATGGGGGCTAGAAAAAATTGAGTGAAGAGTGTAGACCTGACACCTATTCCTTCCTCCCGAGCCGCTGGAATTCCATTCATTTTGCCTGCCTTGCTCATTTACGCTATTTACAAAAAAGGCATGATAGATCAGGCAACAGGCTTGAAATGGCTCGATAGACTTTCGGCCTTCATCAATAATGAGGAGTACAGTACAACCAAACTTTTACTGGAGGAAATGTCATGAAAGTCAAATCTCTCAGAATTCCCGAGGATATCGATCAGGCCATCGATTATGTTGCCCGCTCTGAAAAACTTGAAAAGACCAGTTCTCTTCGAAAACTAACAAGAATGGGCTTCGAAGTTTATGTGGCCAAATCA
>JBEKDJ010000543.1:0-2535 GCA_050014415.1 Thermodesulfobacteriota bacterium | reverse complement strand
CAACCAACTCGCACAAGGGCCTCCTCTTCCAAGTGCTTAAAAAGAAAGCGCCCCTGGCGTGACTCGAACACGCGGCACACGGATTAGGAATCCGTTGCTCTATCCACCTGAGCTACAGGGGCAATATTGCGACTATACAATCTCATCAGGTTTTGGTCAATAGAAAATTCGGTTTCTCGTGATGAAAAGAAACAGGAGATGATTGTGTATAAAGCCGGCCAAGGCAGGGTTTTCGCCTTGTTTGATCTGAATGACCCCACGATGTCTCAAAATCTCTTCAGACTAGATCACTTTGTTAACCGAAAGCGATGTTTGACAAAGGAAATGCGATATGATTTGATTGGACTTGAGGCGATCAAGAAAAATGAAGTTCTCCTACCCATCTCGATGGAAAGCTCGATTCCTCATCCTCATTGCCGCATTCATCGCGCTCTACGGGCTGTCGGGTATCATTCTTTTCATGAAATTCCCTTATCTTGGCATATATGGGGATTTCGACTCTGAGGGATATAGGATAGAGAACATTGTCAGCTTAAAAAGCTCTGAGTCATTGGTGGCTGGATCTCATATTAAGACTTTGGAGGGTGTCTCCGTCGAAGAATGGCTTCGGTCAATTTTTGGTGTCCTACGCATTCCACCCAGGTCAAAACCCCTTGGGTCATTTAAAAAACCATTGGCCCTTGAAGTTCAAGACAAAATGAATGCTGCCAAGACAATCCTTGTGTTTCCGAGACAAACGTCAATAGATGACCTTCTCGAAGGTCCATTCTCTCTTTGGCTCCTCTCGACCTTGATCCTTTCTTGTGGAATTTATCTGTTGTTTCGCTACCCGGAGCAACACCGGGTTCAAATCCTGTCTGTCCTGCTTCTATCCACAGCCTTGAGCATATTCAATAGATCCGGGAAACATCTGTTACTCCAGATGAGCCCTTATTTTCCAATGATCTTAACAATCCGTCTTGGTACCCTTTCTGTGATCTTCTCTTCCTGGCTGTATCTCATTTTGATTTTCCTTGAAAAACGCGGCCATCTCAGAATCCCATCTTGGACCCCTTTGGCGACATACGGCCTTCCTCCTGCAACAGCACTGATCGCTATCCTATCTACCTGGGAAAGACCTCTTTCTGGAATTGAGTTTTCTTATCGCATTCTTTACATGATTGCCGGAGCGGTCGTTTTCTTCACCGCTTGGATCCTGTTAAGGGCTTACCGCGCAACAAGAGACTCGATACTCAAAGCACAGCTCAAGTGGATTCTCTGGGGACACATTTTCGGGATGTCTCCTTATATCCTTTTTTATGGGATTGCCAAGGCGTTGATCGGCGCCCCCGTAATCAGTTATGGCTTGAGCTTGGTTTTTTTTCCCCTGATCCTCTTCTCCTATCTTTTCGCTTTCTACCGATACAAGCTTATGGACGTGGATCGCATCATCCATGGGAGCCTGGTCTACGTGATTTCTGTAATCCTACTCTTGAGTCTTTATCTTGTGGTGTTGGCGGTTCTGCATCAAAGCCTCGTTGTTCCATCTAGGTTGGGACCAGGGTTTCGGCCAGATCTTCTGCTGCTTTTAGGAGCTGCCCTCGTCTTCAATCCTCTTAAAAACCTTGTTCAAAGGGGGATTGACCGCTCCCTTTTCCCGGAAAGGATCGGCCTTCCCCTGCTTTTGATGGAAGGAAGCAATAAGCTAACCGGGGCCTCCGACTTAAGGGAGATCTCGGGGTTCTTGCTCGAAGATCTTCCTGAAAGGATTTCAGTGGAACAGGCAGCATTGGTACTTCGACAAGAATCTGGGGGGGGATGGGAGTTTCGGGTAAAACCCGAGGGCTGGATTGAAGCAAACAAGGAAATGATTTCAAGGCTTGACAGATTATCGATGGAGAGCTTTCCTCAATTCTGGGATACCCTGTCCGAAGATGAAAGAGTGGACCAAGCAACTCTTATGACTCTGATGAAGGCTCAAGGAGTGGCGATCATATTTCCGATGAACAGCGGTGACGATCTCTGGGGTTTCTACCTCCTAGGGAACAAAACTACAAACCACCTTCTGAGTTCTGAGGAAATACATGTGATCGCAACCCTCTGTACCCAGGCGGCTCATATGGTAGGAAATGCCCGTTTGATGGAGGGGCTCCATAGAACGAATCGGTCTTTGGCCGATCTGTCTAATCGTCTGATCCAGGCAGAACGGATAGCAGATTTGGGTGAAGGTGCTGCAACATTGGCCCATGAACTCAAGAACCCTCTTGGAATTGTACGAGGATCTGCGGAGATTCTCCTAAGAGAAACTGAACAATCCAAGAAGAATGAAGTACTTGGTTTTATTCTGGAAGAGGTGGATCGTCTGGCCGGGACCATCGATGAGTTTCTCCAGTTTGCCCGCATGTCACCCCCCTCCAAGTCAGAAATCGACCTGAACGATCTGGTTCACTCGGCTGCATTTCTTTGGGAATCCAGAAGAAGAAGCATAGCCCCTTTGTCCATCCGATTTCAGTTGGATAACCAGGTGGAAAAGGTTTCTCTCGATTCCCGTCAGAT
>JBEKDJ010000542.1:0-2575 GCA_050014415.1 Thermodesulfobacteriota bacterium | reverse complement strand
CTGAAATTCTTTGACTCTTCAGTGTGAACCGGTCTAACCGCAATTCCTTGATCAAAATTCCACCTCAAACCAAATGAGATTCCCTCATCCCCTTTGAATATTGGGAGCTATTAATCATATATACAGGGGGGCGAAAGATGGGACGCGTCAAGCCATCCACTGTTGGCGAAGATGTCATTGAAAGTAGTCGTCCAACTAAAGGTAGCGGTATAGGCTCCGATATGGTGGCATTAACAATCAAAGGACATAGAGGACAATGATACGAGAATCCACAATTCACTTTCATGCTGTCCGGGTGGCTCTTTTCTGAGCAGTTATCCGCTCGGATGTCCATAGGTACCATCGAGATATAGGAAAAAAGGATTCCAATAATGAGAAGTATCGCTATTATTCGCATGACAATATTCGCTGCATGTAGAAGACAACATTCTAAAAGTTTGGAAGTCCCGCTCTTGGCAGAACCGGGGGACCAATTTCATTCCATTTCAAAGAGCTACAGCGTTACGATTTCCAGTTTTTCTTAATTCTCAGTCTGCAATCTACAGTGACGGAATGACCTGAATCTCCTCCGGGTAGATCGCCTCTTCTCTAATCAAAAAGCCCCTTATCACAGGATCGTTCTCTTCCTTCAGGGAGACGATGATCGATGACATCTCGGGATAGAAGGCCATCTTCACATCAATCTCAGAAGGAAATGGAATGGTATGGGGATGAGAATGGTAGATTGCAATCATCTCCATGGATTCCTTATCCATCTCTTCAAGAACCTTCAATTGTTCCTGGGGAGATATTGAATATCGAATCGCACTTTCTTCTGCATTCCGCATTTCGAAAGCCTTCTCAACGGTCTTTCCTCTGCCGGCCAGGATTCCGCAGCATTCCAGGGGCTTCTCCTTCTTCGCGTGTTCAACCATCCTTTGATAGATTGCTTCAGGAATTTGAATCATTTGGGAGATCCACGCCCTGGCAGGCCATGCCTTTAGGCGGTGCGCTCGGGCCCCAAACCTAATATGGTTCAGGGCGGGGAACGCTTATAACGATTTCATTGTGGTTTGATTCATTGCGTTTGCACTAAATAGTTGTCACACTCATCGGCTCCACATTGCATGTATCATGATAATCGACCAATTCATTTATTCTGGGTTCACTGTTACAGAGCGGACACGATGGGTTCTTCTTCACCGTAAATCGCCTGAACTCCGATTCCAAGGAGTTGTAGATTAGATACTCACCGATGAGAGGCTTTCCCTTTTTTAGAATGAGTTTTATAGCCTCTGTCGCCTGAATCAGTCCGATTTGCCCGGGCACAACTCCCAGGACGCCGGCTTCGTTTCAACTAGGAACCAGGCCTGGCGGAGGAGGTTCGGGGAAAAGACAGCGCAGACACGGACCTCCTTCCTTGGGGAAGAAGACGCTCGCCTGTCCTTCAAATTTAAAAACCCCTCCGTAAATATTAGGTTTTCCTGTAAAGTAGCAGGCATCATTGACCAGGTACTTTGTTGGAAAGTTATCTGATCCATCTAAGATGATATCGAAGTCTTGGAAAATCTCGATAGCATTTTGAGGTGTCAATCGTTCCTGATAGGTCAGCACCTTGACATCAGGATTAATTCGATGAATCGCCTCTTTGGCCGATTCTGTCTTCGGCCTTCCTACATCGGCCGTCCCGTAGAGAATCTGACGTTGGAGATTCGTCAAATCCACCTTGTCGGCATCGATGATTCCCAGCGTCCCCACCCCGGCTGCAGCGAGATAGAGTGCGGCCGGACAACCCAGTCCTCCTGCCCCAACCAAGAGGACTTTGGCCTTCAACAATTGAACCTGTCCCTCTTCTCCAACCTCTTTGAGCAGGAGATGTCGACTGTAGCGAGTCAGTTGATCCGGGGTCAATTCCGAATCCGCAGCCACCTCGTATCCGGCGGCTCTCCATCCATCAAATCCTTCTGCCATGGAAAAGACCTGTCCATATCCCATACCCTTTAAGGTTTTGGCAGCAAGAAGGGAACGTACTCCGGCCGCACAGTAAGCGACGATAGGAAGATCCTTTTCCATTAAAAGGGTCTGAGCCTTCTCCTCCAAGAGACCTCTTGGGATGAAGATGGCTCCTTGGATATAACCTAAAGCAATCTCCTCTTTCTCTCGAACATCCAGGAGAACGACTCGATCCCTTTTCTGAAGAAGACGGTGAACTTCATCTATCGAGATTTCCGAGACTTCACTTTTTGCCCCTTTGTAGTACCCCCTTAGTATTCTGTGTACAGCCCACCAATAAAGCTTTCTAAGTCTATCCTTCATCCCCTTCTCCATTTACTTATTACGCTGCCCTGTCTCACATATTTCATACCATCTCATTTTATTCTTATATTCTGATATTTTTTCTTTATGCTTTTTATCAAGAATTCGTTTGTTGAATAAGGGGAATCTGAGATTCCCCTTATTCAACATCACATTATCATTATCATCTTTCTAATTCTCTCACGATAATAGATTAAATACAGCCTCTTTTGGGTGATCAATCCTTTCATATTCCAATCAAGAATGTAAAAGAAATCTAAAAAATCAAATGAAATACATG
>JBEKDJ010000541.1:0-2595 GCA_050014415.1 Thermodesulfobacteriota bacterium | reverse complement strand
ACTGCATGGCTTGTTCTTTTTATCGAGCTCATGCAGTGCTTATACCACGTTTTGTCGCTTCGCGAACCTGTTTTCATCCGCCCAGCAGAGCTGGGCGGTATTCAACAGGTATTTCTTATAAACGATGACTGTCTACTACGAAGAAATCATGGAATTATGGAAAGTACGGAAGTTTTTCGATGCGATTAGCTATTTCGGTCAGTGGATGTCAAAAGGCCTGTATAGCCAAGGGGAAATCGAGAACTTAAACAAGAACCTCGCCACATTTTGGGAGCTAATTGAACAGCAATGCGAAGAGAATGTAGAAGTCATGTTTAGCCTATATAAGATGTTAAAAAAGGCAAGAAATTGGGATGATGAAACATTGTGTAAGAAACTGAGAATTAGTCAAAAAGCCATAGAAGATATCAAGAACAATCGTAGACCCAAATCTAGGACACCGGGTCCTAGAATGCTCTACGAACTTCTTCCTCAAATGGCTGTATAACCTCTGCCAACTCAGAAGAAGCACTTACAAGGCTCCCCATTGAAAAGGGAGTGTTTACTAGAATGAAGAAAGATGCATAGGTTAGTTACCACAACGGAGGTTAGATATGGACCTGAAACCCTTATCACCAGAACTCGAAGAGTTAAGAAATGCCATTATTTCTTCAAATCTCACTTCTTGCTATCTAGTTCTCGATGAACTAATTTCGAGCAGGGGTGAAAGGTTATTCTATGACAAATTCAGGAAAGAGTGGCTAGATGTATATAAGGAAATCTATGACCGTGTTTCCAAAATGAAGACTCGAAAATCATCGAGAGGGGATGCGGAAATAATGAGGATGACACACCGGGGACCGAAGAGAATAACAAAATGAAGAAAGAAAAGGAGCATTTTAGGCTCACCGTGGTAACTAAGGAATAAATGGACAACAAGATAAGAAGCAAGTGGGAATTTCTCATTCAATCCAGGCCAACCGTAAGGGCTATGATAGGGAATTCTAAGTTGATTGGAGGCCACTTCAGGCACAACGGGACCCACGCAAGGATTTTCCACTTCATCACCGCAAAAGGCACATTCACCTTTAACGAAGTGACAGAGGAATTCAAAAGCGAATTCCAGATACGTCAGGGTGTTCTAGAGCTATTTGGCGGGATAGGGTATCTTTTAACAAGGCCGGATTTCTCCATCGAGAATATCTGAAGCCTTACTCTTCGTTCGTGGTACAGTAGGTCTTGAGGTTGGCAGGCTGAAGTTCATCCCCATACTCTCTCTATTCAGATACTTCTTCTTTCCTGAAATCAGAGACCGGCTTGGCCTCCCTGGAGGTATTGAGTACTTCCTGAAGTCATCAAGTCGAGGATTCATATTTCTATACTAGATTACAAGTGATAATCATTAAACGATAATTTTCACAATCTCATTTTTCCATTGACAAAGGATTCGTCTTGTGTATTTACTAAACGTACAACCTTAACAAAACTTTCTCTTTCCAAAGGGGGTGGTAAATGGAGAAAGACCTTTAAAGTTTTCCCTATCAGAATTTTGAGTCCTCGTCGAAAATTTAGATCTGTATCTCTATCTGACCTCTAAGGGAATTTTAACGGCCTTCCAGAAAAACAAATGCCATTGCGAATTTAATCCCCATCCAGAAAAAGTCGCAGATATTGTCCTCTTTGTTTTTTCTACAAAGTGCTCATTTGGAGCAAGTCATGAAGTGGGCTCTCCAGAAGATGCCAATACGGTAGGCTCCGGGAGGGATTCTCAAATCCCTTCGGGGCCTTTTTGTTTTTAAGATGCTCTTTTTATAAATATCAACCAAGTCTATACCATTAAGAAAGGAGGGAAAACCATGAGTACAAAAAGATTTATGCAGATTTTTGTAGGTTGTTTTGTCATCGCAGCTTCGTTCCTGGGATTTGTGATCGAGGCTAAAGCTCAGATGCTGGCAACATCCGCCGAGGAGATTTTTGGAACGTGGGTTGCGGGTAGTTCTCATTACCTCCGCTTCGATCAAGATGGCACTTTCCGCGGAGCAAATACGCTGGACCAGCTCAATAGCTTGCCATATAGCATTAATTCATATCAGTTCAATGGAACGAAAATGGTCATAACAGAAGTTTGGGGCGCTATTCCCGCCAACACCTGTGGAGAAAAGATCGCTAGCTATGAAATTCAATTGCTCGAAAGCGGTAACATTCGGATTGTGGTTATAGAAGATCAATGTCAACGGAGGGCGGCTAATATCCCAGGAGAGTACAAACCAGTCCGCTAGCATGTAATACCAATTGTGTTCTCAAAGACCGTCTATTCTTAGACTCCGTAGACCGCAACTGGAGGCCGGAGTGGAGGCTTTAGCCGGTTTTTTCCGCCTGAAGGCTCCACTCCAGGGTGGCTCCTGTGGGCTACTGAGACTGCGCTCCACCCGACAAGCGAGAGTCGGCACTGCCATCGTTTGCGGGTGAGCCCTGGCGGTATACTCTCTTTCTAACAGAAATCATCAACCCTTATGGTATGCTGATCCTCACTCTTTGTAGGTGTTATCCGCAGTCAAACTCTGCCGAAGATTGGTGCGAATTCGGCCATCCGAGATTGGGAGAGCGAAGGTCATC
>JBEKDJ010000540.1:0-2643 GCA_050014415.1 Thermodesulfobacteriota bacterium | reverse complement strand
ATGTTTCTTCTGCTTCCTTTGAAATCTTATTTAACGTTTCAGCGCAGAAGGCGCTTCATTGCACTTATTAGTATAATGCACCACTCCTTTTTCATCCACCCATTCCATAAATGGTGGCACATCTCGCCTCCCCTTATTGACCAGTTTGAGGTCGGTTCACCCACGGCCAGAACGGCGGTCTTCGGCAAAAGCAGATCAAAGTGAGGTGCCCAGCATTCTCAACTAGAAATCTGCCTGCGCTTGGATATAGAAGTAATTCACATTTCTGCTCCCAGAGGCTTCTCTGAAGAAACGGCCTGTGTAAAACTCGTCCAACCCGACAAGGATGGATATGCCTTTTGTTAATTTGTAAGAGATTTCTGAATCAAACTCCGTGCCGATGTCTTTGCTGAAACTTGCAGGAACCTTATTGGCAAGGAAACGGTGGATACGGACGGTCACATTCAAATTGGATAGAGGTTTTAGGGAGAGACCACCCACCCAGATCTGCAATCCGCTTGCGTGAGTCCTTTCTACCGTCACCCCACTCTGGTCTGTGAGGATTCTCATGTCTCCATACAGATCGCTGTCGTCATTGAAAACAGTGCCGTGAAATTCCCTGTATCTTCCGTCAAATGGATTATTGTCACCCGAACCGTATGCATAGGCACCAAAGATGCGAGGTTCCCAGGGAAGTTTGAAGGTATAGCCAAGGTTAACATGCCCTCCGTAAGCCCTCACAACGTCCTTTCCGTTCATGGCATTCCTAACCTCTCCCCATTGAATCTGGGGTTCCAATTCATATTCGAATTCGGTCGCTTCACCGGCATACCGAACTCCAAGAGTAAACCACTTCTGGCCGGAATCGACAAGAACGAACTCTCTGTGAGAAAGAGGAAAACCCCCTTTGTTGCAAAAGAGATAAGCTTCGAGTGACCCTTCTTTGAGAATCTTGTAGGTCTCGTATAACCCCGCCAAGTAAATATCGGGGTCTCCAGGGTTTAGTCTCACCATTTTTGCACCAATCACATCTACGTCAAGCCGTTCAACGGGACTGATTCTCGTTTTGAACCCGTCCCAGGTGAGGCCATTATAGAAGTCATTTGTCCCGATGAAGAAGGCAGAGCCGTAAAAGAATTCCTGACGACCTGCTTTTAAGCTGACGGGGAGGGCGAATATTTTTTCCCATTGAAGATATCCTTGATAAAGATCGAAATCAGAGCGGCGGTCGATTCCACCCCACCGTCCATACCACTGGCTCTGAAAAAAAGCTTCCATATTCAAAGAATGATTTTCAATGGAGGCTTGGAGACGTGTCCTCTCGAGGAGCTGAGCTTCATTATGCCCTGGGGTAAAAGCGAAATCCGTGAGATTTTGGTTCTTGGCGAAATCTCCCCTGAGTCGAACCTGACCTCCAAAATCGAACTCCCACTCTCCCAGACGAACCACGGTTTTCCTTTCAGATCCATTGTCCCTTCCCCTGTCTTCATCTGCCAATAGAGGAAAGGTCGTGAACCAGAAGAATGTGAAAAACAGAAGAGGATAAGCGATGCCTTTTTCCAACAATAGAAACCAGAATTCCTTTAGCTTGTTCATAACAATTATCTATCCAACTTCTGGTTAATTTCAACAAAAAACGACTATTCTCTTATTGAAAACCTTCGATCATCAAGATATGATTTGTTTCATAGAAAGGAAGCGAAAAATGGATCAGCTCTTCAGCCCAAGATCGGTGGTTGTGATTGGCGTCTCAGAGAACCCTAACAACCTCGCCCGGATCATTGTCGAAAACCTCTTCGAATTTCAATTTAATGGAGAGATCCTTTTGATTGGCCAAAAAGAAGGGATTCTCTTTGGGAGGGGAATCTATACCTCCATAGAGGATCTCAGAGAAGGAATCGATGTTGCCGTTATCCTCACGCCTGCTCAAACCGTGCCTGGGATATTAGAATCCTGTGGAAGGAAAAAGATACGTTGGGCTGTCATTGAATCAGGAGGTTTTAGCGAATATTCCGAGGAAGGGGCAGAATTGGAAAAAGAGGTCCTTCGGATTGCTAAAAAATGGGGGATTCGAATCGTCGGACCCAACGGAATTGGAATCATCAACATGGAGAACGGCTTTGCTGTTCCCTTCGTCAATTTGAAACGGGGATCCATCCGTAAGGGGAGAGTCTCCGTCCTGGCTCAAAGTGGCGGAGTCTCCATGAGCTATGTCAACGTTCTCTCCAGTGCCAACATAGGGATAGCCAAGATTGTAAGCATGGGAAACAAACTGGATCTCAATGAGATTGACTACCTTAGATACCTTATCCAGGACCCCCAGACCGAGACCGTCGGCGTCTACCTCGAAAGTCTTGAAAGGGGGAGAGAATTGATGGAGATCGCACGCTCCACCCCCAAACCCATTATCCTCCATAAAGCCAATACAGGAGAAGCAAGCAGACAAATCGCAAAATTTCATACGGCCGCCCTTGCCAACGACGATAAGGTTGTGGAAGCGGCCCTAAAACAAGCAGATATTATCAGAGCAAAAGACTTTCGGGCCTTCGGCAATGCTGCAAAAATCCTTTCTCTTCCCCCGATGAAAGGGAATAGCTTAGTCGTACTCTCCCGTTCAGGAGGGATTGCCATCATCGCGGCAGACTCTGCGGAGAGGCATGGGTT
>JBEKDJ010000539.1:0-3343 GCA_050014415.1 Thermodesulfobacteriota bacterium | reverse complement strand
TTCTTATTTCTTTCATTCAGCCGACAGATTCATATAGTCTGTTCTTGAAGCTTCTCCTGGACCCACAAGTTAATAAGCGTATCAGGCGATACACCGCGTCTCTGTGCAATAGACTGAACTTTTTCGGCAAGCTTTTTATCCAGAGAATAATAGATGATTTCAGATTTGACGTCCACTCCAAACTCGACTTTCTTGGTTTGATCCCAAAAATCCGACAGATCATGGGTATCCCAAAAATCCCCGATTTCTTTGTAAGATTTGACTTTGGATATGGTACTTCCACCTTTCGTCATATTCTTTCCTTTCAGAGGGCGTCATATTTCTCGCTGACAAAATAGCTGCGCGTCCATCTTTCTTATAGATAAAGAATATAATGAGATATCACCACCTTCCCTGGCCCAATGCTGCATACACATTTTCTCCCGAACGGTGACCTTTCTCAATGAAACGAAAATAAGGTTGACTTATCAAGACCTCCAGCACTTCATTTTGGCTCACATTATGTTTTATGGCAAGCTTATCAATTATTTCATCTATCCAAATTATTCCTTTAATCTTCAACTCCCCGTCTCCTGGTTTTCGTTATATCATAATATGACTTCTTGAAAGAGGGAGAAGGTCACGGGTAGATGATTCGTCTTTGGGGTGGATCTCCTCTTCTAATACCCCTCCATCTCCTTTCTCACTTCACTTTGTCCTGGAATATCTTCTTATGTCTTCCCACGTCTCGCCGCTCACATCGGGTGACCGCATTTGACTCTCACTATCATCCGCCCTACCCTATTCTCTTATCCGTATATTCCATTCTCTTATGAAGCAGTACATAATAATGTTTGCACACGTCGTGGAGGCACAGAGGACAGGGGGAGCTCCGAAGTTAACGGGGGGGAAGATGTCGGCAGACAGAGACCCCCTGTTTCAAAGGTTTGAATTTCGGGCAAAAGGCCCGAGATGCTTCTGGGGGTACTACCGCCCTAAAAAGAGTTCCTGCGAAAAAATCAGGGATAGAATGAGGAAGGGAATTTTCTTCTAAGGAAATCTAACACGGGGGTCATCAAACGAATTAGTATCGTTCAAAAGGTGAGGCATAAATGTTTCGACAGCCGGACAAACTAACTAATCCCTTTCAAAGGACTTCCGAGATCTCCCCTCCCCCATCACTCGGAGACTGTGTCGTAAGTCCGTTCATGGTTCGACAGGCTCACCACGAACGGACCATGGACAATAAATATCAATTACTTAGCCGTTCGTCCTGAGTTTGTCGAAGGGCGAACGGCGAATTACAACACAGTCTCTAAGGGGAGGGAAATATGCCGGGGATTGAAGGTGTTCCAATTGGGCCTATTAAAATGCCTCACCTTTTGAACGTTACCAATTATTTTATGGAGATTTCTTAACGGATGATAGAAGCCGCAGAGTCACACCCCCTTTAATTCTTGCTTTACGCCGAGCCACATCCCATGTGTTGACCACGTGATTCTTCCAGTCCACCCGCTTCTGGTCCTCTCTCCTTGGCAATCCCTGGAGACCTGACTCTGGATTCTGGCTCTTGACTTCTGAATTATGATTCTATACCCTGTTTGCCAAGAATGACTTGGGGAGATAAGAAAATTGGTCATTAAGGAAAAGAGCATGCCTGTCGCCGGGCAGAGGATCCAATGTGCAATATTTTCGGACTTTTGACGAAATATCTGCCCACTTTCGATCCTATCTGGAACTTCCGTTTCTTGAGAATCAATTCAAATCAAATAGTTACAGATGATCTGGGTATTGGCATTGAAATTGCTTTTTTACTATCAGGAGAAAGTATCTGAATTTACGGGGAAGAAAGATGGAAGAAGAATCGATTTTTGACTTCATCGAAGAGACAGATCAATCTGCACCTATTGGAAACAAGGGCGAAACAGATCCACCCGAGGCCAAAGAGAACATGATTCCAAATGAGCGGACAGCCTTCCTCTTGTTTCCATTTTTCCTCGAATTGATCGATCAGTTCAAGGGGTCTCTCAATAACCTCAAGAACTTTACGCGAATCTTTCAAGAGAAGTTCACCGACAAGGAGTTCGGTGCATATCTTAATCGAATGATCGGCGACGATATCAAGAAGATTGAATTGGTGCAGAGCAGCCTTCTCAATTATATTCGGATCAACAGCCCAATAACAAAGACGAATACGGTGAACATCCTCATTGAAGAGGAATTAAAGAAGTATCAGGTTGATCTCGAAGCGAAGAAGGCTAAATTGTTAAAAACACTTGAAAAAGACCTCCCTGAAACCGCCGTTCCCGATGACCAGTTGAGGTACATCTTGAGCTGTGTTCTGCAGTATGCCGTGGCCTTGGTGCCTCCCGGCGGATATTTCGGGGCATATACGAGATCCGGCACTCGTCACAAACAGACTGGCGAGGATCAGGCCTTGGGCAGAAAAGAGGAGAAGTATATTGAGATCTTGGTGATCTATGCGGGTCACAGGAAGCCGGCGGCCCAATCTGAGCCGGCATTGGGAATTCCAGCCCGTCAAAGAGAAGGGATCTTGGACCTCGCGCTACGGCTGGTTGATGAGATCGTCCAGAGAAACCATGGAATGATGACATTCGAAGTGGATGAAAAAATGGCGAAGACGACTATTTCCTTGAGATTTCCTGTAGAGCGCAGGAAGGTAGTCTATTATAAGGCAACAATGGAACTAAGTTCCAAGGTCCATAAATTTGAAAACACCTTTGACAGACTCTCATCTCTTGGGGAGATCAAAAGAAGAGACTAACCCCCTTCCCGCCTCCACCGAAATCCAATCCCAGTTGTTGAAGAGTTGCAGGGAGAATTCGCATGACGTCAGTCAGGAACGACTCATGGGTGCCGGTCCATATCCTTTGATCGACCAAGGGGTTCCCGATTGAGCAAAGTGCCTTGCTGATAGTCCCGTCCCGGCAAGGCACCGGACACAAATCAAACAGCTCGATGCTGCATTGGGTTCAGAATGATGAATGAGACAGCGGTCCCACACGAACGTACATGAGCTTGATAGACCCCCGGTCTCTTCCTTGCAGGAGGACGCCGTCTCAAACACCTCATCTTCTTGTCAGGAGCGATGTCAACCCGTGTTGCTGACCTCATCACTTGTGGGGTCCGTCATCCTTTTCCCGGTGAACATCGCTTTTGCGCCTGACCTCTGTCTTTCGATGAACACCTCCACCATGACCAACATCCGTCTTTCCGTGAAACTCTCCGCCATGGTGGGATTCTGTCTTTCGATGGACTTCTCCGCCATGATGGACATCGCCATGATGACCTGGTGGCGGCCTGTGGAAATCTCGACCACCCCAATGATGATGGGAATGATCCC
>JBEKDJ010000538.1:0-2654 GCA_050014415.1 Thermodesulfobacteriota bacterium | reverse complement strand
TCGCTGGGTTTGATCCGTCTGTCGGTATTTCTTTGCTTTGCCACAACATTCATGGGTTTTGGTGCCCTGGCTGTGTCCGGTCATGCTCTCTTGAAGAACGCAGGCATCGCTCTGGTACTAGGCATCGGGTATTCTTTTATCGGTGCGGTCACCATCACACCACCGCTTTTGAAACACGTTTTTGTGCCGATCCGATGGTCCCATGAAGAGATCGTCCCGGGTTCGAGGCGGCATCGGTTGCGGGCGATAAGGCGTTACCGGCACATGGAGCCTTATCCACGAGTTTTTGCCCGGTTCAAGATCCTACTGGATCCTATGTTCCCCCGACTTGCAAGTTTTCTTCACTCACCCCGTCATATGATCGACATCGGATGTGGTTACGGGGTCCCTGCGGTCTGGCTCCTATCCTTGTTTCCTCAGGCAAAGGTTTATGGTCTCGACCCCGACCGCAGACGTGTTACGATTGCAACCCGGGCTTTCGGTGACCGGGGGTCTGCTGCAGTCGGAAAAGCGCCCGATCTGCCTGTGGCTTCCCCGGATCAGGTGGATACAGCGTTGATGCTTGATATGATCCATTTGATTTCCGACGATGAATTGAGGCTCACGCTTCAGCGGCTCTACGATAAAATCATACCAGAAGGGAAACTGATCCTCCGAACGACCGTCCCCTCTCTAAAGCGCGTTCCCTGGCTGCGCCGGATTGAAGAATGGCGGCTTAAAGCACTGCATCTCACATCGCATTTTCGATCGAGCGAAGAAGTAACGGCTCTGCTATCCGAAGCCGGTTTCATTGTCGAACTCAAAGAGCCGACCGCATTGGACCGCGAAGAAATATGGTTTATCTCCCGGCGAGCCAGGCGGGGTGGTTGATTATGTTGAATCATTCTGATGATATCGTTGCATGAATTCTAATTCTTGATTGTTAGAAAAACTCGGAGTAGAGTAGAGAGCTGGCGTAGTGGCTGAGAGCTCTATCTCCAGCTCCCCCTCATCAAACCGTACGTTCGGTTTTCTCCCGCCAGGGCGGGACTTTCCGATCATCTTCTTCCAGTGGCTTTCGCAACTCCTGCTTGGCCCTCTGGTATAGTTTCCTCGGAAGTTCCCTGACTTCTCTGGAGTTCCCAGCCTCAACGGCAATCTCCTTCCTTCCCTTCTTCAGAAACACGATGAAAGCATTGCCCCTTCCCTCTCCCAAGGTTATGCTGTCCTTGGGATACTATCGGTCCTATGGGCAAATCCGACTCCCTTGCCGACCCGGTAAAACTTCGTTCCCTTATATTTACCGGTTGTCCGCCTTAACGAACATCGACAAGGGTCTCCCGTGTTCATTGTCGTATGGCTTCCCCTGCGTGTCACCCCTGTTACCCCGGAAGCCCATCTATCGGTTATGGCAGTTTTCGTCAGGATAGATGCTCCGGTCTTCCCCTCTGTAGGAAAGGGTCGACAACTCCATTGTAAATTTCGAGGCTACATCCAGGTTCGCTTGCGCTGCGACCCGCAGGTTTGCTCAACCCCCTCAAGGAGCCTTTGTAAGGAAACTTGGTGCTTCAGGTTACCCCTTACACCTCCCTCAATATCCCCTTGAAATACTCAACCCTGTCACCATAAAATTTCCCCTCAACAGAGATAAATTTATGTATAATGAAAAATAGAGGATTGTCACCAACATCTCATTAGGAGGCCATTCATGGGAAGGAAAACTAAAAAGATATTAAGGAAATATCTGCTCCTGGCTTTAATCATGGTCGTGATGATCGAATCGGTTGTGTCTCTTTCTTACGGAGATGAGGATAAAAAAATGAGGTATGGGTTCTCAATTTTTGGAGGGACGGGTGATGCAGTTTTAAGTAAAATTGACATGAGGGTGTATGGATTTATTCCCCGTATTACTTTGCCTCTCCGTAAAGATTGGAAGAAGTGGGATTTAGAATTCGAAGGAAACTTTTTTTACTATGACGTCCGCAAGCTGCATGATGTCTATTTTCTAGGGCTCAGTCATAATTTTGTTTTCAAGCCTATCCAAGAAAGATGGGGTTCGCTGTTTCTCCTGATTGGAGGAGGGCTCGGTTATGATAGCGCTGGCAAAAGACTGTACCGTGGCGGCTCAAACCCCCCTCTCTTGGGAGATCAGCATTTTTCAGGATTTGGTCATGGAGGTTTAGGCGTGCTCTTTAACATCGGTCGAGGAATGGCATTGAGAGTGGAATATCGTTTCTGCCATATTTCCGAACTGTTTGATACAAGTGATAGAGGATTGAATACACACAACGTTCTTTTCGGGATCTCCTTTTAGAAAGGATTTTTGAAGACTACTGAGAATACTTGGCGATCTTTTCGTTTAACTTGATAAATAACGCATCAAAACCCTTCTCTGAGACCACCTTGAAACGTTCTCCCGAGTAAGAGGCTACTACTTTTGGGTAAAAGGGTCAACAAGAATAACGATTACTATTTCAAATGTTGGGTTGCAAGGCAAAAATCGAAAATGAAGAGTACAGGAAGTTATCTTGAAAGGAGAGCTTCTATGAAATCTTTCACCGTCAACCAGCTAGCTGAATACTTTGGGGTCAATCCAAGAACGATTTATCGGAGGCTTTGGGCCAAGGGGATTCCGGCCTTTAAGATAGGTAGGATTTGGAGAATTGCGAAGAGGG
>JBEKDJ010000537.1:0-2657 GCA_050014415.1 Thermodesulfobacteriota bacterium | reverse complement strand
GCAGAAGGTACACGAGGCAGGTAAAACCTCTTCCCGTCTATTTTAAGGAAAGCGATATCGACCTTCTCGTAAAGCTCTACCACGAAACTCTTTCCTCCATCGCATGTATAGGTAATTCCAGATTTGAATGCTTTGTCAGAGGAACATCCAAAAGCTATGGAGAGCATCAGAACCAACAATGCAAGACACACAAATCGAGGATTGCTTTGATTCATTTTATTTTTCTTGCCTGCCCGATACGTTTCTTCCAGCAGCCGAGGGCGTAAGGGAAAAACTCCCTTATGGTTCAATTTTTGTCCCCAGCACTTTTAAGAACTTCGCCAGCCACTCAGGATGGGCTGGCCAGGCGGGTGCGGTGACGAGGTTGCCATCCACATGAGCCTTATCCACTGGTATGTCAACGAACTTGCCGCCCGCACTTCTCACGTCGGGTCCCACTGCCGGATAAGCTGAACATGCCTTGCCCGCAATCACCCCCGCCGCCGCCAGGACTTGCGCACCATGGCAAATGGACGCAATAGGCTTATTTGCCTTGCCAAAGTGTCGAACCGCCTCAAGTACCTTCTCGTTCAGGCGAATGTATTCCGGCGCTCGTCCACCAGGGATCACCAGGGCATCATAAGTTTCTGGCTTGACTTCATCAAATGTTGCGTTCAGTGTGAAGTTGTGGCCGGGCTTCTCGCTGTAGGTCTGGTCTCCCTCAAAATCATGGACTGCTGTCCGAACCCTTTCACCAGCCTTCTTCCCAGGACAAACGGCGTGGACGGTGTGCCCAACCATCAGCAATGCCTGGAAAGGCACCATCACCTCATAATCCTCTACGAAATCACCAACGATCATCAAAATCTTCTTCGCAGCCATGTTTAACTCCTTTCTTTAGTTTTATAAAAAATGCTGTCAGACCTTGAAATTTGAAATTAAACAAATGACATTTTTGGAAAAACTTTAATGTTTAACACTTTTCCCTTCCCGTACCAAAGGTATTATTTTGAAAATGGGATGTATCCCTTTTCTAATAGCTATTCTCTTAATGCTATTGTTACGTGTGAATCCTTCGCAATTTTGACCTGATTAGATCGACGATTTTGAGCGTTCCTTCTATTCCATTTCGTACCTTGTGCTCATCTATATTGTCTTCTTTAATGTTACCATGCACAACATCATTTCGAATGCCTCTCAGAATATCTATAGACTCAATATGTTTCAGTGCTTTTCGGAATTCGGATTTAGATAAGGTAAGGGGAAGGACTGCATTGAGCATTAGGTTAAAGGAAAGATCATCGCGAAGTGATTTAAGCTTGTTTTTACTGATCCCTAGAGAAACAAGAATTTCATTTGTGTAATTGCGAAGGAGGCTCTCCGCGAAAACCGCAGACTCAATTGTTGCAATCTTCTTCCTTCTCCATTCGAGACGGGAACGTATTCGTAGTAACTCCATCATTTCCTCTGGAGGAAATTCTCCCTTGTCAATGGCACTCTGTATTCTCGTCCATTTTTTCTTATCAATGAGTTGGTTGCGTTTAAATAACGGGTTAAGACGACGCCGGGAATCAGCGACTTTAGGTTGAAATATTTTGGGCCTCTCGTTCCCAATGAACCATGTCACTTCGTCTCCATAGAACCGCTCAGAACTGAAGAAGGACTCTATTGTCATAGGCAATTCGTCCGGCATAAGGTATTTCACCTGTCCAGCGGTTCTGATAAGACCCTCAAACTGCTCAATCATTTCCCTGTAATATCCATAAATTAGCTCTGCTACAGCTAGAGATTGCTTTCCCGAGGTCCTAAGGCCTCTAAGAATCCTTGGTGGAGGTGGGGAAAAAAGTATCTTAAATAGAGCCTGAAAGATAATGTCTCGCTGACTTTTTCCCGGGACAAACGAATCAAGATAAAGATGCAAAGTTGCTCCCGAAACTGGGAAAATGAGTGGTTTCTTATAGTCATCTTCCTTCCAGTCCCATGTTCCGACCGTAAACATGTGTATCCTTTTTTGAATTATCAATGTTTCCGTCATGAGCATGACCTAGGTCAAAAATTTTGCAGTAGAGTCTTTATCCTTGATTGGTTGCAGATTCATCTATGAAATGCAAAGCTGGGGGAAGCATTTATTCTTACCCTCATCTGGTGCACAGAATATACTACGTGTAGGGTTTATGTCAATATCAAAAGATCGTAAGGCGTGAATCGTAAAGCGTAAGGTGAAAATTAAAACCTAATTTAGCGTAAGGTGTCAGTCGTAAGGAGTAAGGGGCGAGGGGCATGGAACATAGCACATTTCAAGGCCTGATACTTTTTCGTGGGGGCAAAAGGTCGTCGGTTGGACATCAGGGTTGGACAATTTCAGAAGCTCGCTTGTTCGGTGTCAAGGTTTACCTCTACGCCTTGCTAATCTGCAGCACGGGCTTGATGGTGTCGCCATTCTTAGCATCGGCAATCGCCCGGTTGATGTCGCTGAATTCATAGAACTTCACGAGGCGGTCAAAGGGAAACTCTCCTGCCTGGTACAGCTCGATCAGTTCGGGTATAAAATGTTGCGGCACGGCGTCACCTTGAATGATGCCGAGGGTTTTCCGTCCCTCTGGCAGTGAATCCGTGCCTCTTTCTCCGGTGAGGAGCGCCACAACACCATGCGGATTCAAAACGGCAATGGCGAGTTG
>JBEKDJ010000536.1:0-4009 GCA_050014415.1 Thermodesulfobacteriota bacterium | reverse complement strand
CCCTGCGAACGGCACCCCCTTAGTACGGGGCAGACAACACTATACCCCCCATCTTCAATCTCAGGAGTAAGAATTAGCTCATACTCCTTACCCTCCACTGTAACCTTTTCCCTAATTTTCTGAATAAATGACATTACCTCCCCTCTTAATTTATGCACAATTTCTCCGATGGCTAATGTGAAGACAAATTGTCTCTTGAGGGTGTCAAGAATTTCTTTTTGGTCAGAGGTCAAAACAAAAATGGTTTCCCCATCTGTTAAGAATTTTAACTCTAAGAGCGGCCTTTTCATTTGAGGGAAATGAGATTGTAGATATTCGAGGCTTCTCAGGATTTTTTGTAGGCTGATTCGATTGTCCCGTAGAGTCTTTACTACTCTCAACTGTATCAGATCTGTGTAGGAATATAGTCTTATTGTGCCCTTCCCCGCAGCCTCTCGAATGGAAGGTTTAACCAATCCTTTCTCATCCCAATGCTGAAGCTGTCGAAGACTGACTCCAATAATTTTTGAAGCGGTCTTGGTATTGAAACTTAGAGCAAACATATGTCCTCCTATATAAGAGTTTATTAAAACATTTATGTTTTAATTAAAACATTTTAAGAAATTTGTCAAGAAAAAAAACGTCGGCAGTAAATGCCGACGCTACAAAGCTGATCGGAATAAGAATAATTCTTTTTACGAACCGGATTTCATCGACATGGCAGCCCCTATGCTTGAGGAGGTGCAACGGGTCGTAACACTGGGTTCCTTGAGATACTCCTCCCTCCAGACCCTGTCAGCAAAAACCCAAACCGTGCTGCGTATTGATCGATGTCTTCCCTTCATCCGTGTGACAACCTCTTCAGCGCCTTTGTGGGTAAAATAGGGCTTAGGATTTCATAATCTGAAGTTAGTTTCTCTCCCAAATAGGTCAATTGCACTAATCTTTCATCTGAAACCCTCCTTAGAAGCTCGGCAATCAACTTGGAAACCTGATGTCCAGTAAGGTCTTTGAATTGATCTGAAAAGTTCATTTAAACCCTCCTTAGACTATTTTTTAGTGAACAAATCTATTCTATAATCTTTTTACATGTTAATAGGCAGGTCCTGATGGTCGGTTCCTTGGAAATTCCATGTAAATGAAAATCTGTGGGGTTGTCATGAAAGAAAAATTAACTTTTAGCTGCCCTATTTGTGGCCGGAAGACAGATTACCCCGTGTTAGATTTGATAGAAGGGGCTGTTCTAACCTGTCCTTTCTGCAAGCTTACCCTCACTCTCCACGGCCATATGTGGAAGGACGTCCAAAATGAAATTCAGAGACTGAAAGACAAGGACCTTGAAAACCCTTCTTGAAGCTTTCCAATTGCCTCCAGAACCACAGCCTATGAATTGGCAATAATCCCACGTCTCCCCGGATCAGGGTATTCCAAGGAGCTTCGGCTTGATGAGAGGTTTCTTCACCGTTTCGTTGTTTTTTATATCTTCACTGGATGATGCCCCCTCTTCTGAGGGCGTCTGTCATCATTGCTCCCAACACGTCAACTACTGCAGTTCCAGCGTCGATAACGAGAGCAGCCCCTGTCATGAATGATGAATCATCGCTCGCAAGGAAAGTGCAAATGCCGCCAATCTCAGGCGGTTGTCCGAACCGTCGAAGTGGCAAAGCCTTTGATATCATGCCAAAGAAACTGTCGGTCTCCATGCCGAGCATTTTCCCGAGCTGACCGAACTCCTTCTCCGACATTTCCGTTTTGATGCCGCCCGGGCAGATGGCATTACAGCGGATATTGTGACGGCCATAATCAAGTGCAGCCTGCTGGGTGAGCATGATGAGGCCTGCTTTCGAGCTGCAATAAGCCGGAAAACCAGACAAACAACGCAGTCCACCCACGGAAGCGATATTGATGATGGAGCCTCCGCCCCCTTTGATCATATGCGGTATGGCCGCCTTCATGAGGAGAAAAGGACCGGTCAGGTTCACGTCGAACACCTTCTGCCACTCCTCGCGGGAGAGATCGGCGACGGGCACCTGCGAGCTGATCGCAGCGTTGTTGACGAGTACATCGAGCTTGCCTCCAAACGCCACTGCCGCCCCAACCATGCGTGCCACATCGGCGTCCTTTGACACATCTCCCGAACAGGTGGTTACGGTACCCGAAGGGAGTGATTGGGCCACTTTGTCGAGCATCTGCTTGCGGCGGCCCGAAATACACACCTTTGCTCCCTCCTTCACGAATCGCTCAGCAATTGCAGCGCCTATTCCAGCACCTCCTCCGGTGACAAGTGCTACCTTTCCTTCCAGTTTCATGTCTCTACCTCCTTAGAATGGTTAGATTGTCTCTGTCCCGAAATAGTATCGCGATAGCTCGGTGAGGCGGAGAATCGGCCCACCCACGACGATTTGGCCAATCTTAAGGTCCCTGAGAAGTTTTTCTATTTTTCCCTCGCGGGAATAACCATAGGAACCCATGAGTTCGAGGGAACGGGTAACCACATCCCAACCGAGATCACCGACCACATTCTGGACGGCACTGGCTGCTGCGAGGTTTTTCTCATCCCACGGGAAACCGTAAACATCCGGATGATCCAACCTGGAGGCAGCGTAGTAGAAAAACCCTTCCGCAGCGAGGATGTTTTTGGCGATCTGTCCCAATTCATGGACGATCGCTCCGTGCTCCTTCATCGGCTTGCCCGCTATCTCCCTGTTGTCCACGTAATCCTTGAGAACCTCGTAGGCCCTTTTCATGATACCGAGTGGAAAGGCGGCTGAAGTGAGGCGACCTATGGTGATACTTGCAATGACCGATTTCAAATCGTCTACAGGGTCTTGCTGTGCACGGTTCTCCTTTGGAACCCTTACGTTTTCAAACCATACGTCCCCGTTTGTGTCGATAGCGGCCCCCATTTTCCGGTAAGGCTTGCTCGTTGCCACCCCGGGGGCATCAGCCGGCACAAATATCTGGGCGATATTTCTCGGGAACTCTTCCCCCTCCACAACACAGAGAACCCGGAATAACTTCGCTTCTCTGTAGCCAGACGGCCAAAGCTTATGCCCGTTGATCACCCATTCATTCCCTTCTAAACGGGCCCTCGTTCTGATCTGGGTGCCTTTCAACTTCACGTCTTCAACTGATCCTCCCGCATGGGGTTCAGTAATGGCGCTTGCAATGATGTAGACTTCACTGCCGCAGAGGAGGGGAGCAAACTTCCTGAGGAGCAACTCATTGGGTTTAGGAATGGTCATTCCTGCAACGGCCCAGGCGCTTATGAAGCCTGTACTGGCGAGGGCGTAATCTCCTCGGGCTACTTCTTCGATTGTAACACCCATCTCAACGGTCGAGGCTCCCCCCGATCCACCGAACTCGGGCGGTATAAAAGACTTCTGCAGCCCCAGATCAATGAGCAGTCTTTTCCAGATATTTTCGACGAAGCTATGCTCCTTTCGTTCCGTCCAATCCCAGTAGTCGTCAAACTCCTCCACGTGGGGCAGGACCTCGCTGTTGACGAATTTCCTCAGGGTCTTGCAGTACATCTTGGTTTCTTCCGATATGAGGTGATCAGGTCTAAAAAAATCATCAATTCCTTTGGCTTTTGCACCCTCTATTCCTGTTGTTTTCGCCATTTGGCACCTCCCTTTAGGTTATTTTCTAACTCGATGTGGGTTCTCACGAACGACCTCGTTCTCTCACACGGACGTGTGGACATGCTTGAAGAGATACCCTTTGTTTGATTCGATCATTTTTCGTTTTTCGATGTGATGACCTTCCGGTCTTATGGTCATTTTGAATAGTGAATCCTCAGTTATTGCTTTGTCTGTGTGTGGTGTTCCATCTGGGTTATGGCCGCCACAGCTGCAATAGCGGCGATTCTTCTCTTTTCCGTAAATAGATGCGATAGCCTTTCCTCTAGGGGCTTCTCCCGCTCCATGATTCTCTTCATTTCATCCACTAGGGTGGTCTCCTTTTCGATAAAGTGGGTCCCCAGTTCAGCCTTCACAAAACGCGGGTTTTCCATGACCGCTTTATGAAA
>JBEKDJ010000535.1:0-2704 GCA_050014415.1 Thermodesulfobacteriota bacterium | reverse complement strand
AGACGGCAGGCCAGGGGAAGACAGATCAGGAAAACCATATTGTTCAAATTGCATCCCTTCCGCGCTCACCCGTTCTGATCCGAATCACCTCTTCCACTGGAAGTAGAAATATTTTACCATCCCCGATTTTCCCCGTTTTGGCCGCCCTCTCGATCGTCTCGATCACCTGGGTGACCAAGTTATCAGTAATAATGATCTCAATTTTGGACTTGGGTAAGAAATCAATCGCATATTCGGTTCCCCGATAGGACTCCGTGTGCCCCTTCTGTCTTCCGAACCCATTCACCTCAGTCACCGTCATTCCCTGAACACCGATTTTAGTCAATGCATTTTTCACTTCATCCAATTTAAATGGCTTGATAATCGCTTCAATCTTTTTCATCTTGTCTCCTTTCTATTGACCTAAAGCTATAGAGAAATCTTCGCCAGGTCTAATCATCCTAAAGTCCATCGTCATTTGACCCATTTTTTGTGCTTTCCAATCACCAGGTATACATCACACCGAGGGCAATGGTATCCTGGGTCTTCTTACTGAATGTCGTGTGTTGTGAATCAAAGCCGTCCTTGTTAGACCAGCCGTGCCTGCACTCTGGCCTTAAAAGGAGGTTTTTCACTATCTTGAATTCGGGCGTAATCGTTATCTCCTTCACCTTCTGGGCAATCCCTGTCCTCACACCGTCTTTGTCGTCGAAACATTCCGCCCTGATGGTTGTGCTGAACCAGTCCGTAAAGTCATACTTTGCGTAACCCGCAACTCCGTACCACCTGGAATTCCTACCGCCGCTGAGCGGGTCCTTTTCTTCATTCGCATAATCGGTATTCCCACAAACGTCAGATTCTTTGTGGCCTTGAACGTTCCAACCCAATCAAAGAGAAACCTGTAATACGTACTATTGTGTGATTCTTCGGGCCCGTACATGAAGCCGAAATTCATTGAAAATGCCTCGACAGGTGTCAATACGAAGCTCGTTCCAAATGTCTTGCCTTTGTTATTGTCGTTCGTGACATCCCACCCGTTGACAACGTAGACATTGGCACTGAAGGCTTTTGAGAAGGTATAGCCCGCCATGAAGCCTGTGTGGGTAAAAGGTATCGCATAGTTAAAAAGAAATGAACGGGAATAATTGAAATCATCCCTTGCCTCGATCACCTCAGCGCCGTGGTAGGTAACAAATTTTCCGAATTGCAGTTTGATGCCGCTACCCAGGGGCGCGACATAATTGACATATGCCTCAGTAAGATCTACCACGTCCTTAGAATCCCCAAGACCCGCTGAATGAATCAACTTTGCCGTCTCGCCAAATGAGACTTTCAGTTTATACCCAAGTCCCCCCACCGGTGCATCCTTCAAAAACTGTATCTGGGCAAGATCGATAAGAAACGAATTTGCCTTCTGGTCGAAAATCCTCTGCCCGTTTGTCCCCGAGTCAGGGTTTCTAAAGTTAAAGGTATATCCGCCCTGTAGATAGATGCTCAGGCCGAGGTAGTCCTTGATTCCGTTGAGTAGATTCTTTATATTTTCCGGACTCAAGGTAGGCTTCGGCTCTAGTTTTATCTCGGCTTTTACCTCAGGTTTCGCCTCCGGGTTTGCTTCTTCAGCGCCCGCGTTAATTACAAATGTAAATATTATCAAAACCGCCATATCCAGGTCTAATAATCTCTTTTTCATTTTTTCTCTCCTTCTTCCAATTTCACCGCTTTCCTTTCGCCCTTCTCTTTAGGAAAAGGGTGAAAGGATTGTCCTCAGAGGATAGATACACTACCATTATGTCCCCTACCTCGAGATAGGTGTTTCTGAAGCTTTGTCGAGGTGAACTCCACTGTACCCAGGGATTCCCATCTCAGGAATGTCGAGGCCGTCCATTTCCGTTTCTGCATCGACCCGGTTGCCTACCAGGAGATCGATCAGCTTGAAAACGATCAGAGATATCAGACCTACATATACAAAGTTGGCTGCCACTCCCATACATTGAGCGAGAAATTGAGATGGATCGCCGTAAAAGAGGCCTTTGACCGTTCCAGACACGTTATTCCAACCGTCGCCATAAGAACCGTCCGCAAACAGCCCCAGGGCGAGACAGCCCCAAGCACCATTAAATCCATGCACGGCAATGGCTCCCACAGGATCATCCACCTTCAGTTTTCTTTCAATAAAGAGGGCTGCTTCGACTACGAGCACGCCTGCGATTAACCCAATGATGCAGGCGCTGATAGAGTTGACAAATGCGCAGGGAGCAGTGATCGCCACTAATCCGGCGAGCATTCCATTGCACATCATACTGGGATCGGGTTTCTTAAATCGCAGAACCCACATCCAGAGGGTGGCTGCGACGGCTCCTGCGGCAGAGGCTAGCATGGTGTTAGTAGCAATGACACCTATCCTCAGATCCGTGCCCGATAGCGTTGAGCCGGCATTGAATCCAAACCATCCGAAAGCCAGGATGAACGTGCCAATAACGGCCATGGGGATGTTGTGTCCAGGAATAGGGTTAGGACTTCCGTCGCGGTTGAACTTCCCATTCCGAGGACCGACCAGATAGGCGCCAACCAGGGAAATGACGCCTCCTGTCATATGCACTACCGAGGAACCGGCAAAGTCGACATGACCGTGGCCGAGGCCTAGGTTTTTCCCAAGCATGGCTAACCATCCTCCACCCCACACCCAGTTGCCAAAGATTGGATAGATTACTGTCCCAACAAACCA
>JBEKDJ010000534.1:0-5012 GCA_050014415.1 Thermodesulfobacteriota bacterium | reverse complement strand
TACCGGTAGTACGGTGGTTGGATTAAGCGGGTTCCTGACCTTGGCTTTTCAATCCATGAAGGACACTGTAGAGGCGATCAAGAAAGCCGGACTCCGGGACAAGGTAAAGATCATGATCGGGGGCGGCCAGATTGACGAGCAGGTGAAGAGCTTCACAGGGGCAGACGCCTATGGGAAGGATGCGATGGAGGCCGTCAAATTGACCAAAGGCTGGATAGGAGGTTAAGACAATGGAAAAGAAATGGGAAGAGATGTCACCAGATGAAAAGCAGGAGGCGCAGTTTCAAAAGTTGCTTAATCCGAAAGATCCTCAGGGGAATGACCTTAAATTCCAAAGCAAGGAAGCCGAGGCTAACTATAAAGCAACCATAACCAGGATCAAGGATGCCGTTCAGCTAAAAAAGACTCCGGACAGAGTACCTATTGCTCTATTTCCGAGTATGTTCCCTTTTATAAATGCCGGGATAACCATTCAAGAGGCCATGTATGACTACGACAAATGCGTCGCGGCCTTTAAGAAATTCATGTTGGAATTCAAACCGGATTTGCATATAGGCGCTGCGCAGGCGGGGCCGGGAAAGTTCTATGAGATTCTTGACTACAAGCTCTATGCCTGGCCGGGGCATGGGGTCCCGCCTGGACACTCTTACCAGTGCCTTGAAGGCGAATACATGAAGCCGGAAGAATATGATCTCTTGTTGATGGACCCCTCGTTTTACTTCAGGAATTTCTATCTACCGCGCGTTTTCGGAGCACTGCAGGGGTTCCAGATGCTCCCTCCGCTCACCGGCATACTCGAAATGTATGGGCTTGCTTTTAATTTTATACCCTATGCACTACCTCCTGTTCAGGGCACCTATAAGGCCCTTTTTGAGGCAGGGGCTGAAGCCCTGAAATGGGCGATGGCTATAGGTGGTTCAAATGGTGAGCTGACAACATCGGGATTTGCGAATATCCTTGGCGGATTTACCAAGGCGCCATATGATGTAATCGGCGACACCCTCAGGGGCACTCGAGGGATAATGGTGGATATGTACCGGCAGCCCGATAAGCTTCTTAAGGCCATGGAGGCACTGGTCCCTATCATGATCAGTATGGGAATAAGCGCGATGCAGCAAACCGGGAATCCCTTGATATTCATACCGCTCCATAAAGGTGCCGATGGCTTCCTGTCCGATGAGCAATTCAAGAAATTCTACTGGCCTACCCTTAAAACAGTCATAGGGGCTCTCATCGAGGGAGGATGCATACCATTCCCTGCGCTTGAGGGGCATTGGGGCTCGCGTCTGAAAGTTATCCAAGACATACCGAAAGGCAAGACGATATGGATGGTTGACCAGTCAGATATGTCAAAGGTCAAGGAGACATTGGGTAAGAATGCGTGCCTTCTCGGTAACGTGCCCTCCTCCATGTTGAACTTAGGCAAACCCGATGAAGTGAAAGCTTACTGCAAGAAACTCATCGATACGGCTGGCAAGGGGGGTGGTTTTATCATGGGCAATGGTGCGTTCTTTGATGAGGCAAAGCCGGAGAATATTAAGGCGATGGTTGACTTCACCAGGGAATATGGTGTGTATAAATAGATGCTTAACGGGCTGGGGTTTTAATCGGAGAATCTAACAAAGGCTGCCAAAGTTGCTTGCACGGAAGGGCTGACCCCTCATCACTCTTATTTTTAAGTCTGTCCTGAACTGGTTTTAGGCGCTATCATTGGAGCTAACGTTTTAGGTGAAACAAGCCTAAGGGCTTTAGGTTGTTGATGCGCCTTCTCAGGAGATGGTGGGAAGGCCTCAAGGTCGAGAAGAGTGAGAAAAATAGAATAGAGAAGGTGCCAAATGAGGTCAATCAATTTATGAACGCTGCCGGATTAAAATCCCAATATAGATCAAGGAGGTAAAGGAAGATGGCTAAAGATCTCATAAAGGCATTAGCTGATTTAAAGGAAAAAGAGGCTCTTAAGATTGTTGAAGATAGACTGAGTGCTGGTGAAGAGGCGATGAAGATTCTCGATGATGCCAAACGTGCTGTAGAAATCGTGGGCAAGCGTTTTTCCGATGGCCAATATTTCATCCCCGATCTAGTCTACTCCGGTGAGATACTGAAGAGCATAACCGACATGGTGAAGCCGAAGATATCCAAGGGAGCGGAGGTTAAGCGTCTCGGTAAAGTTATTATAGGCACGGTTGCTGGTGATATCCATGACATTGGGAAGGATATTGTCGTCTTTATGCTCGATGTCAATGGGTTTGAGGTTTTTGATTTGGGCATAGATGTGCCGGTGCAGAAATTCGTAGATAAGATTAAAGAAACCGGCAGCAAGGTGGTTGGATTAAGTGGTTTCTTGACCTTAGCTTTTCAATCCATGAAAGACACCGTAGAGGCAATCAAGAAGGCTGGACTCCGGGACAAGGTAAAGATCATGATTGGGGGCGGCCAGATTGACGATCAAGTAAGAAGCTTTACAGGGGCGGACGCCTTTGGAAAAGACGCCATGGCGGCTGTTAAATTGTCCAAAGGCTGGATAGGGGGGTAAGGAACATGGAGAAGAAATGGGGAGAGATGACGGCAAAAGAAAAAAGGAGATTTCAAGAATGGCTTTCTACCGAAGGCATTAATTTTCAAAGCAAGGAAGCTGAAGCCGCCTATAAAGCTGCAATGATTCGATTCAAAAACGTCGCTTTAATGGAAAAAATTCCTGATAGAGTACCGGTGATGGCTAACGGTACTTTCATGCAGACACACATGTATGGAGTAACACCGTATGAAGCCATGTACGACTATGATAAATTGGTCTCTGTGCATAAGAAATATCTGCTAGATTTTAAACCTGATTACAGTGGAGGTGCATATATTGGCTCAGGAAAAATTCTTGATATCCTCGACTACAAACTATACAAATGGCCCGGACACGGTATATCTGAAAATTCGGGTTATCAAGCCGATGAAAAGGAATATATGCTGCCTGAAGAATATCAAGCTTTTATTAATGACCCTTCGGATTTTTGGCTAAGAACTTATTTCCCACGGGTTTTCGGAGCACTGGAACCCTTAAAGCAAATACCTCCTTTTACGGATATATGGGAAATAGTAAACGTTTTCGGAGGGATGGTTCCCTTTGGTATTCCGCCGGTTCAGAATGCATTGAAAGCAATGATAGAAGCTGGCAACGAGGCAATGGTATGGATACAAAAGATGGGAGCTTTTGATATGGAAACAAAGGCCATGGGTTTTCCCTCCGTGATAGGCGGCCTTGTTAAGGCTCCATTTGATGTGCTTGCGGATACCCTGAGAGGCAGCCGGGGAATAATGGTGGACATGTACAGGCGGCCGGACACGGTTTTAAAAGCCATTGAGGTCATTATTCCTATGATGATAAGGCAGGGAATGACCGCGGTGAATATGACAAAGGTTCCATTCGTACTATTTGTGCTTCACAAGGGTGCTGATGGGTTCATGTCCGACGAGCAGTTTAAGAAATTTTACTGGCCATCCCTCAAGGAAGTTATGCTCGCATTTGAAAATGAAGGTTGTGTATCCATTCTATTCTGCGAAGGAGGGTATAATTCAAGGCTTCCATACCTGAAGGAGCTTTCCAAAGGATCAACGGTCTTGCTATTTGATCGTACCGACATGGTTAAAGCTAAGAAAGTCATCGGGGATAGGCTCTGCATGGGCGGAAACGTTCCAGCGGGCATGCTACTAGCCGGAACGCCCGAAGAAGTAAAAGAGTACTGCAAGAAACTCATTGATGTTGTGGGCAAAGGCGGTGGCTACATCATGTCCTTCGGTACTGCCATGGATGAAGGAAGACCGGAGACCGTGCATGCCATGATCGATTTTACAAAAGAATATGGTGTTTATAAATAATACTTAGCAGGCTGAGGTTGTAATCACCCCGATGTTGCATTGAAAAGGCAGCCGGGTGTGCCTGCAAATCTTTACCCCGCACCCCAGAAGGCTTCACCTCTAACGTGGGGGCGGGAGGAAGTTTTGGTCCTCTTGAGTGTATTCACAGCTTTTCTGGTCAACAAGAGGAATGCATATCGTGCAAGCATGCAATTCTAGGCGTCTAAGGAGGTTCAAATGAAAATCAAAGCCGCTGTAGTGTACGACAAGTCAGGTCCCTTTAGAATCGAAGATATCGAGCTCGACGAGCCAAGAGATGACGAGGTATTGGTGCGTATTGTAGGCTCCGGGATTTGCCACACGGATCTGGCTGCCAGGGACGGGCATTTACCGATCCCATCGCCCCCGAGTGTCTTCGGACACGAAGGGGCTGGTGTTGTTGAAAAGGTGGGGAAACAGGTGACTAAGGTCAAACCGGGTGATCACGTGGTGTTGGGTTGGGATGCCTGTAGGGCATGTATCTCATGCAGGTCAGGCAATGATCCCTATTGCGTAAGTTTCTTCCCTCTCAATTTCAGCGGTGCCCGACCTGACGGTACAACGACCTTGCGAAAGGGGAATCAAGTCATCCACGGTTCTTTTTTCGGCCAATCCTCCTTTGCCAATTTTGCGTTGGCCAACGAACGGAACGTCGTAAAGGTGAGAGAAGATGTCCCCATTGAGATCCTCGGCCCCTTGGGCTGTGGCATCCGAACCGGCGCAGGCGCGGTCATGATCTCGCTTCACCCTATAGCTGGGGCTTCCATCGCGGTATTTGGTGTTGGTCCGGTGGGGATGAGCGCTATTCTGGCAGCGATCGTGTGCGGTTGCACCCCCATTATTGCCGTGGATATTATTTCTGACCGCCTGGAGATGGCTAAAAAATTCGGCGCCACGCATACTATCAATTCCGGCAAGGTGGATCCGGTTACTGCAATCCAAGACATTACGGGTGAGGGTGCAGACTACACTTTGGAGTGCGTCGGCAATCCCAAGGTGCTACGACAGGCTGTGGATTCCCTGGTTCGCGGTGGACCCCGCTGTGGGGTTTGTGGATTCCTTGGGGTAGTACCACCAGGCACAGAAGTGGCATTGGATATGGAAAAGCTCTTGAACGGCCGGACAGT
>JBEKDJ010000533.1:0-2712 GCA_050014415.1 Thermodesulfobacteriota bacterium | reverse complement strand
TTGATGGAGGTGAATGGAAATGAAATCAGCAATCAGTCAAACAGTAAGCAAGTGGGTAGAAGAAGAGAGCCACCAGAGAACCTTGGCCCTTAAGGTCATTAGGAAAAACGACCCGTGGCGAGACATGCTAGAAGAAGAGATAGAGGACAGTAAGGAATTTATTAGGTGCTACCTGCTAAGAGACTTCGAGCTACTCCTCCAAATCCCCACCGAACCAAGAGAAAACGACTTCTGGTTTTCAAACCATCAGGAATTCATGGAAAGTGCATTTAACACGCATGACTTTCAGAAGGACAAGAAGCCTTTCGACAAATATGGCTACCGAAACAAGAAAGTCCTTGAGCAAATCAAAGACATGGCAATCCTGCACTCCTGCATCAGCCAGGCAGAGGGAAGAGACAACATTTATAAGAGGTACAAGAGCATCATAGAGAATGAGTTCAGAGTTCCCATACTCGAACTCGTGAACAGACTTAACAAGGTTACAGACAGGGAAAAGAGATCAGAGATAATCCCAAAAATTGTTAAGCTTAATTACGGAATCTTTGATGCCAAAACCATCTGGCAAAAATACTCTTCTCATGATGGTTGAGCTGTCCTTATAATAAATTCCATTTTGTCGACTTCTTCCCATAAAGCAGGAAGAAGTCTTCCAAAAACGAGATGAGGTGGTGTGAATGCTTGGTAACGACCATACAATGGTGGGCCGCATTAGGAAGGTACAGAGAAAGTGCGGAGACGGAGTGAAAATGCTTCCCGTCGTTCGCTACGAACGAAAGCTGTGGTTCCTTGATGAACGCCTGGGGCAGCTCAGGAATGTTCAGAACCCCCATGACTTCATCAACCTAAATGATTTCGAAATTGAGTATTTTATTTAAGAGGTGGTCTGAATGTGCATAAGGAGTGCTGAGGTCAGAGGCGAGGAGGAATCAATGGTCTGGGACATCCTCTGCCATGAGTGCGCCGCTAAGGTAGACAAAATGTTGGACGAGAGGGAAGCCTCTTGTCTTTTGGACGTCCCTATGGAGGAGTATGGGTTTTGCCCCAAATGTACAGCGGCGATTGACGATGCATTCGAGAATTTTTGGAACGGGAATTTTGGGGACGAAATCTCCTAATTTCTTTGTGGTATAAAATACGAAGGATTAAATATTTAAACATATTTCCGGTACCTAACGAGGTGATCTGCATGCCAAAACCAGAAAAAAAGTTCATGTGCGGAGGAATCGAGGCCTCCATCTTCGAAAACGAGATTCAACAAAGCGGAAAAACGATAAAAATCAAAAAAGTCGCTTTCCAGAAGAGATACAAAAGCCAGCAAGGATGGAAGACAACATACAGCCTGGATACTAATGATCTCCCGAGAGCCATTTTGGTCTTATCGAAAGCATACGAATACCTTGTACTCAATCCAGACTCTCTTGCCGAGAAAGAGTTTGGAAACGGGGAAACAGCGGGGTAGGGGAGATCCTTCCATAACTCAACATGGGTATTGGAAAGACAAAATTATGAGGAGAAGAATAGAAAAGGCTATAGATATCTAAACAAGTCTCGGTCTTTATGCTCTTGCAATACATCCTTCCTTTCTCTGAAACCCTTGGTAAGTTCTACTAACCTTGTCAGGGCATGGTTGAATCGGGTGGATAATACCCATCCCTCCCGATATCCCTGAGACTTATTAAACCTACAGACATGATCTATTAATCCGAGCCTCCGCATCTTAGATCTTACAGTTTCCAGCATCCTCGGACTAAAACCATACCTATCACATAGGGGCTTTAAGAAGGGAACAAACTCTCCTTTGGCATACTTAACCTCTATGAAGATTGCCAAAAAAATCTTTTGTTGAGCCCTATTCCGTGAAAATAATAGTGCTGCCAGCTCATCCAATCCCTGAATACGGGTAATCTTATTGGAGTTGAACTCAATCTTTGTTCCAGGCATATTCTTTCACCCTACCCTTTTTGTAGGAAACAGGGCATTTGAAGGGGGGTACCCATTTTTTGTTGGTGTTAAAATTTTTCAGCCAAAATTAAGGTCATTGGGAGTAAAAAGCGATTGTCAAAAAACCCTGCGATTCCGTGGTGGTGGTGCGCAAGCATGTAGGTTCAACGGCAAACCCCATCTGCCAGAAGGGGGTTATTCATCCCATGAGTAGCTTTCAACATGGATTTTTTAGGAGGGCAATTCCCTTTACTTTTGCCCTACCCCCAGATTCTGGCCCTTGTCTTCCGCTTGTCGTCGATAACCTTCGAAAAACCCCTTTTGACTAGCCTTTTTACGCAAGGCAACCCGTTCCCTGGCAATCTCCAAAGCCATGGACCGGAGCTCAGTACCGAAATTGCTCTCGAGGAAGTATATGGCCTCGTAAGCGCTTATGTAGATCTCCATTATGTGATGGAACCGCCAACGAACACCCTGGCGGGTCATACCGAAAGCCTTCCCGACCTTGCCTCCATAATTCTGGCGTAAAACAAACCGCTTTAGCGCATCCTCCTTCAGGTCGATTTTCAATTCCTTCTGCTCAAGTAAGTTCTTGAGCTTCTCCAGGAAATCCTTGTCCTTAATAGTGAGCTTCATTACAGACCCTCTCTACCAAAAGGTCAGAACCATATTGAGTAAGTGAGACTTCGCCGGCCTGACACATAAAGATAAGGGTTACAAACCGCCAAATTCTATCTCTCTTTCTATCTTCTATTAATGGAGGCATAT
>JBEKDJ010000532.1:0-2721 GCA_050014415.1 Thermodesulfobacteriota bacterium | reverse complement strand
GGGCCACAATGAAACGTGGAACATGGGGAGAGAGAAGCAAACGGCGTCATTCCGTGTGAAGGAGTTCCCGAGGGCGAGCCCGAAGTGAGCAGTCATCAGGTTCCTGTGAGAGAGCATCACGCCCTTTGGGAGGCCTGTGGTTCCCCCGGTATACATGAGGATCGCCATCTCATTCTCATCTACGTCTATTAAGGGATCGGCATTGGAGGCGGATTCGAGGAGTTCTTCATAATAGGCGATCCCGTCGGTCTTTCTGTTCAGGAATACGCAGTGCTCGATACCCTTCAGGCTCTTCAACAAGGTTTGTCCGCGTTCCTCCAGCCCATCCCCTACAAAAAAAACAGTTGCCTCGCAATCATTGACGATGTAAGTGAGCTCCTTATCCGAGAGCCTGAAATTAAGGGGGGTGACGCTTAGTCCTGCCTTGGCTGCACCGAAATAGACTTCCATGTACTTCCAGGTATTTTCTGCCAATATGGTCACACGGCCCCCTTTTCGCAGACCGAGACCTATCAGGGCATTGGCCAGACAATTGACGCGGTCCTCCAGCATACCGTAAGTGATGCGAGTGCCCTCGAAAACCATGGCCGTTCTGTTGCGGTGCAGTGCATGTCCTTTTCGCGGTATGTCACCCAGTTTGTACATCCTCTTCTCCTTGAGATCAGGAACATTGGAATAATGGAAGATGGGTTTTGAAACCCACTATTCCATTATTCCACCATTCCATTCTTCCAGACTTTCACTTTTCCTACAGTCCCTTCACCCTTCTCTTACTCGTGTCGATGCCAAGAAGCCCTGCGAGGTTTAGGCCAAAGATCTTCCGTTTGTCCTCGTCGGTAACTTCCGGATATCCATACTGCTCCTGAAGATCTTTTGGCATCTGGAAGTCCCGGAATCCCCGGACAGAGCATGCCATCTGCAGATGGAGAGCAGGATCGTCGCTGCCCCAAATGATTTTGTCGGGACCGGCCCATCGCATGGCCTCACCGAAAATCTTTGCAAACTTGCGCGGAGAGGAAACGGCCCAGGTCACTACAAGGCTTATGCATATATAGACATTCTTGTGTGCCATGGCTATCATGTTTAGATCATCGCAATAAGGGTATCCCATGTGAAAGGCAACAATCTTCAAATTTGGAAAGTCGCGGGCCACATCATCCAAATACATTGGCAGACCATTGCTGAATTTTCCCGGTGCACACCAGCCGAAGCCGGTATGAATGTCGAGCACGATACAGAGCTCTTCAGCTTTCTTGTAAAAAGGCCAGAGATCAGGATCATTTATGTAGGTATCTTCTGGAGGATAGTATTTAAAGATCTTTGCGCCCTTTTCCTTCACCCAGTATTCGAGCTCCCATATAGTGTTTTTGACGCCCTTATATTTGATTGGTGAGATATTTGGTTGATACAAAAAACGGTTGGGGTTTGCTTCAACCACCTTTGCCATTTCTCCGTTACTGCAGAAGCGGCCCGTATAACCCGTGGTATCCATCATCGATTCAGGGAGAAGACAGGCAATATCCACACCATACTTATCCATGGCCGCAAGCAACGAGGCTGGATCAGCATCTTTCTGCAGTTCATTAGGCTCGATTCCTTCCATAAACGATTTCGGAACTCCCACCATCATGGGTCGCTTGATGGCGGCAATTGAGTGCCACCACAACTTTACGCCTGGAAAATACTCGAAAGGCTTACTATCTCCAACCAGGTGGGCTTCCGGATCAATCTTGAAGAAATCATCTTTATTGAATTTCGTGGCCACAATTTCCTCCTCTCAATATCGGCGATCTTGTCAAAAGTTATCTCCCCTCTCCCCTTACCTGCCTGCCGGTAGGCAGGGGGGAGAGGGTTAGGGTGAGAGGTATCCGTAGAATTTTTTCTTGTACTTTCTGCAACACCCATCAGCCCTTATGGGGTTCCTGGACAGGGAACCTTGGGAGAAAGTGTCTATCTTTGCGGACCGGGACCCCGGAAGGGCCTGATCGCTTTCTCTATGAGGGGGATCTCCTTCTTCCACCAGGGCCGCTCAAGGGCCGGCATCGGCGCATTCGTTACCGCCTTGGGCATGATCGCTTCATGTTTCTGGCGCGGGCCTATTCTGTACTCGTCGAGGCCATACTCCCTGCCGAGATTCGGGTTTAGGGGACAGGCAGGGGGAAGTCCGGAAAGACACCGTACGAGACAGGTATTACATCTCGTGCACCGTTTGATTTCGCCTATGCGTCCCTCCATTACTTTGTTTGGGTAATTCGGATCGATGAAAAGCTGGCGTCCGAGAGCGGAGACGTCGAATTTCCCTGCCCCGATGTTGGCATCGGCTTTGACCGGATCATGTTGAGACGCTACAAAAACTGGGATTTTGAGCGCCTTTTTGAAGTCGGCCCCGGCATCGGGAATGTGCTCTGCCACGCCTTCCCTGCCCACGAGGTGGGCTGCATCCTCATATCCGCCGCCGTCTGAAAGACTAATGTATTCTGCCCCTCGGGCCTCCAGGTCCTTTGCCACATCAATCATTTCTTCTCGGGTCAGACCGCCTTCCACGTGTTCTTCGGCGCTGATGCGGACGCCCACCATAGCACCCGGGCAGGCATAACGAATCTGCTCCATGACTTCCATGAGGAATCGCTTCCTGTTTCGCCATTCCCCGCCGTACCAATCAGTCCGTTTGTTGGTCAATGGCGAAAGGAACTGGTGCTCAATGTAGCCGTGGGGTGCGTG
>JBEKDJ010000531.1:0-2727 GCA_050014415.1 Thermodesulfobacteriota bacterium | reverse complement strand
AATGCCTCACCGATCCGTATCCCTGTCCGTAAAAGGAGAAGAAACAGGGCCCGGTCCCGGATGTTGTCAATCACAGAGAGAAGCTTTCTCACATCGGCGGGGTTGATGGCCCGAGGCAGGACGTCCGGCAGCTTCAGCTTGATACCCCGATTAAGAAGGGATCCAGGAATGACCTCCTGCTCCATCAGAAAATGCAGAAAAGCGATTATGCAGGCCAGCCTCGTACGCACCGTGGAGATACGTAATCCCCGGTTCTGCTCGTGCTCGATGAAGCCCTCAAGATCAACCCGTTCAATTTTCTCGATCTCTCTCTTGCCCGACTTTCCATAAAAATCCAGGAAGAGCATGAAGGACGTAAAGGAACTGGCGAGAGTCCTCGGCTTGTGGTTCAGGCGCCACTTGTGGCGCATGTAGCGCTCGAAGTCCTCCTTGGCGGGAAGCTCCGTGCATGAGAGCTTCTGGAGGATGCTGTCGATTGGGGTTGGTGAAAGAGGCTTTTCACGTAGTTCTTCTTTTTCAACTTCGATTGACTCATCGGGGATCGGCTGTCCCTTGGTCATATCTCCTCCTCCTTTTCTTTTCCAAGAAAAAGCAGAATAGATAATGACCCTTAGCCGTTCTAACGGTCAATCAATTTTGTTACGTATAGGTAGGTGAACTCGTTGATTCGGGGCATCGGTTCGGCTTGAAAAATCAATGAGGCAAATTTTGCTTGTTACTTCCTGAACTCTTCGGATCCGTATGCACCTAATCCATGCAATATTTCAAGCGTAAATCTTCGATGATGAATGGTCAGAATAATAGACCTTAGGAATTATGAAAACGCAATATAACATTTCATCTTTAACGAATTATTCACTCTGAGGAAATTCCCAAGTTGAGATAAACACCCGATTATAATGGGCGGTTCCTATATAAGAACCTCGAAACGTTCTTGGATTCTCATTGACAAAAAGTATTTGAATGGGTAGGATTCTTACAAATTACAAAATGCAGTATAATAATTGTTAAGCTTAAAGGAGACATTAACAATGGGACACCCCTTGAGAATTACGATACTAACTATTGGATCGCGTGGGGATGTTCAGCCCTACGTTGCATTAGGGATGGGCCTGAAGGCTGCAGGTCATCACATTCGCCTGGCCACACACGCGTGTTTTGAACCAATGATTCGCGATTCCGGATTGGATTTCTTTCTTATTTCAGGCGATCCGCGTGGTACTTTGGAGGGGGAAGCAGGTCAGAAATGGTTGGAGGCGAACAAAAACCCTTTCACCTTCATGAAAAGAATGATAGATGCAGCCAAACCGGTCATGTGGCAAATCTTGGATGATTATTGGAGAGCCGCCGAAAATAGTGATTTGATCCTTTTCCCGGCATTGGCAGCCCTTCCAGCAGCTTCCATTGCGGAGAAACTCAAAATACCCGCCTTCCCAGCATACCTTCAACATGTCCATCCAACCCGTTCTTATCCAAGCGCGATAGCTTTGCCCCTTCCCTCCCTGGGAGGCATCTATAATCAGTTAACCTATTCCGTGGGTGGTCAACTATTTTGGCAGTTCATGCGGTCCTTGATTAACCGCTGGCGAATGGATTCGCTGAATCTCCCCCCTTACCCGGTAAAAGATCCTCTCAACGAGTGGCTCAAAAAACGCGCCCCCTGCTTCTATGGTTTCAGTCCTAGTGTCGTCCCTAGACCTCCGGAATGGGGAGACGAAATCCATATCACTGGATACTGGTTCCTTGAAGCACCAACTGACTGGCAACCACCTGCTCCACTGGTTGATTTTCTTAAGTCCGGACCTGCTCCAGTTTTTGTAGGATTTGGGAGCATGACGGGCCGTAACCCTGAAGAAGTGACCACAATGATTCTGAAAGCGTTGGCTCAAACTCAACAACGAGGATTATTACTAACTGGCTGGGGTGGCTTGGGAGATACTGATTTGCCCGATTACGTATACAAAATTGATTGGGCACCATTTGGTTGGCTGTTTCTCCAAGTGGCCGCAGTCGTTCATCACGGAGGAGCGGGTACCACAGGAGCCGGTCTTCGCGCCGGCGTTCCCAATATCATCGTGCCCTTCTTTGGAGATCAGCACTTCTGGGGTTGGCGCGTGGAGGAACTCGGTGCAGGACCGAAGCCTATCCCGCATAGAAAACTGTCAGCTGAGCGATTGGCCTCCGCTATACAGGATTCTATTGTTAACAAAAAGATGCAAAGTCGGGCCGCCAAGCTGGGGCAACAAATTCGATCTGAGGAAGGCGTGGCGAATGCCATTCAAGCAATTGGACGTTATCTGTAAGCAAGGACACGAGTCTGTGGGCATATGAGCAGCCTAACCCTTATAAGGCCTCCCGTTGTCAATAGGGAAAAGAAATCCAGGACGAAAAAGTAAGTAAATTTCGTTCTAAGAGAAAAAGAGGCTTTTGCCAGTTGGCAACCATTCCGCTTTGGTTTCTGATCGGGTGCAAGAAGAGATTCTGCACCAAACACTTATAGAGGTTCAATCCCGTCTGAGACGGAATTACAGAGAGGAGAAATACTCTCTGCGACCTAGAAACGATGTTGTGCCCTCGTACCGTCCTATTCAAAAGGTCGGGTTGAGCAAGAATGCTCCCCAGTTAGCTTCAGGTTCGGGTGAGGGGCAGAACCTGACCAACATGGCACGCTGATAAAAGTATGAGGAGCGGGACGGACCGCCAATCAAATCATGGGCTACCGGGCAA
>JBEKDJ010000530.1:0-2756 GCA_050014415.1 Thermodesulfobacteriota bacterium | reverse complement strand
TTGACACCTTCCGTCTCCAGTTGTTCTGTCACGCTGTTGATGTCGATGTTGACCGACTTCAAGTCTTCAAATATCCGTTCTGCCTCTTCCAGGTGATCCGTAATGGTTGTCCTCGCTTGGCCATGATCCTTAAAAGCCATCATCGTTTTCTCAGGCATCGTGTTAATGCTATCCGGACCAATCAGCTCCTCAACATATTTGATGTCACTATAGCTTGTGTTCTTTGTTCCGGTGCTTCCCCAGAGTAGCCTTTGGATCTGGCCACCTTTTTCTCTCAGGGCGAGGAAACGCTTGTTAGAGAAAATATCCTTGTATCTCTTGTAGGCGATCTTTGCGTTTGCCACTGCTGCCTTCCCGAGAAGATTCTCAATCTTCTCTTTTTCGGCCTTTGAAGCGGGCGAAGTGAGGCGGTTCTCGAGCAGTTTATCGGTGAGCGTATCGACGCGGCTGACAAAAAAGCTCGCTACAGAAGTAATCTCGTGGATAGGCTGGCCGAGGCGGGTTCTTCTTTCAAGACCCCGCAGATAAGCCTCAGCCACCTCTTCATACCGATTCACAGAGAAGAGGAGCGTGACGTTGACATTGACCCCCTCACTGGAGAGCTGCTCGATCGCGGAAAGCCCCTGCTTAGTCCCAGGGACCTTTATAAGAACGTTTTTCTTGCCAATCGTTGTAAAAAGACGTCTTGCTTCTACAATCGTTGCATCTGCTTCATAGGCCAGGTCAGGGGAGACTTCGATGCTGACGAATCCATCCAGACCATTCGTTGAATGATAGACTGGCCATAACGTATTTGCTGCGCTGGAGATGTCTTCAATGGCAAGACCGAGGAAGAGTTCTTTTTCATCCTGAATCCCTTGACTGAGCATTCTTCGCAAGGAGGTATCATAATCACTACTCCCTGAGATGGCTTTCTGGAAAATCGTTGGATTGGAAGTGATGCCTCTCACCCCGTCCTCGTCGATCAGGCGTTTGAGCTCGCCCGAGTTGATCAGACTTCTGCTCAGATTATCGAGCCAGACACTCTGCCCAATTTCATCGAGTTGAATGAGTCGGTTATGGGTCATATGAAACTCCTTTAGAGGCCAGTCCCGCCTTTGGCGGAATTGAATCCTTGAACACTCAAGCCAGCGGCTCGTATTATTTCTTCTTATTCAAAAAAAGCCTTGCTTTAGCGACTATGTTTTCAGAGCTAAAGCCGAAATTCCTCAGGTTGGTTGCTCCTGGTGCAGAAGCGCCAAAACGGTCGATGCCAATGACTTTGCCTTCCAAACCCACATATTTGTGCCAGCCGTGAGTAGCACCTGCTTCGATGGAGATCCGGGCAGTCACTTCCGGAGGTAAGACCTGGTGGCGATAATCTTCCGGCTGCCTTTCAAAGATTTCCCATGATGGCATGCTGACGACACGGGTGCGAACACCCTCAGCCAGGAGTGCTTCATAAGCCTCAATAGAAGGATGAACTTCTGAACCGGTTGCAATGATGATGATCTCTGGGTTTGTCGGGGCAGAATCGGCCAATACATATCCCCCCCGGATAAGACCTGTGGCCGGGCCAAATTTGTCTCGATCAATCACCGGGACATTCTGCCTGGTCAAGATCAAGGCAACCGGCCCCTCTCCCTCTTCCATCGCCATTTTCCATGCGACTGCGGTCTCATTTGCATCAGCAGGCCGGATCACTGTCAGGTTAGGAATCGCCCTTAGACTTGAGAGCTGCTCAATGGGTTGGTGCGTCGGACCATCTTCACCAAGGGCAATGGAATCGTGGGTGAAGATGTAAACGACATGACGTCTCATTAAGGCGGCAAGCCTGATGCTAGGCCGCATATAGTCTGAGAAGATGAGAAAGGTGCTTGCGAAGGGAAGCAATCCACCATGAAGGGCTATTCCATTGATGATGCTTCCCATCCCATGCTCGCGTACACCGAAGGCGATATTTGCTCCTTCATATCCCCATGGACCGGATACAGCGCCCTGGAGGGTTTCATCACCCGTTCCTCGACATTGATAATTACCTTTGCCCTTGAGCACGGTTTGGGTTGAAGGATCCAAGTCTGCTGAACCACCGATGAGAGAGGGAAGATAGGGTGCGATCGCATTCATCACCTGGCCTCCAGCGACCCGCGTGGATAGCCCCTTTGGGTTTGGAGGAAAGACGGGGATATCCCTATCCCATCCTTGCGGGAGTCTATCGTTTATCATCTGATCCCACTCGACCATCTGTTCAGGATAGGCCTTTCCATATGATTCCAATTTCGCTTTCCACTCCATTTCAAGCTTCCGTCCTCTATCCAAGGCATTTCTGAATAATGCAAGGGCTCCATCAGGGACGTAGAACTTCGGCTCGAGAGGCCAACCCAGGTTCTTCTTCGTAGCGGTGACCTCCTCAGGGCCGAGAGGAGAACCATGGGCTTCAAACGTATCCTGCTTATGAGGGCTGCCATAACCGATATGGGTTCTCACCGATATCAGGGATGGGCGAGATGTTTCATTCCGGGCCGATGTGATCGCCCTTGAAATGGCTTCGGTGTCGTTTCCATTTTCTACCGACTGAACGTGCCACCCATAGGCCTCAAAACGTTTGCCCACATCCTCGGTGAACGTGAGCCTCGTCTCTGCTGCAAGGGTAATATGGTTATTATCATATAAGTAGATCACCTTTCCTAACTTTAGGTGACCTGCCAAAGATGCAGCTTCTGAGGCAACTCCTTCCATTAGATCTCCATCGCTCACAATGGAGTAGGTGTAATGAT
>JBEKDJ010000529.1:0-2771 GCA_050014415.1 Thermodesulfobacteriota bacterium | reverse complement strand
CTGATGAGCTCCATGGGTCCAGCTTGCCAAAGGAAGAATCGTTGATCTGAATCAGCCGATCTGCACCCATGGCCAGACACCGTTTCAATGCCTTCTCAGCGATGAGATCTCCGAGCGTGATCAGGATGACTTCGCCATCCCCCAGTTTTTCTTTGATCCGGATGGCTTCCTCCACCGCGAGCTCGTCATAAGGATTGACCATGTCGATCCTATCCTCATCTGCGATGAAATGGGTTTGAGGATCTCTTCCAGTTCGAGCATAAATATAATGGATCTGTTTAATACACACAACAATCTTCACGTTTCGCACTCACTCCATTCTTGTCCAAAATAGATATTTTCACCGCCGAGACGCAAAGGACGCAAAGAAGCAATTCTTTATTTGGCGGGAGATACCGCCAAATAAAAAGGCTTCTGTCCTTTAAAGCAGGAATGCTCACCTGGACCATAGCCGTCAAAAAGAACCGCAATTCTATTCGCGAAGCGATGGTGTTTATGATCCAATCGCCGTCTCCCGATTGGATCATAAGATATCTCCCTTTGCGTGCTTCGCGCCTTTGCGGTGAACCTGATTCTTAAAGATGGAACCACTCACTGAATAGACCGATAAAGGATCTCTGAAAGATCCAGCACGCTTACTTGCTCTTTCGTCTCTCGACCCTTTATCCCATCTTCAATCATAGTTAGGCAGTAGGGACATGAGGTAGCCACCCAGTCGACCCCCGCATCGACCACGTCTTTTGTACGTATGTTATTGATTCTCTCTCCAAGATGCTCATGCATCCACATCCTACCCCCACCCGCCCCACAGCAAAAGCTCTTTTCTTTTGAAAGGTTCATTTCCTTGGACTCTAAAGCCGGTATTCGCTGCAGTATTTCTCTCGGAGCATCATAGATTCCATTGACCCTGCCGAGATAGCAAGGATCGTGAAACGTGACCCTGCCTTCCAGGGACCGCTTGACTTTCAGTCTTTCCTGGCGGAGGAGTTCATTGATGTAGACACTATAATGCACCACGTCAAAATGACCACCGAACTGAGGGTATTCATTCTTCAGTGTGTGATAACAATGAGGACAGTAGGTAATGATCTTTCTTGCACCGTAGCGATTCAAGATCTCAATGTTCCTTAGAGCCAGTTCTCGGAAGAGATATTCGTTGCCCACCCGTCTTGCGGGATCGCCACAGCACACTTCATCCTTTCCCAGTATTCCTACAGACACGCCTGCCTCCTGAATCATTTTCACGATCACTCTTGAGACCTCTTTATTTCGATCATGGAATGAGCCTTCGCATCCGGCCCAGTAGAGGACCTCAGAATTGGAATCCTCTTTGGCTTTCTTAACTGGGAGCCCCGCCGCCCAATCTATTCTAAAGGATGGGCCCTTTCCGTGGGTATCCCCATAAATCTCAAGATTTCTGAAAACGGATCTGACTTCTGAAGGAAACTTCGCCTGTTCCATCACCAAGTTCCTGCGAAAGTCGACAATTCTTTCGACATGTTCAATGTCGACCGGGCAGACTTCGATGCAGGCATGACAGGTTGTACAGGCCCAGAGCTCGTCTTCTGTGACTACCTGGCCCACGATGACCGGTTGCTTAACGGCCCTGCTTTGCACCCCCTGATTTGTCTTAAGGAGCAAATCATTCCCAGAGGTAAGGAGATGGACCTTGAGATTGTGAATGATATCTCTGGGCTTCAGAGGTTTTCCACTGATACTGGCTGGACAGTTCGCCGTGCAACGCCCGCATTCTGTACATGCATAGAGATCGAGCAACTGTTTCCAAGTAAATCCATCAATCTTAGAGACTCCCAAATCTTTACCCTTTTCGAGATTCTGAATGGGATGAAGCGTTCCCCTGGGTTCCATGGGCCGGAAAAAGAGATTGAAAGTAGAAGCCAGAATGTGAAGGTGTTTAGAATAAAGAACATAAATACTGAATCCGAATACGACCATGAGGTGCAACCACCAGAAGGTCCAAAAGAAGATAGAACTTCTTTCTTTCAACCCCAACCCCTCAAAGAGACGTGAAAAAGCTATTCCAACAAAGGACCAATCCGCAAAAGGTCTTGTTCCGATCAGGAGCCTGAAGCCTTCCACTACATAATTCATTAACATCAGAGAAAAGACCACCATCAGAATGATCCCTGCCTCAAGTGTGGGCTCCAGCCGGTCAGGCTTGATGATGTATCGCCGGATCGCCGCCCAGATGATCACGGTGATGACGATCAATCCGGCAATATCGAGGAACAGAAAAAATAGGTTGTTGAACACGACGCCGAAAATTGCAGGTGATAACTTTTCATAAATCCCCTCGGCCATATGGAAAACATAACTGATGAGAAAGAGGGAAAAACCATAGAATAGAAGCATATGCCCTATGCCCGCATAGTCACCTTTGGAAACGTTCTTGAGCGTGCAGCGCTCGGTAAGAACCTGACCCAGCGCGTATGTCAGTCTTTTACCCAAATGATCAAACCTGTTCTCGGGTTTTCCCAGCTGAAGGAGTCGAATAAGAAAATGGGCTCTTTGGCTAAATAAATATAGAGTTACGCCAATAAGCAATAGAAGGAAGATTTTACTACCCATGGGTAACATGATCGCTTTTTGCCTTTCAGAAGAAGAATATAATCTGATGCTTCGTCTGTTGCTTACGCCTTAGCTCTTTGAAACGCCATTCAATCCCCCTTCATCCCCCCTTTTTCAAAGAGAGAAACTCTAATCTCCTCCCTTTATCAAAAGGGAGGACGGAAGGGACTTGGGAATGGCTA
>JBEKDJ010000528.1:0-3130 GCA_050014415.1 Thermodesulfobacteriota bacterium | reverse complement strand
ATGGGTAGGGGTTGGAGTCTTTTCTGGAGATGATTTTTCTGAGGGGTTTGAAACCGCTGTTGGCGCAGATGTTCCAGCGGCGGTTTCCATGGAATTAGAGACTGACATGACCAGATCAGTCGGAAGATCCTGATGAGGCATCGTGCTTTCTCTCTCTTGCAACTCCTTAGTTTCGGCTTCAAAACTTGCCTTCACTTCTTCGGTCGTTTTTCTGAATTCCCTTATCGCTTTACCGAGGGCCTTACCGAGTTCTGGGAGTTTTTGTGGTCCAAAGACAATCAAAGCAATCACCAGGATGACCAGCAATTCCGGCAACCCGATGTCGAACATAAATCCTCCCTTCGATTAAATCCCAAAGGATACTCTCATTCAATTAAGGATGATTCGCAAAGGTTTTTGAATCTGCCTTTTTTTCTCCAGAGAGCTCTTCGGTCCCTTGGGAAAGGACATCCATCTCTCCTTTTTCTTTGACGCTCCTTTTGAAGTTTCGAATTCCCTTCCCAAGACCTTCGCCGATCTGCGGGAGCTTATTAGCACCGAAAATGATCAAGACGATGACCATAATGACAAGTAGTTCCGGCATTCCAATTCCTCCAAACATCTTTTCCTCCTTTTAGAAGAAGACCCATTGTCTATCCCGCCCGTACCCATGTTGGCCAAGGTCCATAAAACGGTCAGTCAACTTTGCTATCCGGTGAATTACGTTCGTCGACCCTGGCAGTCTGAACGGCCGGCAGTATTTGCTCTGTAAAGAAAACTATCGTTTCTTCGGCCACACGGTCCTTCTGGTTATCGATTGTCATCATGTGGTAACTGTCATCCAAAATAACCTTCCGAACAATCTTCGAGCCGATTTTGTTCTGGACATAATTTGGGTTCTTCGTGCTGGTAAGGTCGTCCTCTCTGGAATGGAGGATCAGGGCCGGAGTCGTGATAGCAGGCAGTTCCCTCTTTACTTCTCGGATGAGTTTGAACAGTTCATGCATACTTCTGGCAGGGGTCTTCGTATAGGCAATTGAGTCATTCTGCATAAGGTTGATAATTCGCTCTCTTAACGCTTTGTTCTTTATCCCATACGGCTCTGTCTCTGAATACGAATAAACATACCTAAATGGAGCGTAATAAGTGATGGGAAGCAGAAATTTAAACCAGGGGAGGCTCCAGCCATCATAAAAAAGGGTAGTCGAAATCAGAGAGACCGCTGCTACTTCCGAGCCAAATTCATAAGCAAGGTGAAGGGAGAGGAGTGCTCCCATGCATAGACCTACGATGGACACTGTATCATAGGATTTCTTCATCTCTGTGAAGTTTTCACGGACCGACTGGTACCAATCCTTCCAATGAGTCTTAGAGAGCTTTTCAAGCGTCGTACAGTGCCCCTCCAAGCAAGGTCCTTTGACGGTGAACCCCGCCTTGTTCAGTTTTCTGGCAAGGTATTTCATCTCGAAAGGACTTCCCGTCAGACCATGGATCAGCAGCACTGAATGATTTCCGCCATGGAGGTCTATCTTGTGATCAGGCATGAGAAGCTTCCTATGCTCCTTTACAATTGCTTATCAGTTGGTCAAAAAGCTCAACGGCCATCTCCATTTCGCCTCTGGTGATGTGAAGCGAGGGGGCAAGTGTAAAGACATTCTTATGATACCCCCCGATGTCCAGAACCAGTCCATATTTCGTTCCTTTGTAGTGCAAGGTGCCCTTCAAGCCTTCAAGAAATATCTTCTCTGTCAACTCCCTGTCCGGAGTAAAACCGTCTGATTTGCAGATTTCCACCCTGAGGGCAAGCCCAAGGCCATCCACATCTCCTATCTCCCGGTGTTCTTTCTTGAGCTCTCGAAGTAACGAGAGGAAATGACCTCCGTTTTCTGAGACTCTCTTTTCATAATCTTCTTCTTCAAGCATCGCCATCACCTCAAGAGCGACGCTTGTACCCAGTGGATTTGATGAAAAAGTCGAATGGGTCGACCCGGGAGGGAAGATTGCAGGGTTGATCAGATTTTCTTTGGCCCAAATTCCAGATAGTGGGTTGAGGCCATTGGTTAATGCTTTTCCAAAAGCAATGATATCTGGGCTGACCTCAAAATTCTCGATAGCCCAGAGTTTTCCCGTTCGATAAACTCCCATCTGGATTTCATCATCGACCAACAAGATTCCCCAATCATCGAGGATTTTCTTAAATCTCTTAAAATAATCCTTAGGTGGTATAATATAACCCCCAGTCGCTTGGATGGGCTCTACGAAAAAGGCCCCATACTCGGACTCTTTTGCCTTTGTATCGATGACGGAGTAATATTCTGTTTCAAAGAGTCTTTCAAACTGTAAAATGCAGTAGAAGTCACAATCCTCCCGCTTCTTCCCATAATAACACCGGAAGCAATAGGGGTAAGGAACAAACTGCGCTCGGTCTGAGAAATGGCCGTACCTCCTCCTGTAACGATAACTCGAAGTGATTGCAGAAGCCCCCAGCGTCCGCCCATGATAACCTCCCATGAAGGCAAACATTAGATTCTTCCTCTTTACATTTCGCACCAGCTTCAGGGCATCTTCAATCGCCTGGGCACCGCCGATGTTGAAATGGATTCTGCCTTTTTCCCTGAATCTCTCAGCATTGGCAAGACAGATTCTTTCTGCAAGAAGCTATCCAAAGCTCGCAGCAGAGTACCACATCTGGAGGTCAAGGTAGGGGATGTCCAGGCTGTCATACAGAAAGCTGCCTTCACATCTCCTAAAGATCTTTGGGGGGTCCGCATAGTGGACGGTGTCCCCATAGGAGCAATAGATAGAATCTTTCTTGATCAGTTCTTCGTCTTTAACCATTCCGGGCTCCCCTTAGCCCATGACGGACGAAAGCCCTTTGAGATAGAAAACGCTCTTGCCGTATTTGATTTTTCAACCAAACAATGATGTTTCCAAATCCCCTATGTTCGATATGAGGGATCTTTTCGACTCGGCAAAAATCCAAAAGGTCTGATTTGGCAAAGGTCAGATCCGCTTTGCCTGTGAGACAAAAATCAGAGCGCCCATCGCCGACAAGAATCTTGATGTCCCCAGGGACGGAAAGTTCTTCCATTATTTTACACTTGCATATCCCGCTTCTGGTCCTGCAATCGTCTCTGAAATAAGGAAAGAA
>JBEKDJ010000527.1:0-2790 GCA_050014415.1 Thermodesulfobacteriota bacterium | reverse complement strand
CTCTCCGCCATGGTGGGATTCTGTCTTTCGATGGACTTCTCCGCCATGATGGACATCGCCATGATGACCTGGTGGCGGCCTGTGGAAATCTCGACCACCCCAATGATGATGGGAATGATCCCTATACCAATCATGCCTGTTCCAGTAGTGATTACGACCCCAATCCCTCCAGTGGCCATGGAAGTCACCGTAGTGTATTCGATGATATCCTGGCGGCACACCGAGAACATAATCGGGTGGTATCACTACGACGGCCGAGGGGACAAGAGATAGCCCAACGCCTATCCAGGGTCCGCTGTAAAGAGAAGCCCTGAACCAGTGATCTCCGTAGAAGCGATACCAGTAGCCTCCATAGAAATAGAGACCTACTGTGTCCGGTACCAGATAGACATCGCTTGTTCCACTGGGAACTACCACCACATCAGGCTCTGCTGCAAATTCCAGAGGCGGGGGAGGGGGAACGTTAATGTTGATGTTCACCTGGGCTGCACCAACAAACGTCGCGCCAACCACAAAAAAAAGACAAACCACAACAAACACGATCTGCTTCATGAGACAGTACCTCCTTTCGACCCTTGTCGTCAAAGAAACTGATTTGCTGGTAAGCAATTCTAGTGCCAAGAAAATGTATGAAGGCTGAACTAGTTGATTCTTAAAGGATCTGTCGAGGACCCCGCATCTCGCTGAGAACAAAGAAAGAGTAATTTTTGTCATAGAATTGAAATGAATGAAGCCTCACCCTACCCTCTTCCAGGTCCTGGCAGTCTGATGGCCCGAAATTACCACTGTACTTTCGTTTATCGTATGGTTCCGACACCAGCTCACCTGCAACGGCAAGAATGCTTCGAACGGTTTCTGATGGAGCCTGGAGGACCTTTCCTGTGATGAATCAATTCATTTCAGTCAGAGAATCTCGATCCCGCCTTTCACCGGGGCAGGCGGTCGAAGGAATCTGAATAGCCCCATCGATAAGAAAGGACCCTTTTCATTCCCCGCGCGGTCTTGGGCAATGATCCGGATATGGTAAAATCCCAACTCCATGGGGAATTCAGGCCACTCATCTGGTATGATCAACTCTGTCTTCCCCCCGACTCGCTTGGAGATTATCCCAGGAGTATTCTCCCGCAAGAATTTAGTGGGCTCAAAAGCCTTTCTATCTCTGCTTACATACAGCACATAGCTGGTGGCTTCGGATACGGGTTCCCACGAGATTCGTTGCTTATGAACCGGCGGCACTGTTTTCTCTCTTCTCCTCAACCATTCACATGCCCATTCAAGGTGTTGCCAATTCCCTTCATTCGGTTCTCTGTCTTTGAAAACCCCACCTTCCCCAAGACCACTCGAGGGGCAAAATTGGCTCTCGCTTCTTTTCCTCCTTAACCATTCAGATGCCATTTCAACATGCTTCCGGCTTCTTGTCGTAGCCTCCTCTTTCTTGAGAAGCTCCGGTCCCCCCCCCGCTTCCATCGCGAGAGCATTTCTTTCTAAGGCTCTCACTGAACTTATCACGCCGCCGTCACCTCCTTTTGCTGCTTAAAGGAAGAATAAGTTGAAGTTGATCTTGATGGCCTTCTTTCCATTCTTTCAGCAAGCTGTCCACTGCGTATCGGATGACCCGGGCTATTGAAACGTCATTTTCGGAAGCAATGGAGGAGATAGTTTCCAATGCCTCTTTGTCAAGACTTATGGTAATACGCTGCCTCAACCTTTGGTTGACCATATGAATTGCACACTATTGCATCATTATGAATAATTGTGGTGAACCTAACTGAAAGATTATAGAGAATGCAAAAATGAATGTCAATAAAAATCTTCGAAAATGTTCGAAGATGAAGATAAAGAACCATGAGCACATCAAGCTTCATCCGTGCCTTCAAGAAGGGAGATCGTGTAAGTCTACTGATTTCAAGAAGAATAATTAGGGATTCTTGGCTATATGGTGGCAGTCCAAGGCTGAAAGCAATTCAGAATGTTGATCTATGGAAAATCTACTTGAATCTAATAGTTAAATATGGCCTGACTATTAACATTGAAACATATCTTTAACTTTGATGCGTAAGTATTTAAATTTACATGTAAACGAGATATGATAAGATTCTGGTTTCGACTTCACGGAAGACACGGATCAATCTGTATCTATTGGAAACAAGGTTGAAACAGATCCGCCTGAGTCGAAGAGTGGTTACGGGGGTTTGTTATTGACTCAAGGAATCATAGGATAATGAATCGGAAACAGGTTCTATTCCAGTCCTCATGGAGAAACCCTAATAAAGCACTGCTCCTATGGAATTGGGAAGTCGGTTTTGAGGGCTGGATTACCGGAACAACGGACAGCGAAAAGGAAACCGGAGGAAGAAGAGCCAGTGATCAAGGTGGCCAAATTCTTGGATTTACTTGGCGCCCCTGGCGTGACTCGAACACGCGGCACACGGGTTAGGAAACTTTTGTTGGCAGAACTGAAGAAGGGATTCGAGGGACACTTGGGATCGGATGAAACGCCCCATGGGCAGGTGGCTCCCTCTCGCCCGTGTTTGTCACCCTTCCCCTTTTGTGTCCCTCTCGGGGATGGTGGAAACCACTCGCCCTGAGGTAGGTAGGTGTTCACATCTTTGTCCTTGATTCTGCAATTGTAGAATCATCTATAAGGATATCCCAAAAGAGATAGAGGATTATTGTAGCAAATACGGAATCCGATTCGTACAGAAAAAAATACGATAAGACCCCTTACTCTCGTCATCTAACGTCGATCAATGGATTTACTTTCAAGCCTTCTTTAGCTTCCTAACCCTC
>JBEKDJ010000526.1:0-4175 GCA_050014415.1 Thermodesulfobacteriota bacterium | reverse complement strand
ATCCATGAGCGGATTCAGAAGGAGAGGTGTTCCGAAAAAGAGGACCTTTTTTCAACTCGTTGTTTTTAAAGATTTTATTTTTTCTTACTTTTTCTCTTGACAAAAACAATATAGGATGTCCCTTTCTCCTGGAATAATGTCCTGATATCGGTTAGTGTACTCGATGAAATTCTGGAGTTTTACCTGCTTCGCGGCTGCACGGTTCTGAACGACCAGCGCAATTACAGCGATAAGTGCCATAATAAACGAGATAATGTTTGGGATATTCAGCCAATCCATTTTCATCTCTTCTTGTTGTGCGCTAACGGTGGCCATGAGCCGCCGGGCCACAAAGGCTGAAATGAAAAACGCACCAGGTTTATCCCCGGTCGGATCGATGGCATTGTTAACCGTTTTTTAGATTTTCATTCCTCAATTTGCAGAATTCGTCATCAGATATTTGCATCTTTTCATACTCAAACCTGTCATTTATCACAACTTGAGGCATTAGTGCCTCTATCCTATGCTTTGGTCCTACCAGAGCACAGTTAGGAAGGTATATTTTGTTTATGAATGGTTTCTTTTCCCAGCTTTGCTTTATATATATCTCGCCTGGAATAGCTGTTATGAACCAAGGTTGAGGCCCCCAACTCGAAAATTGACTGCCAATTATTACTTTGATGCAATTGATTGCTTCTAAGGCAAGTTCTCTATCATTGTGGTCGATTTCTGGCCGGAAATGAATGGCTCTATTCCTCATCTCTTTTAGTTTCAAAAAGTTCTCCACAACATCTGGCAGAAGGATATCCCATGCTTTTAATGTGCTAATTGGGATTGTCCAGTCGTCAAAAGATTCTTTCTTAAATACTTTTTTGTATTCCGTTGTTCCTTTGTAGGCATCTCGCAAGGTTAATAAAAGATAATTGAGGATTCGCTCACCTAATGCACAAGTACCCGTTAGCGTTGGATAATATGCGCCAATGACAAAAGAGTTTCTAATCTGAGCAAAGAAACGATTATGGAAGGCAAGGATTGAAAATGGCTTTGCATCAAGTGAAATGAAATTTTCTATTTTCTTATCTTTATTGAGTTCTCCAAATTCAGCAATTAAACCATCCGTAACTCGCTTTCGATTTTCATAATGCTGCTTTTTTACTTTTTCTTCCCATTCATCACTGATTGGGTCTGCAAGAGTTCTTACCCTTGTGTCGAAGTCGAAAAATGGAAGCACCCTATACCTTTTCATATTATTATTTAAGTACGGTTAACGAAATCAGCCGCGAGTGTAACGAGTCGGCTGGATTGCCTTGTTATGCCTTAACGTCCAAGTGCTTCAATATTATCTCTTCAGTGAACTCGATTGTAGTAGTGACGTCCTCTAACTCGAACTCGTCCCATTGTGCATGAGTTGCCTTGGTGCGCACGTGTGCCGCCACCTTTGCGCGCTTTGCCTTGACCTGTGTCAGCGTGCCCGTCTTAACAAGCTCGTCGATGAGAATGTCGAGTTTTTTGCCCTTCTCTTCTACCCCAGCGTTTCTGCAGATAGTGCGAAGCGTGTCTTCAAAGACAACCCCAGCGATGACGCCTGCCTCATTCTTAGATTTCTGTTTCACATATTCCTTGGCATGGTCTAAGAAATCGTCGAAAACCGTTGCCCTGGTTTGGTCTTCGATAGAAGCTAACAGTCCCTGATCCATGTCCGCGACCAAAGACTTGAGAAGCGTACTGACTTCACCCACCGAGTGGTGGACCGCATACCCACGATCCATAGCGCATATTTTGTCCACGGACCTTCTGTAAGGGTTGTCGGAATTGCTAAGGACTAGATGCACGATGTTCTGAGCGGAGGTAAGCCAACTACCACAATCTTGCCGGTGCTCTTCGCTCTGAGTTTGGTCCCATTGATTTCCATGTTTCAGACGATCGCCTGCAACTATCAATTCATCAAACTTCTTTCTGACCTTCTCCTCAATTTCCATCGCACCTTCCTCTCAAAAAGGCATAACGGGAAGCTCACCGGGAGGCGGGCGCCCTTTCCCGCCGATCCGGTGCAGCGCCGGGTTATGTGATTTCTATTTCAGCCACCGATAGAACTTTCCTCGGTGCTTTGCCCAAGCCTCCAAGCCGAACTCTTTGATCTTATCCAAGTTGCGTAATGGTATGTCGCCGCTAAAAGGCTTCAGGGAATCGAACTTTTCACATGTATTGTATGTAGGGCACTCCCAACAGCCCTCAAAGGACTTATCTTTCACGCACTTAATTATGGGGCAGGGACCTATGCAACCGTCACCCCCAAGCCTGCACGGGGTCTCGCACCGTAAGTGGGCAACATGGTCAAGGAGAGTTACCATCTCGTCATAATGCTCAAAGTCGGAGATCTGAGACTGTTTCACACCTGCATACTCGGAAAAGTGCGTCTTCTCAAATTCCTCAAGGAGATCGTGTGCCAACTCGGACGCCCTACTCATATACCGCCCGCAGTCTCCACAATAGAGACCACAATAACCCGTAAGATCGCGGTCAGTCACTTGGGTCCTCCTTCACATAACGATAGAAATAAGGCGCGGGCAAACCAGCCCTTCCAAAAACTGCAGAGGCCTATTCCCCGTCGCCTTGATTGACAGGTTAGCCGCCCTAATCTAACTTATACAAATCTAATCGGACGCTTTCATATTTCGTGCGAAGCATATTTATAAAATTATTACCGTTTGCCACCTTATTTAAGTCGTCCATATCTACTACTACAATTACCATTCCGCGATCTTGAAATACTTTTAATTGCTCGCGGGCGGCGTTAGTTGTTTCTTTTTAGCCATTGTTGTAAAATCAGCCGCCCGCTCCCAATCTTTACATTCGCAAACAAAATATCTTCCAAATTCAGAACGAAAATCTACTTCGAGCCCTTCCATCGAACATACGATATCATAATCAGTTGATCTGCTTTTACCCCTTCGTCTTGTTCTACACCCAGGCATGCAAGATAAGATGTATTCTGCGAGTCTTTCCAAATTTTCTCCTGTTTTATCGCCTAATTTGGAGATAAGGTATTTTATGTATCTTGTATTGGAGGCATATACCATGGCCTCAGAAGGAGAAGTAAATTCCCTCATCCAATCCTGATCTAATTCTTGTAGTATCCACTCAGGGAAACGAGCATCAACCTCATTTTCTTTATAAATCTGGAACATACTCTTTGAATATCTTTTTAAATCTTCGTCTGGTAAGCCGTGCCCCCAAACAAGACGAAAATATATCCCAGTCTGCTCAGGGGAAACCTCCCCGCCTCCTCTTATCGCATCCTCGCAAAGTGTCAGCATTAAATATCTTTTCGTTAATGTAGGGAATCCTAGTCGTGAATAACATTCTGCTATCCACACTAACGGCATCCCTTTATGACAATACGTTTGTTTTCTCTCTTGCGCCGATAACATGTGGTCATAAAGTGATGAAAAAATGGGTAATGCCTCGTAAATTCTTTTTTGATTTAAATAAAACAAGCCAACCAACTCCCAAGCACGTTGTTGGTCGGTTGGTGTGCAGACGTCTTCAGAGGGAAATACTATAGGCAACTGTCTAAGAAGTTTCGCCGACCCATCCCGCTGTTCCAGTAACGGAACAAGATCTGCAGGCAATTTACCTTTTAATTCTTTTATCCAGTCTGATTCATCTTGATTCGACATTTTACCTCTCAAGGTGCAGCTAACGGCGTGGGGCACCGGGAGCCCGATTTCCGGGCGATCCAGTGCAACCGCTGGTTAGCACATCATTTTGGACGAATATCCTTTAAAAATTCCGCGGCCTCCTTTGGAGAAAATATGCCAGATGCCACAAGGAGCATAAGCAGTGCGCCTATCGCCACAACAAATGTAGCTACAGTGTTCCTAAACTTGAGCTGGATGCTTACCGTCAGCCATGTACCGCCGCCAAAACCGAGGAGATAGATGAGCGTAAGCACAATAGGGGGGCACGAGCGCGAGATTAACGCAAGAAGGAAAAGTGCGATACACAGGAGCACGGCAGGCGCGATGAGAAACCTCGTTTTTAGATGAACCGGAGGTTTCTCAATATAGTCCTCCAATTTCAGACCATTATTCTCGAGTAGGTTACGAACCTCCTCCACGCTTCCGTCAAATGGACCTAACTTCATTGCCGCCCCATGGGTGGCGGAGCCACAATGCGGCTTACATCGTTTCGTG
>JBEKDJ010000525.1:0-2859 GCA_050014415.1 Thermodesulfobacteriota bacterium | reverse complement strand
GCAATCCAGAACATATAACCGTCATGAAGGTAGTTGAACTCCTTGTACATCCTGTTCGCCAGCTCTTTAGCTTTATCCTTATTTCCAGCGTCGATGGCTTCAAAAACAAGGTCCAGCGTCCGAGTCCCCATTTCCTTGAGTTCCTGGTCGGTGAATACTCTTTTTTTGTTCATAGCTGATTGAACCTCCTTTCCTCGGTTTTGCCGATTCATAGGAATATCAACAGAAAAATTTCAAAAAGTCAATTGAATTTTTCTGTAGTTTCTTCAAAATAAATGCAGAAACTAAAAGATGGAAAGTTAAATAATTTGATTAGGGTAAAATATCTTTAAATGAGAGCTATTTCTTGGAAGAAGCAATAAAATCAGTCTAAAGTTATGCTCGTCTTTTTCTCATTAAAGCATGCACTACTCCCTTCCTGACAAGCATCAGAATGCAAAATTAATTGTTGAGGCTGTAGAAAAAAGTCTTAGAAACGTGATAATATCGCCATATCGGTAACAGAAAAAAGGGCGGAGACCGCTTAGTAAGAAGAGGAGAGATATGACGAGATACAAAGAGTATAATTATTCCCGGGGTAAATTTATACCGATCCACTTTGACCGACAGATCTTGTAGAAGTTTTAGGTGATTGGTTATTGCGGTAAGAAATAGATCATGAAAATAAGAATATTACATCAAGGATCGCAAAAACTTTCGATGACAGAAAATAATTTCCTATTTTTAATTCAGCAGAAGAAGCGGTTTTAAAAAAGTGACTTTTTCTACAGACTCGTTAGGCAATAGGACTTAATATTGAAAGAAATTAATGATAGGTTTGTTTCGCCAAGTGAGTTGTTAAATAATCCGGACATCTCATGCGGAGAAAAAGAATGGTGAATTCAATCTGTATTTTTTGCGTGATGCTATTGATGGTTAGCCATGAAAAGAATCGTTCTTTCTGATTATCGGGACATTGTCCATCTTGACGAGCTGTTCATTCCCAAAATACCTGCCGCCGCCCCATTGGAAACTCCACGTCTGATCGATAGTCTTCTATCCGACCTAACACCAGCCAAGGAAAAAGATGTCCTTGTTCAAAAATATAGCACACCTCGAAAAGCCCTATATGCCACCCTCATTTCGAGACCTCCTCTCCCGTTTCCTTCAGGTTATCTTGATGCGCTAGATGGCCTCTTGGCGTATGAAAGGGCATTGATCCCTCCGTTCGATCCGGGGTTTTTGCCCCGGATCTCGGAGCAATTTCCGGATTGCCCTGGGTTTTCATCTGGGAGATACGGGGCTCTATGGCAAGGAGACATCACAAGATTGAAAGTGGATGCTGTTGTCAACGCGGCAAATGACACGCTTTTGGGATGTTTCATACCTTTTCATTCCTGTATCGATAATGCCATCCACGCCACCGCCGGTCCACGACTAAGAGATGATGCCGCTATCATCATGGGAATCCAGGGTGCATCCGAAGAAACCGGTCAGGCGAAGATCACGCGTGCCTACCATTTGCCCTCCCGCTTCGTTCTGCACACGGTCGGCCCTGTCTTTCATGGGAACCCAGAAAATATCTCCGAGGATGAGGCATTCTTGTCAAAGAGCTATCGTGCGTGTCTGGATCTCGCATCAGAGGTTTCGGCTATTCGAAGCATTGCGTTCTGTTCGATCTCCACAGGTGTCTTCGGATTTCCTGCCATACCTGCCGCAAAAACAGCATTGAAAGCGACGGATCAGTGGCTGTTGGAGCATCCGGGAAGATTTAATCTTGTGGTTTTTGATCTCTATTCCAAACGCGACTATGATACGTACCGCAAAATCTTGGCCGAAAATCACCGATAAAGGACCATTCATGGAAGATACCTTTGCTGAAAAGATACGCCATTTTTCTGACTGGCTTGATGCGTCCGAGTCAGTTCTTATCGGTGCCGGTGCGGGCCTCTCCGCCGATGCCGGCATTGACTATACCGACGAGGCCTCTTTTGCCAGGAACTACCCTGAGCTTCGTAAACTTGGCTACCGTAACAAATTGATGATGATGGGAGTGACGGACCTGGCACAGGAACTCTTGATGGGCTATTACCTTTCGCATGCTGCGGAAGTCCGTTTTAGACCGGTCGACATGCCGATCTACAAAACCCTGCTCAGGTTGGTCGATAAAAAAGACACCTTCGTGCTGACCACGAATGTGGACGCATTGTTCGTCCGCCACGGTTTTCCTGTGGAACGAACCTTTACGCCTCAGGGCGACTACGCCTTTTACCAATGCCTGACCCCCTGCAGTCAGGCTATCTATCCTTTGGAACCTGTGCTTGAAGAATACTTGCCGCTGATCGACAGACAAACAGGCAGTCTGCCGAAAGGCCGGTATCCTGTTTGCCCCCGCTGCGGTGGCAACATTTTTCTCAACGTTCGTGGCGGCGAGTGGTTTATTGAAAGGCCCTGGATGGAAGGGGCGCAAAGGCTCAATCGATGGATCAGGAATCTGGCGAGCAAGAAACTCCTTCTCATTGATATCGGTTCGGGTTTTAATACGCCGATGTGGGTGCGCTGGCCATGCGAACAACTGGCAAAACAGAAGCAAGGAGCCCGTTTAGTACGAATCAATTTGGACCATCCCGAAGTACCAACGTATTTGCAAGACAGAAGTCTGAGTTTTCAGGCCAAAGCGAGCGAAGTGCTTCAGACTCTCCCAAATCCCAAGCAGCCGGTGGGACTTGGGTCAGAGGATTAAAAGGGTCAGGTCTCAACGGGCTGTTGCCCAAATAGCTATTGCAAGGATTATACATAAAGGATATAAGCATGGCAATATAAGTTGATTGAGGAGAAATTGCCATGATGGGTCATGAAGGTGGTTTTCAATCGAAGCTA
>JBEKDJ010000524.1:0-2869 GCA_050014415.1 Thermodesulfobacteriota bacterium | reverse complement strand
TCTTCATTTTCGCAAATCCCGCCGATCAAAAAAACCATGTTGAGGTTTTCACCTACTTATCTTCAAAGGATACGAGTGAAAATTACTGAAGATTTACGATTGAAATTAACAAAAGAGGCAGGACCATTTCTGGCCCTGCCGAGTTTTTACCTACAATGAGCAAAAATTCTCCAGGACAATCCCTTTGACGTATTGGATGTGAAAGGTGTGGGAAGGTTGATGATGATCGCCATTGAATGGGAGAGGAGGACGAAGCCAGACCTGAAGATTGGAATTTGCGGTGAACATGGTGGTCATCCGGGATCGGTCCAGTTCAGTCATAGCATCGGACTCTCCTATGTCAGTTTTCTGTGCCGTGGTTTCCCATTGCGCGCCTTGCAGCCGCTCATGCCAAACTAAGAAAGAAGGATAAAAAACCTCTGGAAAAATACGACCCCGACACCAGCTTTAGCATCTTCTTTTAAATCATTCGAGAATCGGTCAGGCTTCAATTGGAAGAACGGCGCGGTCTTTCAATCGGACATAGCCGTGATGGGTCATCCTCAGGTGAGGGATAGCAGGCGTTCCGAGTGTGTCAATCGTGAGCATGGGTTTTTCCCATCTCACCCCGTTCCTCTCCAGTGACTCTTCAAGCTCCTTGACCTCGGTCCTCAAGATTTCCATCGGTTTGAATGAGTAGAAACCGCAGAGGGGAGTGGGAAATTCTGAAACGACTTTGTCTCCCACGGCGTAGACACCGCCTCCTCCAATCTCTTTTAGTCTATGGATCACTGTCACCATCGAGCGCATATCACACCCCACGATGAACATGTCAATGGTATCCCACGACATGGTTGTTCCATAAGCTCCCTTTTGCAGACCAAATCCCTTGAGGAGTCCCATAAAAGATCCCTTGCCCTCGACACGATTCAAAGCAAGGAGCATCATAACATCATTCGATTCTTCAGGATCTTCGAGATCGATGATCTTTTCTCTCGTCACAAGACCGGTGACAAGCTCAATTGCCCTGACCTTTCCCTTGCCCGTCTTCGTTAAGGCTCCGGGGAGCGATGGCAGGTTGGTGGGTGCAGCTGACACTCCCTTCGTAAGCGAGGAGATCACCTCTTCTGGAACTTTAACCGTGTTAAACATATACCTCGGGGAGAAAACTTTCTTCGGTTCAGCCAAGGATTTTCCATCCTTGTAGATCATCTTTCCATCGCACATTACCCATTGAGGTGAAAAATCATTCGGCGAAGGAATCATCAAAACATCCGCCTTCTTTCCTGGTGAAAGGGAGCCGATGAGATGATCGAGACGGAAATGTTCCGCGACATTGATCGTCACCATTTGATAAGCGAGTTGAGGTGGGACGCCAAGTTTCAATGCTGTTTTCAAAGAGGCATCGAGATATCCCTCCTCGATAAATGTCTGGGGGTCTATGCCATCCGTTGACAGGGCCAATCTTCGGAAATCAATCTCCTTACCAAAAACCCCTTTTATGCCGGGCAGCTCTTTTCTCACGGATCCTTCTCTGATCATCACCCAATAACCAAGTCTCAATCTTTCCATAACTTCCTCTTCAGTGATGGGCTCATGGTCAGAGGAGGGACCCAAATAAGTATAGGCTTGAAGTTTTTTGTCTGTTGCTCCTGCAGTATGCCCTTCCACTCTTTTACCAAGATGGAGGGTTAAGGAAACAAGTTCTCTTACCCTCTCTCCTTGTCTTCCCTCCAAAAAGATGTTGCCCCAGAAAATCTCTCCCACACCGAGGCAATTTGGGTCCCTCAGAAAAGGCAGGAGTTCTTCATTGGACGGAGCGTTTATCTCCTCAGAGAGGGTGAGGCCACACAGAGGGGGAACAGTGTAATAGCAACGGATGGGCTGTCCCTGAAGCCCCTTGGCAAAATATCCAATCCCTTTTTTCCCAACGATCAATCCAAGGTCGATCGTCTCCATTACGACCGTGGTGACGCCACTCGGAATCACATGCTTAATATACTCTTCTATTCCTGACCTGATGAGATGGGTATGACCTTCAATTAAACCTGGGAGAAGAACCATTCCGTCTGCGTCAATGACGACTGTCTGGTATCCCTTTGGGAAATCCTGTTCGGGCCCGACATAGGCGATCATCCCATCCTTGATCCAGATGGACTGTTTTCTAATAAACTCTCTGGTGAAAACATTAAATAGAGTACCGTTGACGATAACGGTATCCGGAGGGATATTGCCTAAAGCAACTTCACTTATCTTTCTTCTCTTCTCCATTTTTCTCATGCAGGTCTTCATAACAAAAACCAAGACTTTCTGTCAAATGTCTCAAGGACCGAGTTGAAATGACCGTTTAATACTAATTAGCATTTAGGTAAACCCCCGGCTCTGCCGGGGTGTACATGCTACCTATTCATGAGCTAAAAAAAGGGTAAAATTGGGTGACGGCTATTCGCTTCACGAGGCTCGGCCTCTACAGCCCGGATTATGTTGTTCCAGAATAGTGATTTACCTTCAACCATAGATTCACCCGGAGCCGCTCAAAATAATTGTAATATATATCAATTTGGAAATTTATGAAAGTCAGGCTTTTAGTCAAAGAAGAGAATGTCGCCTTTTTACACAGAAGGCGACAAAATGATCTTAGAGTTTATCCGTAAATAATTATTGACATCAAAGAGGCAGTCATGATAGACATAAATCATGAGCGCCATCAAATCTTGGACCGTATCAGAGGAGCTATGGACCCGCGTCGAGCCGCTTATTCCGCGACGAAAACGACTAAGACAGCGGAAATATCTCCGACGGCCCGGAGGGGGCAGAAAACCCATGGAGCCCCGCAAGGTCTTCGAGGGGATCATTTTCGTATTACGAACGGGGTGCCAATGGAAAGCCT
>JBEKDJ010000523.1:0-3870 GCA_050014415.1 Thermodesulfobacteriota bacterium | reverse complement strand
CTGCCGGCACCCACCGGAATTACTACGATGGGGGACGGTACGTTCACCTTGCGGCCGCGGCTCCAGGGTTTTCGAAGAATATCTACCGCATCGTCGATATTGCCGATCCCACGCATCCGGTAGAAGTGGGCAGGTGGTGGTTACCGGAACAGTGGGCCGCGGGTGGAGCAATCGTGACAAAACCCGAGATCAGCCTCCACGGGCCGCCCTATCCAGTGGGAGAGCGGGCTTATCTCAGTTACGGGGATGCCGGGATGGTGATTCTCGATATTTCTGATATTACCCTGCCCAAACTCGTCGGTCATCTGGATGTTTACCCACCTCTGGGTAGCCCCATCGCCTGCCATACGGTCTTGCCTCTTACGCGAAGGAAATTGGCCATAATGAGCAGCGAAGGAATAGGGCCTGATGTGGCAGAAGCCATCTTTGGTGTCAAGAAACCGAATCCGCTTAACTTCGCCGGGATCGTAGATATCTCTGATGAGAAGAATCCGAGACTCATCTCTACTTTTCCCGTCCCTGAGCCTCCTCCGGGCTCTCCGTACAAAAACTTCCACGAAAAGGGAGGATGGTTTGGCCCCCATAACTGGCATGAACCGCACAATCATCCTGATTTTGAGGACAGAGATGATAGAGTTTATCTCACCTATTTCAATGCAGGAGTGAGAGTATACGATATAAGCGACCCTTACTTGCCGAAGGAAATAGCCTATTACGTACCACCCAATCCTAAGAAACGACTCGGGATGCTACCCTACGGTGAGCTGGTCGTTTCTTCGGAGGATATCGTTGTCGATAAACGGGGATACATTTACATAACGGACAAGAATCATGGCCTTCATATCCTCCGTTGCACAATATAAGGAAATTGCAGCCATAGATTCATGTCAGATAAGGTTCAATAGAGGTTTTAACAATTTGACATTTTGTACGGATATTCAGATGTGAATTCAGAGAATCCATTTCCTTCCGCGTTGAGGATTTGTGAGACCCCAAGGATTGGACAAAATGGCTGAGAATCACATTCAGCTAATTGATAGGGACCTGCCCATGGGTGAAAGTAGGAAAGGAGGTTAGTATGAATCTTGGGCAATCTTTAAATGCCGAATGCCCAGAAACTGGAATTGTCATCGTTGGTGGTGGGGGGGCTGGCCTAGCAGCAGCTGTTGCAGCGGGAGAAAAGGGGGCGAACGTCATAGTGCTAGAAAAAAGAGGCACGTTTGGTGGTAATTCTGCACTTGCGACAGGTATATTCGCTGCAGAGAGTCCAGTTCAAAAACGAATGATGATAGATGCTCGTAAGGATGAGTTTTTTAAAAAAGCCATGGAATACTCCCACTGGAAAATTGAGCCAAAGATTGTTCGCGCCTTCGTCTACAAGTCGGGGGATACAGTTCGATGGCTAGAAGAAAAGGGGCTGAAGTTTAATTGGGTTCTTCCTTTATATCCTAATCAAGTCCCTCGGGTTCAACATTGTCCAGAGGGAGGTGGGGCTGCGCTTATAAAAGTATTACTCAAGAAATGCAAAGATCTGGGCATAAAGTTAGTTGATCAGACCACAGCGAAGAAGATATTATTCAATGATAAAGGAGAACTCGCTGGCATTTTGGCAGTAATGAAAGAGGAAGAGATTAGAATTTATGCAAAGAGTATTATTGTAGCTACAGGCGGGTACGGAGGAAACAGAGAATTATTAAAGAAGTACTATCCCTCTTATTCGGAAAATATGGTGCTCAGTGCGGTGCCTAATATGGGAGATGGCCTTCTCATGTGCATCGAGATAGGGGCTGCAACTGAGGGTTTGGGTCTACTTCTTTTAGGTGGACCTCGTATTCCAGGGTCTTTGCTTTTGACTGCTGTCGTCGCAGAACCTACCCCAGTTATGGTGAATAGATTTGGGGAACGATTTAGTGATGAAAACATTCCTTGCCATTTTGAGCGGGGAAATACCGTAGATAGGCAACCAGATAAGATTTGTTATGCCCTCTTTGACTCCAAAATCAAACAATTTATTATCGATGAAGGATTGAAGCGTCCCGGTTGGGGATTACAGAGGCAAGTGCCGTATCTTCAACCAAAGATAGATTCAGCCGAGTTGTCAAAAGATCTCCAGTCAGAAATAGACAAAGGGAACGCCAAAATATCTAACTCTTTGGATGAGATCGCTGATTGGATAGGAGCAGTCCCTGAAGTTTTAAAGGCTACAGTGACCGAGTACAACAGCTTCTGTGATCGAGGACACGATGAAATGTTTATTAAGGATCCAAAGTATCTCCTGCCTTTACGCACTCCTCCCTACTATGCGATTAAGTGCTATTCAGGCTTTTTGGGCACAATAGGCGGCATCAAGATTAACCATCATATGCAAGTCATTAATCAGCAGAATAATCCTATTCCCGGACTTTACGCTGCAGGCGTTGACACTGGAGGTTGGCAAGGGAATAGTTATGGTGGTAGGGACCTTCCAGGTAGTGCATTTGGTTTTGCAATAAATTCCGGCCGCATCGCAGGAGAAAATGCGGCAACCTTTTCATCTGGGAAATAACAAACAGCAGAAATTTAAGGAGGGAAGATGTATGCCTGTTATCCAAGTTAATGCTTTCAAACAACCTGATATTGACAAGAAGAGAAAAATGGTTATGAAGCTGACGGACGTCATGGTTGAAGTCTATGGTGTGCCAAGAGAATCCGTTGTTATCATGATCAAAGAAGACGAACTTGAGAATGTTGGTTTAGGAGGGATGCTGGCATTAGATAAGCTCAAATAGCCAATCAAAATTCAGAAAATAATAAGACGGATTGATGAATTGAGAAGATTTCTTTCAAACCTTCGAATATCCATTAATTTTAAAAATGTAAAGAAAAAAGCGCACTTTGTCAATAAGGTTTCTCTGTTTTACTATATAATTTAGAATTTTCCATTTGAAAGTCAGTTCCATCAGCCTTATCATATCAACTCTCCTCTCTGAATTAAATTTTTTAAAGGCCTTCGAAAGAAAAAATATTTTAAAATAAGAAACTAAATTGTAGGTGGAAACGTTAAATCAGCATCGGCACCGGCAGGATTTGGGAGAAAAGGCGGCAATGGATTAGACTTTAAGAAGTGAATGTCTGCTATGGACCTTCAGTTTTTCCGAACCCAAAAAGCTACGGTTTGAAGATAATATTGCTCGATTTTGCTTGAAAAAAGGGGTGAGGTCTTGAACTCCTCACCCCTTTTCTAATTTTCTAACCGTAGAGATTGTCAATCCACCTCATTGCTTCGACATCGCTCACCGTCCCAAGATATCTCTGAGTGGTGGATAGATTCGCATGTCTGAGGATCACCTTGCTCACAATTTCTATTGGCACTCCTGATCGAGAAGCGTAAGTCACTGCATGTCTCCTGAGATCATGGGGTTTCAAATGAATCCCAACCACCTTTCCTGCTTTATTCACAACCTCTCTCCCGGCCGTATAGGATATCGGGAATATCCTCTGATCAGACCCAATCCCTTTCCTGTTTATGTATTCCTTGAGACGATCTGCAATCTTCTGTGGGATAAAGACAATCTCCCATTCCTTTCCGCTTTTCGGAGCTCTGAGCGTGAGCTTTCTGTCCTCGATGTCATTGGGTGTCAGTTTCAAGACCTCGCCGATCCTCATCCCGCCCCGGGCCATCAACTCAAGAATGAGCCGATTCCTGGGTTTAACGGTACGGAAAATGATTTCATCCACCACTTCCTTTTCGAGAATGGTCCAGCGTATGGGTCCAGGTGGTCGATACAGCTTTTTCAGCATAGGGGTATCGCATGGGCTTCGGGAACTGGGGTCAAGGTTTTGGGTGATGAAGTTGAAGAAGGAAGTGAGTTGGGAGTACCGGGTACGTTT
>JBEKDJ010000522.1:0-3337 GCA_050014415.1 Thermodesulfobacteriota bacterium | reverse complement strand
CACTGGAGAGGTTTGTATTGTGCAAAAGCATAATCTATATTCAGGAGTTTTTTTGAGAAGCTACTGTCAAAAGTCTGATCAATTGAACGCGGATCTCCTGATCCCGAGGCAAGTCCAAAACCTACAGTGACATCATCAATAACTTTAGTTTCGGCACCCAATCTCCATCTGAATCTTCCCCGGTATCTCTCCGGATCATTATTTGGAGTTGTATCTCTATGATCGTATTCATATCTCAGCCGTAAATCCCCTGATAATTTGATATTTTTAATCCAATCGGGGGGATTAGTGATCCAATCAGGTAGATTTTTGACCCACTCTGGGGATTCAACTTTTTTCTCCTCGGTTTTCGTTGGTTCTGTTTGGGTTTTAGCTTTTTGGACTTCAGTTTCCCCTTTTTCCATGTCTTTCGTTTCTTTCATTTCTTTTAAGAGATTTAAGAGACCCTCAGCCTCCGGTCTGGTGAGAATTCCTTTATTCACCAGCTTATCGAGTAAGATCTCCATGTCTCCGGCAAAAGACCGGCAGGGTAGAAAGACTGTCGCTAAGGTGAAGAACATGATGAACAGAAATATCCGTGCTTCCCACGTCCTACTTTTTCTTTCCTTCATAATCAATCCCTCCTTTTGATTGTATAGTGACTTAAGAATGAACCCTTTGTTGAAGAAAATCGAGACTCGTAAATATCGGAGTTTCTAATCTGTCAATCACCCCCTTCCTCACTCGAAAAAGCCTTTTGAGAATAACAGTTTTTTGAAAACGCCGTCTTCAGAATCAATGAAAATGGAATTTCCTCTAAAGGATACTGAAATATTCGTTTGAGATGCCAACATTGAAGCCAATAAGGCACTTTCTCAAAACAACCGGAGTGAAACAGACAAGGAGGAGATACCCCTTGCTATTGTGAATTGATTCCGGCTTTGAGGCAACATCAGAATCTTCAGGGACAGAAGGAAGTGGTCGCTCTGCAATTTCTAAATGTCGTTTTGCAATAGCCATGGCATCTACAGAAACAAGATGAGAAACAAAAGACCAAGTATCTTAGAAAGAACTATCTTGGAGCTGAAAGGTAATCGGTACGTTTACCCAGCAGGGGCATGGAACCCCTCCTTTTGTAGCAGGGATGAATCTCCATTTTTTCACGGTGATGAGTGCGGACTCATCAAGCGTCTCATAGCCGGAAGACTCTTTCACCTCGATCTCTCCCACCCGGCCATTAGGAAGAACCTCCACCTGTAACAAGACTCTCCCTTGGTATCCTTTATTCCTGGCTTCCTGAGGATAGAGGGGTTTTGGGTTTTCAGCATACCTGGCTGAGGCTGCACCAGGGCCACCCCCGCCAGGACCACCCCGACCGCCTCCCCTTCCAGTTCCAGTCCCTCTCCCCGGGCCTCCAGAACTGGAACCTCCCTTGCCCCTTCCTGACCCTTCCCCAGAGCTGACCCAACTGGAACCCCTTCGTCCCGGCCCAATCCCCTCTCCTCCCCATCGAGGACCTCCTTCACCAGTTCCTTCTCCTGCGCCAGAACCACCCAGTGAGGAACCTCCAGTTCCAGTTCCTGTTCCCGTACCTGTTCCTACTCCTGGACTTGATTCTGTAAAGGTATTCTTCTCTTCAGAGGAGAGGGCTGTAGGAACGGCAAGAATCTCCTCCTTTTCCAAGTTGGAGTCAATATTCGAAGTCGGTGTCTCAGCCATCGGTAAGGGAATCGGTTTTCTTATGATTTGGTCATCCACCTGATGCTGGGGGGGCAGCTTCAGTTCTTCAACGAGTTTACTCTGTCTTACCTCTTCCTTTGGTCTAATCTCTTCTTTTTTCTGAATTTGAGGTTTTGCGGGAACGGGCTGGGGAGCAGGCAAAGCCTGGAGGGGAAGGGGATTTGAAATTCTCTGGGACGAAAAAGGCTGGATAGTCACTCGATAAACACGCGGGCCAGCCTTTGTGGTTCCTGTTTTCAGGCTAAGTATCAAGGAGATGATCAAGACAATATGGAGAAACAGTGAGAAAACACTTGTCTTTACCAACCCCCCGGTGTCGGATTGCGGCAAATCTGCAAGAAGGCTGGGTTGTTCTCCCTCAACCCCTTGCCCTTTCATCTTTTCACCTCTATTCCCAAACCAGGATTCTTCACGCCTGATTGGGTTAAGACATCCATGACCTGTATTACTGAATCATACCTGGCATTCTTGTCTCCGTTGACAATCACAAAGGTATCAGGTCTACTCTTCACCATCGCCATGATTTTATACTTTAACGTATCTAAGTCAAGTTTTGTATCTTCCAGAAAGACGTCGCCCTGAGCGTTAACGGTGACAATGACATCGTTGGATATTTCCTCAGATGTTGATCCCTGTGGCAGTTGTACTTTAATGCCGGATTGGTAGATGAAGGGAGTGGCAATCATGAAAATGATCAATAGAACCAGCACCACATCGGTAAAAGGTGTGATGTTGATCTCTGCCATTAAATTGGATTTTCTCATTCTCCTCTTCATAACGGTTTACTCCCTGTCGATCAGGTCAATTAACTCGGAAGCACATAATTCCATATCATTTGTGAAGTGTTCCACTCTTCTGGTGAAATAATTGAATATGATCACCGCAGGGATAGCCACAAAAAGCCCTGTTGCAGTGCAAACCAATGCTTCTGCAACTCCTCCGATGACAATACTCATCCCCCCGGCTCCGGCTGCAGCAATATCATGGAATGCCCTGATGATCCCCAGAACCGTTCCGAAGAGTCCTATATAAACAGCCGTGTTTCCAATGGTTCCTACAATACTCGTATAGCGTTCTAGATTTGAGGTTTCAACAGTGATCGCTCGCTCCATCGCATTCGATATTTCATTTCCATGATGATCATGGAGCCGGAGGCCGGAATGAACCACACTGGAGAAAGGAGTGAGAGTCTCTCTGCAGATTTCGATCGCCCTTTTGATATCCCCACTTTTCAAGGCTCTTGCTGTTCTTGTCATAAACTCAGTTCTTTTGGTCTTGGATCGTCTTCTGTAATAAATGATCCTTTCCAGAAAAATGGCGATAGATAGAACAGAACAGAACAATAAAATATACATCGTAAAACCACCGATCTGAAATATCTCTAAGATTGTTTTTCCTGCAAACATTTAACCTTCCTCCTACTGTGTTTCAAACACTAGACCACACGATCAAAGGCATGGGTTGTGGCAGTTCACCGGCCAAAAAGCCGCTCGTTGTAAAGATGTCTGCCCCAACGGCATAACAGGCAATGTAGCATCTGGAAAATTGAGCCTTCGCTTGAGTTCCGTACTCAGGCTCTAATTGAGGCATTCGCCGACATAAATCATTCCTAAAAACT
>JBEKDJ010000521.1:0-2934 GCA_050014415.1 Thermodesulfobacteriota bacterium | reverse complement strand
GGGAGGAAAGCTTCTCTCCGAACTCTTAAGTGGAAATTTCATCAATGAGATTATCGCCCAGGCCAAAGCGGTTCAATATTTCTATCCACAGGTCAGGACGATTATTGATATCGGGGGAGAGGATTCCAAACTGATTTTCATCGAAGAAGAGGAAGGCCGCTTCAAGATCAGCGACTTCTCGATGAATACCCTCTGCGCTGCTGGCACCGGATCCTTTCTCGATCAGCAAGCCAGCCGATTAGGCCTGACGATTGAAGAATTTGGGCAACTCGCCCTCAAATCAACGAACCCACCTCGCATTGCAGGCCGATGCAGTGTCTTTGCCAAAACGGATATGATTCATCTTCAACAGATTGCCACACCAGATTATGACATCGTGGCTGGTCTTTGTTACGCCTTGGCGAGAAATTTCAAGAGTAATATTGGTAAAGGGAAGATCTTTGTGAAACCCGTCTCCTTTCAAGGAGGGATAGCAGCCAATGTGGGGATGCGTAGAGCCTTTCTGGATGTATTAGAACTTTCCGACGGAGAGCTCATCGTTCCAAAACATTTTACTTCAATGGGAGCGATCGGTGCCATCCTGGTGGCTCAGGAAGACAAGGAAAGCAAAAGGGAATGGATTGGCCTCGGTCGCCTCAATCAATATATCCGAGATCATCGAGAAGAAAAGGCTTCATTAAAACCCCTTTCTCTCTCCCCTCATCATCTCATTCTGCAAGAGCCGATCAACCCCTCCGCCCAGAGTTTAGGGGAAGAGAAGATCGAAGCCTATCTGGGATTGGATGTCGGCTCGATCAGCACCAATCTGGTCGTCATTGACCAGGAGAAAAGAGTCCTTTCAAGACGCTATCTGATGACAGCAGGCCATCCCATCGAAGCTGTTCGCATTGGGCTTCAGGAAATCGGTAATGAGATCGGAGACCGGGTGGAGATCAAAGGGGTTGGAACGACCGGCTCCGGCCGTTACCTCACCGCAGATTTTGTGGGAGCAGATCTGGTTCGAAATGAGATCACTGCCCAGGCCACCGCAGCCATCTATATTGATCCAAAAGTGGATACCATTTTTGAGATCGGTGGACAGGACTCAAAATATATCAGCATTGATCATGGAGTGGTGGTCGATTTTGAGATGAACAAGGTCTGTGCAGCAGGGACTGGATCTTTTCTGGAGGAACAGGCTGAAAAACTCGATATCTCCATCAAAGAAGAATTCGGAGCCCTTGCCCTCTCTGCCGAAGAGCCAGTAAGGATGGGAGAGCGATGTACGGTGTTCATCGAATCCGACCTGGTTCATCACCAGCAGAGGGGTGCACAAAAAGATGACCTCGTTGCTGGACTCAGTTACTCCATCGTTCAGAACTATCTCAATCGTGTGGTCGGGGACCGCCGTATTGGGAATCGAATCTTCTTCCAAGGTGGGACGGCTTTCAATAAAGGAGTGGTCGCTGCCTTTGAGAAGGTCCTGGATAAAGAGATCATCGTTCCTGAGAATCATGATGTGACAGGGGCCATCGGTGTTGCCATTCTGGCCATGGAAGAGCGGACATGGGATCGATCGGGTTTTAAAGGGTTTGACCTGAGTCGGCGCCGTTATGAACAGACTTCTTTCGAATGCAAAGGTTGTCCCAATCTCTGCCTCATTCGAAAAGTGAGTGTGGAAGGAGAGAAACCTCTCTTTTACGGAAGCCGATGTGAGAAGTACGATGTCATTAAGCGGACGAAGGGCTCAAACATTCCTGACCTCTTTGAGGAAAGAGAAAAGATGCTTTTTGCTCCCTATGAAGAGGAGGAGAAACTTCCACCCCATGCCCCAGAAATCGGGATACCCAGGATTCTCTATGTCCACGAGATGTTTCCTTTCTGGAGGGCATTCTTTACGGAATTAGGTTATCGGGTGGTTCTTTCCGATGTCACGAACAAAGAACTGATTCGAAAAGGGGTAGAGAATGTCGTCTCGGAAACCTGTTTCCCCATTAAAGTGAGTCACGGCCATGTCCTCAACCTTTTAGAGAAAAGGGTGAAGAAGATCTTCCTGCCGAGCATTGTTAATCTCAAACCATCTCATCCAGAGATCCCCAATAGTTCGGCGTGCCCTTATGCCCAATCCTTCCCCTACACCATTCCTTCGTCCATTGATTTTAAAAAGAATAATGTGGAACTGCTTCAACCTATCCTTCACTTCGGGTTCGGGAGAGAATATCTGGAGAAGGAGTTGGTCGAATTTGGAAAATCCCTTCATCGCGGGTCGAAACGGGTAAAGAAGGCCCTCGAGAAGGCGGAAAGACTCCAAGCCCTATTCTATCAATCCCTGCTCAATCGTGGAAAAGAGGTTTTGAATCAGGCTGGCCCCAATGATAAAGTCATGGTCATCGTGGGCAGGCCTTATAACTCCTGTGATTCCGGGGTGAACCTTGAGATTCCAAAAAAACTACGAGACTTAGGGGTGCTCGCCATCCCCATGGACTTCCTCCCTTTGGAGTCTGTCGCACCTTCTGAAGAGATTCGGGAGATGTATTGGCGATATGGACAGAGGATATTGGCCGCTGGAAAGATCATCAAGGAAGACCCCATGCTTTATGCGGTCTATATCACCAATTTTGGTTGCGGTCCGGATTCTTTCATCAGCCATTTCTTCAGGGATTTATCCAAAGGGAAGCCCTATCTCCAATTGGAAATTGATGAGCACAGCGCAGATGCCGGGGCGATCACACGATGCGAAGCTTTCTTAGATAGCTTAAAAAATGTCGAGGATAAAAAAGTTTTCTCTCTGAAAGGAAAAAAGGCGAAGACTGACCGAACGAAAAAGATCTACATTCCTTATATGTGTGACCACTCCTTTGCTGTGGCAGCGGCTTTCAAGGCTTGCGGCGTGGATGCCGATGTCTTCCCGGAATCAGACGAAGAGACCCTTTATTGGGGAAGGAAACTCACCTC
>JBEKDJ010000520.1:0-2940 GCA_050014415.1 Thermodesulfobacteriota bacterium | reverse complement strand
TTCAGATACAGGACGGCGATACTTAATTCCGTACCGATAGGAATGTCTTTGCCGGATTCCATGAGAAATCCTGTTTCGCTTGCATTGACAACAATCCCTCCACGTGCATGGGAGTCATCCATATCCCGATATTCAAGGGGCAAATCAATCAAAAAGCGAGGATATCTTCTTCTCTCTCTGTTGTTTAAGGATTCTTCCACCGTCCCCTCGTCCCCTCCGGGTTTTCTATTACTATCATATCTTATTTCACAGGGTTATGGGTTCATAATAGACTACTTTTCTTCTCTCGATAGGAAACCTCAAGGTAATCAGTGCTCTTGGCTTCTTCGGATCAACCTCAGAGGCCATGCTCCCATGGTTCTTCTGAAGGGTTTCTCTAACCATCTCCAATATTAAATTGGGCCTCTCTTCTTTTTGAGTGGCTGAAATGCCTGGAAGATCCTTCGATGGTTCATCCGGATGTTTATCACCCATGAAACCAATCCCTAATTCGATATAACCTCCGTTCCTTTCGGGAGAAATCTTTTTGTCAGGATCTCCATTTTGAAAATCGGAAGATTTTGTCAAAAAACCGATTGTCCCATTAAAAGGAGTAGATAAGATTGCATATTGAAGGACAGAATTCAAAATGAATCTGACCTGTTCGTCGTGAAGAAAGGTCTCGGGAAGATCCTTTTCACATTTTTTAAATACCTTGATCTTTTTGTTTTGAAGTTGTTTCTCATTGGCTTCTAAAACCTCTTGAAGAATGATGGATAAGGTATTCGATTTTATAATGGGCGTATTGATATCGATATAGTTTAAGAGGCTGTTCAGAACCGAATCAATCTTCCCAATATCTTCGGTAACGATACGGTGAGAATACTTCTGGAGCTCTAAGTCGTCAGGTTTATCCGTGGCAAGAAGACTAAAATTCTTGATAGAGGCGAGAGTGCTCTTAAGGACATGGATCAATTCAACCAGAAAAGATGACAAGAAAGGGGTATTTTGCTCATTCCGGGGGATCTTCTGTCTGAGATCAGTTGGGTCTGTCTGGCATTTTCTTTCTGCCCCGTTAAGAAAAGAGACAAAAGGGTTATTCTTACTTTCTGTCTCAAGAAAGTCCTTCTTCACCTTACTGGATTTAGATGGGTCCATCTCGTCATTCTTTAAAGGGACAGATGCATCGCTCTTATTCTCTGTCATTGCCAAGCCATTTCCCACCGGGCCGAATTCAGGTGGTTTTGAGTTGAGTTCGTTAAGAAAAGAGATAAATGAACTGTCTTCATTTTCTGTTTCGGGAAGGCTATTTCCGATTTGCTTGCCTCCTCCACCTGCACTGGAAAGGATTTCGCTCCCAGCCTCGGCTTAATGCCTTTTACCGCCGGTAGTTTGGAATCGAGTCGAAGTTCTCGTATCTAAACTTCCTTCCCCGGCTGTATGCTCTTTCCACCTTCTCCGTTTCTGGGCATACATCAAAGCGTCTGCCTTGGACAGGAGTTCGTCTATCGGAATAGGACATTCAGGATCAAACTCAGCGACCCCCATACTAATCGACAGGCTATGATACTGAAATCCCTTAGCATTATAATCTTTTATGTTTTTATACAAGTGAGTTATAAGTATTTCATCGTTCTCATCAGTGGATTCTAATAGAACTACAAATTCATCTCCCCCAATCCGAGCAATAATATCCGACTCACGAAAGGTCTTTTTAAGGATGGTGGCAAGGTTTATCAATGCCTGGTCTCCTTCATGATGTCCGAACTGGTCGTTAATCCATTTTAAATCATCTATATCGATGTAAAGGAGTAACGATCTTTTTCTTGTTCGATGGGCTACCTTGAGATACTGCTCCGTCAACACAAAGAATCTTCGCCGATTATACAAGCCTGTAAGCTCATCCGTCAGTGAAAGAGCCAGCAATTCCTTCTCCCCCATATGGTGGCGCATCATCTTATCGAAACGGATGATGAATTCATCGATGGAAAACGGCTTTTTTATGAATTCCTGGGCTCCTGCCTCAATCGCTAATTTGGCAGAATGTTCATCGGCGTACCCGGTCATTATCATGATGGGAAGGTTAGAATTTAATTTTGCGAGTTCTTTGGTAAGAGTGATGCCATCCATGTGAGGCATTGCTATGTCTGTTACCACTGCATCAAAAGAATTCTTTTTGATTTTTTCCAAGGCTTCTATGCCGTCTTGTGCGGTTTCACAGTTATGCCCATGTTCAGAAAATAGAGAAATGAGGAGATTTCTCATCATTTCTTCATCATCGATGATAAGTACTTTATAAGATATTCCCATATTCTATTCTTCCGCCATACTACTCTTACAACTAGAGTTGCATGGTGAATGTTCCGTGTGATTATTTCTGAGGTAAAAACCGGATTGGTGAAGTGACGAGCCACGGCAATGGAGGACCCATGCTATCCCCTCTGCTTTATTGCCCGAATAGGGAACGCTTCTAATTATGATGGGCAGACAATTCCTCATGGCTTTCCTTTATTGACGATTTAATTGATTCTGCAGCCCTTAAACGTTTTCCACTTTTTCACCAATGACCAATTTGAACACTTTCACCACATCGGGATCAAACTGCTTCCCTGTATTTTTGGCAATCTCTTCCAATGCCTCCCAGGGAGGCATGCCTTTCCGGTAGGGACGATCACTCGTCATGGCATCGAAGGCATCGGCAACGGCAATAACGCGGCTCCCCAGAGGGATGTGGTTATTTCCGGTCTTATTATGCTCATACCCACTCATAAAATACTCGTGGTGAGACATTACAATAGGAACAACCTCCCTCAGCACAGACCCTACGGATGAAAGGAGATAAGCCCCTTTCGCTGAATGTGCATCAACCAACCCCTGCTCCTCGGAACTCAAGGAGGCCGCCTTGAGAAGGATTTCACCGCTGACTTCGATCTTCCCGATATCATGGAGCAGTCCTGCAAC
>JBEKDJ010000519.1:0-4172 GCA_050014415.1 Thermodesulfobacteriota bacterium | reverse complement strand
CTTTCTTCCATCGGGCCTCACTGTGGAAGATATGCTCCAAGCCGCGGCGATGCTCGAGAAAAATGGTATCGATGCGATAGAGATGAGCGGGGGGACCTTCCTCTCAGGCAAGAACTATCCTTCCCGCAGGGGAAAACCTGGTTCCGCAGAGCCTGAGGCCTACTACGAAACTACGGCCAGGCGGTATAAAGAGAAAATCCGGGTGCCTCTCATGCTGGTGGGTGGCATACGCACCTTTGAAACGGCAGAAAAGCTCGTCACTGAAGGGGTGGCAGATTACATTTCCCTGAGTAGGCCCCTGATCCGTGAACCTAACCTTGTCAACCGCTGGAAATCAGGAGACAGGAGACCAGCGTTATGCCTATCCGACAGCCTCTGCTTCAAACCAGCGTTAGAAGGACAGGGAATCTCCTGTGTTGTGGAAGCCCGCGAAAAGGGGTCCGCTGGAAACTCCGGTGATGCCAGATAGTGATTCTTATCTGCCGAAGGATGAGTTGCAGCACCGTACGGAGGCTCACCTGTTCCAGCTACGAAGCTGCACTCTTGCAAAGCCGAATCAAGCGAAGACTATTGGTTTCAAGTGAGGATGACGACTCGTTCACGGTCGAAATGGAAATGGGCCGGGTTATGATCATCGTAGAACATGGCTGTTATAAACCGTAAAAGCGACAAATATCGGGCATCCTGGTACCTATTCTACCACAGAAAGAATCTCTTTTCTTCCGGCGAACGTAATAGCTCAGCCACGAGGAGTAGTCGTCCGGTGGCTACTCGGAGTTAGCTGTGGCGTCTGATTCAACTTCATTTTTCTCATCAGAACCATCGGGAACGTGTTACCAGAAGGATAGGTGATGGACTTTCGACAGACCTCATCAAATCCAAGCCGCTTGTAGAACGAAGGCAAAAAACCTTGCTCGTCGACGCAATCGAGGAACACTCCCGTTGCCCCTTTGCCGCGCAGCCAATTCTCGGCTTCTACCACCGTCTGTTCGCCGATCTTCGCACCTCGGAACTCTGTTGCGACTGCTAACATGCTGAGCCACCAATATGCATCTGCACCGACTTCTTTTTGCCAATAGGGACTCACCTCCCAGGTGAGCGACACAATTGCGACGACTCTAATGCCTATGAAGAGACCGAAGTTTTCTCCTCTTTGCTGCCGGCCGAGGTATTTGTCCTTGGGTAGTGGCACAAGCCACTGCCGCACACCTTTGGCCTTCAGCCAATCAAAGGCTTCTATAGAGATGTGATACGCTTCATCAACTTCAGCGCTTTCGATCTCACGAAAGAAAGATATCATGGTTGGCAATTCATCTTGCGGTGAACGACCTAGGTCAGCAGTGGCTGTAAGCCGGTTGTTACGTTCACAGAATTCCAAGTTGCTTAAACAATACCCTAGCTGCCAGCATGAGGATTGAGATGGTAGCGGTTCGCAAAATGAACCCAGGGTTTTTTCTTCTGGATGGTTCCATTCCGATTTCGATGTTTCTAGGTTTCATATTATTTCTTAACGAAAAGGTTAGGTGGCGCGGCGGGTAATAGCACTGGCATTCAAAAGAAAATCAAGCACAATGAAAAGACCTATCTCCAACTGCTACTAGTCGCTAGCCACGTCCGACTTGAACCGTTAGACGCTATGTTTTTCTGTCTTATACTCCTCATGACTACCTTGCTTTGCCTTGAGTTTGTCTGAATAGAGTTTTCCCTTGCTAAAAAACTTGTCATGGTATGTCACCAAGGCTTTTTTGAGGTCAAATCCAGAAGGATCATTTGCAGCACCCTCCAATAGATATTCCGAAAAATCCTCTGAATTCATGATGTTGGTGAGTTTTTCCGGTCTTATGCAGAAGAGCTTGTTTTCGAAGGGAGAATACTTAGTGGGAACTTTCGTGGACGCATACTCTATTGTCGCCTGAAGGGCGGCCTTGGCTATTCTAATACAATCGACGGCATTTGTTTCCGTAATGTTGTTTTCAGGCAAGATTACTGCCCCCTCGTCAGTTAGATCTACATACATAGCTCGTTCTCGGCCAACTTCTAAAGCAAAAACAATTTCGATGCACTGATTTATGTCCTCTCTTGTCTTTTTCGTAGACTGTAACAGGCAGCCAAGAGAGGATAAAATCTTTGATCTATGGTCCTCAAAACCGGCTCTGATTTTGGTTTGGACACCAGGGTCGTCAAGATTCCTGCCTTTAGACAAGAAAGCCAAAAATGCTTTTCCTGATTCTTCTAATGCTGCACAGGCCAGATAATAGGTTCGTGCAAAATGTTTTCGCTCAAGGAGAGTTTCGGCTTCAGTAATGAGCTCTGACGCGTTTTGGAATGCAGATTCCTGATACTCATTGAGGGTTTGTAATGTCAGGCGGTATGTTCGCTCTTTCTTCATAGAATCATTTTTATCACGTCTAATACCGGGGCTATGCGGCGCGGTTGTATTTCGCCTCCGCCTTCAGTCCGTTGTTAGGGCTTAACAGGTTGAGTTTTCATAACTTCAGTGGCGGCCCTTCTGAGAATCTCCAATTCCCTTCTAACATCTTCTTCAGATTTCCCCTTCAACTTCATTACAGCGATTTTCGCTATATCGTGAAATCCTATGAAAGTATTAGCAGGATCATCATAGATATTTGTCATCACTTTCGCCATTACTTCGGTTCCAAATTCTTCTATTGGAATTTCGTTGAGCCGTTTGTCGATGATCTCTATGACAAGATTACGTTGTCTAGTGGTTAGATTTAGATTTTCTATTATAGTTTTTTCCGTAGGATCACTGAAAGGAATTGTATGGTCAAACAAACACCTCAAAAGCAAAAGCTCGTGCGTACCTTCTTGAAGTCCACCTAAATAAAGGTGACGCTGGGCATGATCAAGGCCTTTCCATATATCGCCATAGTTTTAACCCAAGTAACGATATGATAGGGATTGCTATTCTGAAGACCATGTTAACACATTTCGGATTAAACATTCTATCCTGGCTTGGAAATGTTATGCACATGGTTTAACCTCCTGTACCAGTGATTAATAATAAAGGTCTAACGGAAAGCTAAGCGGGAGGCGGGCGCCCTTTCCCGCTGATCCGCTTCAGCGCCTTGAGTTAGGCCAAATGTTCGAATTCCAGTCTTCTACTTCCTTAACCCTCTTGTCCCAAAACTCTCCAAGAGACTTAAATTCTTCCTGTAATATCATGGGCTTTTCTAGATTTTCCAAATGATCGTATTGAGGAACCAGAACCGCTCCCAGCGAATGCTCATATAAGATTGCAATACTTATAAACGAAGATACCTTTATCAAGGCTTTGTATGCTTGATCGAAATTATTCAAGGTTATCTTTTTCTCCTTTTCTATCGTATTCCTTTTCGGGGATGCCTCAGCAGCGTGGGCAAAGAACTTGTTTGCTAGGACTCTAAAATCTGCACATGCACCAAGTTCCATTCTTGACTCTTTAAATAGTTGAGGGCAAATTAGGTCTTTTCTATTTCGGTCTTGCGCGGAAACACTGGAAAGACGGTCAAAATATTCTTGCCTTTGCTCCCAGTGAAAAAACTCATTATCTATTGGACTCCTTGCTTCCATTTCAAATCGACTACCATCGTAAGAAATATAATTTTCTCTTGTAATTAGATGCAGGTTCTCCTCCAAGTCATCCAAGAGCCTTACAAGTGATATAACGGCCTTGTCGGGAGAAGAAAAGTTTGGATCAGTAAGCCGACGAATAGCCATAGCCTGACTAATTACAAATCCTTTATCAAACAATCTCATCAAATCGGTATTAAAACCTTTTTTGTCACTCGGACTCTCAGTATTGAGCCGACGTGCTTCATTTACCGTTCGGAATATTGCGTCATCCCAGACAATGCTAGTGAGTTGATTTGAAATGGAGTGGGCATCTTTTCCAAACATCCATTCCCACCATTCACTACGTTTATATCGGAACAGAGCAAGTTTGTCCTTCTCTTCGACGTCACACGAGCACAAGTCTGGCAGTAGTTCCATTTTACGCAGTCCCCTATTTTCCTCAGTGGCCTAACATCTTTTTTATATCATTGCATCAAAACAAGGGTCATTTTGGAATTCACCGGCCTTGGCTATTCTTTTTCAGGACCCAAAAATGAAAAAAACTGCTCTCTTGCAACAAAATGATAAATATGGATGTATTATGCTGCGTATATATC
>JBEKDJ010000518.1:0-5791 GCA_050014415.1 Thermodesulfobacteriota bacterium | reverse complement strand
ACGATGGCCTATTTCGGGGACGGAGCAACCTCTAAGGGCGACTTTCATGAGGCGTTGAATCTTGCAGGCGTTTTCAAGACACCGACAATCTTCTTTTGCCAGAACAATCAATTCGCCATCTCTGTGCCAAGGTCGATGCAGACCGCTTCGAAGACGATCGCCCAGAAGGCCATTGCTTACGGATTCGACGGTATTCAGGTGGATGGAAACGATCTCTTCGCTGTGATTGCGGCAACCCGGGAAGCAGTGGAAAAGGCCCGTTCTGGAGGGGGGCCCACGTTGATCGAAGGAGTGACCTTTCGATTCGGACCCCACACCACTGCAGACGATCCCACCAAGTACCGGGCGGAGGAGGAGATTGAACTCTGGAAGCCATTGGACCCGATGGTTAGACTGAGGCTCTATTTGAAAGGAAAGGGGCTCTGGAACGAAGAGATTGAGAATCGGATGGCAGAAGAGGCCCAGAAGGAGATCGATCAGGCGGTAAGAGATGCTGAGGCCGTTGCGCCTCCAAAAGTGGAAGAGATCTTCGAGTATGTTTTTGCTGAGATGACACCGCAGTTGAAGGAACAAATGGAATATCTGAAATCAACACTGACGTAAGAATGCAAATCGTAAGGTGTAAGTGGTGAAGTGTGAAGTCAAGAAATTGTAATCTGAAATCATCGGAGGGGATTCGGTCATGGCGAAGCTGAATATGGTAGAAGCGATCAATCTTGCCCTTCGTGAAGAGATGGAGAGAGACGATCGAGTGATTATTTTCGGTGAGGATGTAGGAAAAGAGGGGGGAGTCTTTCGTGTCACGGACGGTCTTCAGAAGAAATTCGGGCCTAATCGGGTGGTGGATACACCGTTAGCAGAATCAGGGATTGCAGCAGCCGCACTCGGCATGGCTGTCTACGGGCTTCGACCCATTGCTGAGATCCAATTCGACGGCTTCCTCTATCCCTGCCTCGACCAGATCAACAACCACATCGGCCGGATGCGAAATCGTTCGAGGGGGAGATTCACCTGTCCCCTTGTCATACGTTTCCCTTATGGAGGAGGCATCCATGCACCCGAGCATCATTCCGATAGCCCTGAAGCCATCTTGGCCCATATTCCCGGGATCAAGGTCGTTATTCCTTCAACACCTTACGAAGCCAAGGGACTCTTGATCTCTGCGATTCGAGACCCAGACCCCGTCCTTTTCATGGAGCCCAAACGCATCTACCGCGCGATCCGGGAGGAGGTTCCGGAAGGGGATTACACCGTACCTCTTGGAAAGGCGAGACTGGTGCAGGAAGGGAAGGATGTAACCCTTATCGCTTGGGGGGCAATGGTGAGGGAAGTATTGGGGGCAGCTGAGAAGTTGAAGGAAGAGAAGATCGATGTGGAGGTCATTGATCTTAGAACAATCTCCCCGATGGATATTGATACCATCATCATCTCCATCCGGAAAACGGGAAGGGGAGTCGTCGTTCACGAGGCTCCAAAGACCTGTGGCATGGGTGCTGAGATCATTGCCCTCATCAATGAGAAGGCGCTTCTCTCCCTGCAAGCCCCGATTGAGAGGGTCACAGGATTTGATATCCCGGTCCCTCTAATGAAATCTGAGCACTATGACCTTCCTAACCCGCAACGGATTATTCTGGCCGTGAAGAAGGTGATGAGTTTTTAGATAAATCAGGTTCAGGCTAAGGTCAGGGTTTGGAAATCAAGAGAGAAAAAACTCTCAGCCTCAGCCTTAACCTCAATCTTTCTTTTTGGGGGTATATCATGCCATACGAGTTCAAGTTTCCTGACATTGGGGAAGGATTAACCGAAGGGGAGATCGTCCGGTGGCTGGTCAAAGAAGGGGATGAGATCAAGGAAGGGCAACCTCTGGTTGAGGTCGAGACAGACAAAGCACTTGCCGAGATCCCGTCGCCCCGGTCAGGGGTGATTCTCAAGATATTGGCCAAAGAGAAGGAGATTGTGAAGGTGGGCCAGGTGATCGTCATCTTCGGAGAGAAGGGGGAATCGCTGGCTGCTCCGACTCCAAAGCCATCGGTCGGTGTCGTGGGCGAGCTAGAGGAAGCGCCGGAAGAGGCAGCCGCCCCACAGGTGCGTGCTGAAGCCCCCAAGCCGACCTTCGTCAGTGAACACGTACAGGCAACACCCGCTGTCCGGGCTCTGGCAAAGGAGTTGGCTGTGGATATCAATAGAGTGAAGGGCACAGGGGCTGGGGGTCGGGTGTTAGAAAAGGATGTTCGTCAAGCTGCAGAGGCTAAGGCGAAGCCTGTGGAAGAGGTGAAGAAACCCGCAAAGGTTAGGAAATATGATCTCTACGGGTATGTGGATCATATTCCCTTAAGAGGTGTTCGACGGTCTATTGCCAAGGCCATGGTCAAATCGAAATATACCGCACCTCACGTGTCAGCAATGGATGAAGCCGACGTCACGGAATTGTGGAAGATCAGGGAGAAAGAGAAGAAGGTGGCAGAAGCAAAAGGAATCAGACTGACCGTCTTGCCCTTTATCATCAAGGCTGTGGTTGCGGGCTTAGGCGAGCATCCCTATCTCAATGCCTCATTAGATGACGAAAACGAAGAGATCATCCTGAAGAAGTATTTCAACATAGGCGTTGCCACCGATACCCCTGAGGGACTCATGGTTCCAGTCGTCAAGAATGCAAAGGAGAAATCGATCCTTCAAATAGCTGAGGAGCTGACCCAGTTGACCGAAAAGTCAAGAAACAGGAAAATCGATTTGGCAGACTTGAAAGGTGGAACTTTCACCATCACCAATTACGGGTCGATACGAGGGATTTTCGGCACGCCAATTATCAATCATCCCGAAGTGGCCATTCTGGGTGTCGGAAGGATCAAAGACATGCCTAGATACTCGGTCTATCCCTCTCCTTTGACCACCGGGTGGTTGACGGGGCAGAGGCAGCACGATTTCTCAATGCGGTCATCGGCCACCTCGAGGACCCGGATCTCATCTTCTTAGAGGGCTAGGAGCCTGTCGGAGTACCTGCAATTTTCGGCTTTTCCTTGTGGAAAGTGGGAAACTATCTTCATCTAAAAGCAAATTGTGGCACAAAATACCATATTATATAGCTAAAGAGTGATGAAAGTGGGGAAAGACTGAGTCCATGCTTCTATTGACCCAGTCCGAGACGAGGATCGCCCGTTCCGGCACTCAAAGCGGTATCCAAATCATCACTCTTACCTGTTCTTCAGATCTTCTCAACCAGATCAACATAAGTTGCCGAATTCACGTACATATACTAAATGAACCAAGCGAATGGGAGCGAATTAGTCGAGTTCTCCAATGTGATTCTATGCCATTTCTCAAATTCGATTTCATTCGAGTCATTGGTTAGCATTCACCAAGAAAACATATCCTCGTTTTCGTGGTTCTTGCATGACAAGTTCATACGACAGATTGTTTCGAATAAAACCTATGTTTCCCCCGTCAAACCATTCAAGAAGAAATCGCATCAAGGATGCAGAGAAAGAGAACGGAGTTGAAATGGTTGCATGTCTATATTTTGTGTTTACACAACTTCTCAGAGGGCACTTTCACCACTGCAAGCAAGCACGAAAGGAGCTAGCAACATGAAGAAATCTCTTATCATAGGAATCGCAGCCGGTCTGCTCATGGTGCCGTTGGCAATGAATGTAACGTCAGGGGAGACGGCAACAGAACCCCCTCAGATGGAACAGGCTTTGGTCCGTGAGGGTGACTTGGCAATCAAACTGGTAGATAGACTCAAAATTGGGACGGCTGAAAATGAGGCAGAAGCGGAGAGCATGCTGATTTCGTCGGGGATTGCACCTCGAAACGGGTGGATCGCTGATTACCCCATCACCCCCGACATTATCGGGGAGCTACAGGATGCGATTGGCGAAGCGGTTGATTCCCAAAGGTTGGCAATGGGTAAGGATGAAGCCCTGCGGCAGTTTCAGGATCTTGCTGCAGAGATGGGTCTCTCTTTTGTGGCGGATACCCGGGGTTAGGTTGCCAGAGATGAGTCGCCAAGAGACTACGGTGAGTACTCAAGACCTGAAGTGATCAATAACTACTACTATAATGAAGGTCCGCCAGTGGTCACATACTATCCGCCTCCGTGGGACTATGACTACATGTACTCTTGGGTCCCTTATCCATTCTGGTGCTCCGGTTTCTGGTTCCCGGGATTCTTTGTTCTACACGATTTCCACAGAACGATCTTCGTACATGGGAGGATTTGCTCGGTTTCCAACCACTTTCGTGACCCCAGAACCCACAGAGTATTCACGATTGATCCGGTGACGAGGCATGCCGGGAGAAAATTCGGGGCTGATTTGGATATATCCCGCCGGAGAGGGTTTCAATCTAACGAGGCCAGGAGTGGCGCGACATCGATTTTCGACCGGAGCCGCGAGCGGTCGAGACCCGGCCATCCTGTGTTGACGAAACCACAGGCGGGACTCGCCTACAGAAACCGCATCTCTCCAGGTTCGACCGTCAGGGCCAAAAAGCCGATTTCCAATGGTAGGCGCGAAGGCAAGACTGCAACCTTTGATAGTCAAAACGGCAATCAGGCGAGACTGCCGATCATCCCTCGCGGGATGAGGAGGAGTCCCGCTGAAACCGGTCCCCGTGATGTGAGTGAAAGAAGACTCAGCCGGCAAAGGAGCGTTGAGAGCCGTGGCATGACTGCCGCCGGCGGTTCGGCTGAAAGAATTCAGAGATCTTTTAGAGCACCTTCCAATGGCAGCAGACGCTCATTCGAGGTGCCTCGAGGAGATAGCCGCTCCGGCGGACTGGGAACCGGCATCTTAATAAGAGGCAGGTAGTTGAACGGATTGTTGCTAAGAAAAGGAGCGATGATTTCTCTTCTCCTTGCTAAGGTTTTCATAATTGCTCAATGAGATAGCCTTTGCTCTTGAGTTTCTCGACAATCCCCTTCTCCCCAACCAGATGGCCAGCCCCTACAACGACAAAACAGGTCTCTGTCCCCCTCAAGAGATCTTCAATTTTCAAAGCCATATTTATGTTTCTTTCATAGACAAGTCTTTCATAAATGGAAGACAGCCTTCTATCTTCGTTCACACTTCTTGTCATGATGGATTCCACACCTTTTGTATCTCCAGAGCTCCACGCATGCACGAGTTGATCCACTTCCCTGCCGAGCATATTCGAGTCTTTGACCGTATATAACAAAAACGACTCCTGATCCTGATCTGAGAAATTGGACAGGAGATTGAACTGATCGTCAAGACTCTCCAGTTCTGTTATCCTCTTCTTCCCTTTGGCTTTTGAAAGGAAATACATATCGATTCCAGAATTTGGGTCGTATCCTAATTTCAATAGCTCGAGGGACGCCAACATCGTGGCCAGAAACCATGGTTTTTGTTTATTCATCAGTTCAGGTAGAATCCCTAAACCTCCTAATTCCTTTTTGACAAGCTCGTAGGTTTCTTGAGAAACATGTCTTTCAAGAGTATCGCCTTCTGGATAGGACGCAATTTCTATCAATTTTTGGACATCGATCTTTCCAGTATCGGCAATATTCGCTTCTACTGCTAAAATATCAGATTGATCAAACGCGTTTTCGATTTCCCGGTTAAGGGGATAGCTCTCCTTCTTGAAAATATGGATAGAACCCAGCAGATAAACAGTGGAGGTCTTTGACTGAACCCTCCATAGAAAGCATTTCTGACTTTGAGAGAAAACATTTTGTGTATAAATAGTTGACTCGAGCAAGAAAAGAACAATAATAATGAGCAAAAGCCGAGAAATCTTCTTCATGTTCTATGCCCTCTCCTTCGATTCATTC
>JBEKDJ010000517.1:0-3034 GCA_050014415.1 Thermodesulfobacteriota bacterium | reverse complement strand
CTGATTCTTACAACTGGAGCCCGAATCCTTTATTATACCCACGCCCAGCATCGGAACATTCAAGATCTGAAGGAGAAGTGCCCGGAGCCATTTGCGGAGATCCATCCAAACACAGCAGAGCAATTTGGAGTTAAAGATGGAGATCCCATTATTGTAGAATCGAACCGGGGACAGATAGGAGTCAAAGCTCTGGTGACAAAGGATATGATGGAGGGTGTTGTTAGCATCCCTCATGGATGGTCTGGGGAAGCCAATGTGAATCTTCTGACCGACGTTCATTGTCGGGAGCCGATCATGGGTTACCCTCAGATGAAATCCCAACTCTGTAGGATTCGAAAGTGGCACACCTCCCCGCCTAAAGATCCTAGAATTTAATGGTTGGTTGGATATCAGAGGAAGAGACACCCTCACCCCCTCAAAGGGGGGTGAGGGCGGCATACGTTAGCAAGATCAAAACTTGGACGGGATTTTTGGGCTTTCCCAATCCTTAAGTGGCTTCATCCACTTTGCTTTTTCCATAAATACATCATGAGCCAATGGTACCGGTGGATGACAAACCCATAGAGGATCGAATTCTTCTTTCACCTTTAAGAACCACTCATGATAGTTAGGCCCATATTTCGGCCCTGTCAAATAGAGGGGCTGGTGAGGTCCGAGAAGGGCGGGATAAAAACGGTCTTTTATATTCATTTTTGCTGTTTCCACATAGAAGTGATCAACACCTGTCGTATCTTCATCCTGATCCCAATATACAAGAAATTCAGAGTACCCTTGGTGGCCGAGCTCGAAGCTCTGGAACCAGCCCGGATCGCCATAGTCAGGCATCAGCGGCGGAGTATATTTCTTCTTAAGCTCTGCATAGTGTTCTCCGTGCACGGTGGCTTGCGACAGCGTCTCGATCACATAATCAACCGAAACATACGATCCGCACATCAACCACATGCCAGCTGAATCGGCATTCTTGATCCAGGATTCGTCTGAAGGTTTGGTCCGTCTTTCTATGCCACCAAGCTCTTTCATGATATCATTCAACACGTGTTCATCGTACTGCATCTGCTCCTCAGAGGTAAATCCTATGAGCAGTACACGTACGAGATGGAAGTTCTTGACCGTATCTTCATTCTCTTTTCCCCAAAGTTCCCAGAACTCCTCCTTGCACTCCGCCTTCGCAATCGCGCGCCAAAAGAGAGGGACTTTGGTGACTGCACCTGCAATTTCGGCATTCCCTATCTCAAACATGGCCTTCACCTGGGCTTCCTTGCTGGGCATCTGATAGTTCACCCATTTCACTCTTTTGTCAGGGAGTGCCAGAGCCGTATTAGGCGAAATACCCGTTGGCACGAGCTGTTCCGGCTGGAAAGGCAACAGTTTTACGGCCATTTTGGTCACAATTCCTAGGCATCCTCTTACTCCTGTATAACCCCTCAGAAGGCCTCTTAAGTCCGGTCCAAGCCCATCACCCCAGAAAGGATCGTTTCCGTCAGCGAGGGAACCCAGTTTGAGCAATTCACCGTCAGGCAAGACAAGCTCAGTACCCAGTATACGGCGATGAGGCAAACCGATCCGGTGGCTCAGCGGCGACCAGCCATCGCCTATCAAGTTGGCAATCACCGACGCCTGCGCCCCGCCGCCACCGATGACGACATAGGCGCCGCGCTTCAGTGCCTCTGCCTGCAGGGGAGAATAGATGACTCCTGGTCCAAGAACAACATAGAAGTGCTTTTCATCAATTTCGAAGTCATTCAAGCGCTTCAGATCTACCAATAGCTCGTTGTCAACGTGGCAATGGGAACGGGGTCCATAAAACCCGGTACTGTAAGGAACATAGGGCACTCTATAGCGGTTACAGACCTTTACGACTTTCTGCACCTCTTCGGTCGTTCGAGGCAGGATCACGGCGCCCGGGATCTTTGTCATCACCCTTTCATAGCCTAACCCACTTTCATATCCTCCCGGCCCGGACCTATAACCTTCACAGACGGCAGGGTCATCTGAAATAAATTTAGATCCTACAATAGACTCTAGTGCAGCGTATGTTTCTTTGGCTATTGCCATCACTGACCTCCTTTGCCTCTTATTTAAACCGCAGCAAGAATAAGCTCTGAGATGTCCATGACCTTGATTTTGTCTCCACCTTCCTTGACAGCCTGGGCGAAATTGCTTTTGCACCAAGGGCAGGCAGAAACGAGTGCTTCGGCACCCACTGCTTTCACCTCTTCAAGCCGGTGCCTGGCCGAAAAAGAAGCGAGTTCAGGGAAGGCCTCTTTTGTCCCCCGTCCTGCTGCGCAGCAGAAAGCATTTTCTCTTGTTCTTGGCATCTCTACAAATTTCACACCAGGAATGGAGCTCAGGATGCTCCTGGGCTGTGAGTATAGACCTGCCTGACCCCGTCGCCTCTTAAGACTTGGGCTAACCGTACCCATCCACCCCCGTTCACCGCTCCAGGGCGTCCAGGGATCGCAGAGCCTGCTGATGCCACATGAATCATGATAGGTCAATCTTAGATCGACCGATTTTGTCAGCTTGAGAGTGCCTTTCTTAACCATCGGATCAGCAAACTCCACAAGATGAACCACATTGAACCCAAGATCTGAAGTGGCGATATTGAGTATCTTCGGGTAATCTGCCTTCCACATACGGTAGCCTTCGGCACAACTGGTTAGAACCGTCTTTGCGCCTGTGGTCTTCACTGCGTTCACATTACGGCGGGCGAGTTCTCTTGCCTCATCGATCATACCCACGGAGTAGAGGGTGTTCCCACAACACCACTCATCTGCCATGAGCATGAATTCAGTGCCAGAAGCCTTGAGTATCTTCGCCGTTGCCTGGGCAATCTCAGGATTTTTGTAAGAGGCGGAGCAACCCACAAAATAGAGCAAATCTGCCTTCTGGGAGACCTTGATATCGCTTGTCAGCCATTTTTTTCTATTTTCATGAGGTGCCCCAAACTGGTTATGGTTCTTGGCGATGTTCTCGGCGACCTTCTTATGGGCAGGCAAAGGCCCGGCACCATCTTTCACAGCCTTGATTCTCA
>JBEKDJ010000516.1:0-3371 GCA_050014415.1 Thermodesulfobacteriota bacterium | reverse complement strand
CTCTTGCCGGCTAAAGAGTAACCTTGCGCCCAGGCCATAGCCTCCAATGAATTGGCGGCAGAGTTTCTCATCGAGGACCTCATCCTTTAGCTCTTCTTTGGAAAGGTCCACCCTCAGCATCCTCCCCATATAGCCTCTTGCCATGGTTTCACTCCTTTCTTTGTTTGTCAGCAACCTGATACAGTCACCCGACTTAGCCCCGGATGATTGATACCAACTCTTGTAGTTATGTAACATTTCCATTTGCTAATTGTCAAAATACCTTATTGGGATAATTGAGCAGAAAATGAACCACTAAATATCTTCCTGACAGATTCGTCACCCATGCGATTGTCGCTCATTTTCATTATCATACCCACACATCTTACAGTGCGAGATCCTAGTCACCATCAATGCGAGGCGGGACATAATTACTATCAAAACAGATCATACCTGCAAACAACCTATGCATAACCGATTACTTGGGGTATTGCCGCGACATACGGTTTTTGGGATATTTTCAAGGAGACCGAACTGTAGAGATTTTTCGGAAAAGGAGGTGAAGAATATCAAGTCCAATGAAGTGAAAGGGAGTCTTGGAATCCAGAAAGGAGGCATAAGGAACAATGAAAAAACTTTTTTCCATTACTTTGATGGCAATCATATTTACCGTCGGAATCGCTTTTAACGGTTTTGCTCAACAGAAACCAGTGCGTGGCGGCGTTCTGAGGGAAATTTGGCCCAATGGCCCAATGTGTGTGGGCTACTTGCCGGAGATGGGACCCGGTGATGAAATCGCCGTCATGCCCGGCGTAGAAAGGATGATGGAGTACAACAATGCCGACAAACAGATCCATCCGCTCCTGGCCGAGAAGGTTGACGTTGATAAGACTAATAAGAAACTAACCTTCCACATAAGGAAGGGCGTCAAATTCCATGATGGCTCAGACCTAACGGCCGAGGTTGCGGCTTTCTGGTATAAACTGTATAATGATGTCCATCGGCTGCAATTTGGAAACACGGTATCGTCAATTGAGGTTGCCGATACCTACACTATGGTCCTCCATCTAACCGACTTTAATAACCAGTTCCTCGACGGTCTTGGCTGGGTGCCAATTTATTCAAAGGCCGCCTGGGACAAGGCTGGCGGTGGAGATGTTGAAAAAAGCAAAGCGTTTGCCCGGGCCAACTGCATAGGCACAGGCCCGTTCATGCTGAAAGAGTATAAGGTGGATGACCACATTACCTGGGTAAAGAATCCCAACTATTGGCAGAAAGGCAAGCCCTACCTCGATGGCATTACGGTCCGTTACGTCCCCGATCCCGTGACCGCTTCAGCTATGATGCTGTCAAAAGAGGCAGACATGTGGGGAGGCCCTCCGCCGCCAAAATACCAGGTTGAGTTAGAGAAAAAGGGCCTTGTCAGGCAGAGCGGCTTCGGCCTGCCTGGTATCATCTACATTAATAACAAGAGTCCTGATTCGAAGTTCCGGGACAAGAGACTGCGCGAGGCTTTAGAGTATGCCCTCGACAAGCCGGCTATAGCCAAAGCCCTTGGTTATGGCTACTACACACCACTGACCATGATAGCTCCTCCTGGTGAGTGGGGTTACGACCCAAAATATCCGGGCCGGCCGTACAATCCCGAGAAAGCCAAGAAGCTGTTAGCCGAGGCCGGCTACCCCAACGGACTTAAGGTCAAGATGATCCTCTTCCCGCCTGCGCCTGCGGATAGCCTAGACGCTAGTACAGCTTACAAGCAGTATCTCGATGCCGTTGGCTTCCAGGTTGACCTGGATGTTGCCGATGCCGGCAGGTTCTTCTCATCGATGTATGTGAACGGTTGGCAAGAACTGGCCAATTGGTTGACCGGACTAGACTACAACTACCTCGCCACCTTCTTCCGCCAGTTTGGCCCCGACCCGTTCGCCAATTACATGAGCTTCCAGAGACCGCAAGAATTGATCGACATGTGTAAAAAGGCATATCAGGCCTATGATGAGGCCACCCAGAAAGAGTGGGCCAAGAAACTGGTCCGGTTAATGGCTGATGAATGTCTGGTGGTTCCAACGTATTTTGTGCCGTCCGCGTATATCATACAACCCTATGTTCACACCACTTTTGACAAAGAGATGATGGTAGCCAGGAAAACGTATGATGAGTGGATGGATAAGCATTAAGCTCTAAGCCTAGTTGAGCATAAGGGCGCTTGAGCCGGAAGCCGGGTGATTTAACCTCAGATGATATTTTGAGATGAGAGTGAATCACCCGGCACCTGTTGTTTCTAAAAGCTTTCTGAATCTGGATCTCCCTGAATCCTCTTACAGTTTGTTTTATACATCCATCCCTTGATGAGTACGAATTGAAATGATTCTTCGTGACCAGATTCGATTTTCCTCTTGACAAAGTTCCCAATAATTTTATACGGTAATCACATTCATTTTTCGTGATCATACTCATGCATCTTCTAGTGCGGAACCCCATTAACCATAAATACGCATCAGGATCTTTCACTAACAAAATCGATCAAACCCTCGAACAGTCTATAAGTACACAGTTACTTCGATTATTGCCGAAAAACGATGTCTGTAGGATATTTCCAAAATGGCTGAGCTACACAAATTTTTCAGGGAGGGAGGTGAGTCATTACTACACTAGGCAAGGGGTCGAAACACCTGCTTAGAATCTAGCAACACAAGGTTAAGGCTGAGGTTAAGAAACGAGGTAGCAACCGCGTACAATTTCAAGTGGTGGGAAGAATTCTCATACTTAAACATGTACGAACATATAAAGGAGGTATGGAGAAAAATGAGAAAGATATTATTCATTACTTTCGTAGCAATTATTTTTACTGTTGGGATCGTTTTTAACAGTTTTAGTCAACAGAAACCACAGTATGGTGGTGTCCTGAGAATGATAGCGAATCAGTCCCCACAGATGATGAGCTACGTTCCCATGATGGGTCCAGGTGATCACTCCAACATTTTCCCCGCAGGAGAAAGACTGGTAGACACTACGAGGGAAAGGCAGACAGGGAGTGGAGTAGAGCCGGTTCTCGCCGAGAAGGTTGACGAGGATTTGAAGAATCTGAAGATCACTTGGCACATAAGGAAGGGCATTAAATTCCATGATGGGTCGGAACTGGATGCTGAAGTGGTGCGCTGGAACTTTCAGCAGATCCTTGATGCAAAAGCTCTGCCGTACGCAAAATACCTTAAGGAAATGAAGGTAATCGACAAGTACACCCTCGTAATGGATTTGACTGAGTATAGTAACCAGTTAGTACCCAGTTGGGGGTGGTGGCCTGTCATCACCTCCAAGGCCGCATGGGATAAAGCCACTGGTGGAGACCTTGCGAAAGGTAAAGAATGGGCTCGAACCAATATCGTCGG
>JBEKDJ010000515.1:0-3059 GCA_050014415.1 Thermodesulfobacteriota bacterium | reverse complement strand
GCGCTGGATCATGATCGCGTTTCTGATCCTCGAAACCGTACTGGTGATTCTCTTCACTATCGCCTTCGTCAAGGAACTTCGCGACGCATTACGTGGCAAGTGGCGCTCGCCCAGGGCGGCTTTCCGGCAAGCGCCCGCGCTGGTCTTCATGACGGTTCTGCTTGCAATCCCCATCCTGTGCTTCATGCTCACCGGCCAGTCCTACGCCACCCGATACGGACTGATCCAGTTCTCGGTCCTGCTGCTGCCGCCGCCTTTGTTCATTGTCAGGCGCCTGCCTGCCGTCAAACGGGCGGGACTCCTGCGCAGCTGCATCATCCTTATGGTGCTTTTCCATTGCTTCCTGACGGTATCTTTCTCCCTATACCGCAACCGCCAGATTCGCGAAGGAGACCGCTTCATACCCACCTTCCCGAATCTCGAAGCCGTGTACCAGGCGCTGAGGGCTCACGCGGGACCGAACGGCCGGATTCAGGTTGAGGTCCGTCGCTTTCTGAAGGAAACGCCCGAGAGTGCCCCCGAATATAGCGCGTGGATACTAAACCTGTACGTTGAGGCGCGTGAACGAGAGATCCACGGCCTCAGCTCGCTGGATGTACCGACACGGTTCTACGAACTGCGGACCCTGGATAGCCTACAGGGAGACCGCTCTCTGGTCGCGTACCAGCGCCACGGGATCGTGTTGACGCTCCCGGCGGCAGGTGTCCCGCCCTAGCCCGAGCCAAGGCGGGGACATCCGTCCGACAAACCTCAGGCAACGCACAGCGGTGAATGGCGAAAGCGATTGATCATCACCCGGCGCGGATCGAGTCCCCGGATGGTATACCCCATGAGACGCCAATCCTCCCGCTGTTAACTGGCGTGGCTGCTTACTGCCTGCCATTTGATCCTTTCTCGAACGATGTGATCATGAACAGCGGAACCACAATAAATCCGTTCGACCCGACGAGGGGTACGATAGTTGCTAGTCTTGCTTTTTCGGGCCGCCAGTTCCATCAAGCGGTCGAGGATGGCAAAGGTCATTTGTTCGTGGAAGATAACAATGGGCATTTGGCATTTGTAGACTACGACAATTCAAGCAACGAGCATATCAATGGCTCTGATAATTTCACTGGGGGTCCGTTCTTGATTACTCATCTCGACGACATTGCCCCGCTATCAGGTGCTGGATCCCAACCTGTCCCCGAACCCGCTACCATGCTCCTTCTTGGCTCTGGTCTGATTGGAGTGGTGGGATATGGGAGGAAGAAGTTCTTTGAGAAATAAATCATATTTAATTAAAAGGAAGGAAAAGGCAGGGTCAAATGGCTCTGTCTTTTTTATGCACATTTCTAACCATAATCATTTACTCTTAGAGTTATCTCTGAGTGAAGAGTAGTGTAATCCTTAGTTCTGCAATCCCCTCTAAACATTTTGTTGACCTTTCTGTGCCAGTTTTATAGAATACCCTCAGAATCAAGACTCTCCGTTAGTTCCCTGGGCTAACCTAACAACATAACCTTTAACCCAAAGGCGGGATGTGGATAAGGATATTTGAGGCCCTATTTCTGAAAAGGGTGGGTTGATGAGAAAAAAGTATTCATCGCAGCATATATCGTTATTATGCTCATGGTCCCCGTGGCGAACCAGCCAAAGGAGCCACAACCCCAAACTCCTCCAGCCGCCCCCGTCTTGTTCGGGAAGGCCCGACTTTGCGGTGATGCGAGTGCCACAAATCCGACTTATGATAGCCCGACCGTTGGATGGACCATTTGACTTTTTGTCTAAGGGGAAGTCTATGATATGCAACTGGAATAAAATATTATTAAGCATTTCTTTTTTAATCCTAATTTCTTTTTCGTTACAGGGAGTAGCCCTTTCTCAATCGATCCCATTTGAGACAATTGACCAAGGAGAAACCTCTTATTTCAATTATGGGGCCCCCAACTTTCTTGGCGCTGATATGGTAATCATGGATGAACAGACATGGACGTGGTTCTGGGGCCAACATACCGCTTCCCTTTCTCCTCCACCTTCCATCCCCCAAATCAATTTTAACAAGGAGATGATTCTAGTAGCCATGCTGGGATATCAAACATCCGGAGGTGGACCCTTTATCGAAATAAGCTCTATCGAAGAAATCGGGCAAATCAGTACTGGCCATTTTGTAACCAAGACTGTTCAAGGACTTCCTAAAGGCATCCAAGTGTTTGTAAAAGAAAATAGAGAACCAGGTGTAAAAGAAATCATTACGAATCACTATCACGTGATCAAGACAAAGAAATTTATTTCGGTTATCTTGCAGCATCAACCTATCGATAAACCCTGCAACGGGAATACGGATTGTTTGGAGAATGAATACTGCAAGAGGGAACCTGGAAATTGTGATGGAGCCGGTAATTGTCAGTCCAAACCCCAGGTCTGTTACCAGATATATGCCCCTGTTTGCGGTTGTGATGGTACGACTTATAGCAATGAGTGCACTGCTGCCATGGAAGGGGTTTCTTTTCTCCATGAAGGCCCATGTGGAGGGACACCCCCATGCATGAAAAATGGGGACTGTAATTCAAACGAGTTCTGTCTTTTTCCGGAAGGTCAGTGCTCAGGGCCTGGGGTGTGTACTCCCCAACCCGAAATCTGTCCCCTGTATTGTCTTCCGCTTTGTGGCTGTGACATGAAAATGTACTGTAATCAATGTGAGGCCTACAGGAATGGGGTGTCTACTTTAAATAGTGGTATATGTCAAAGATAGGAGGTGATAATCATGAGAACCTGGAGACTTTTACTTCTGTCAGTAGTCATCGGCCTAATCCTGACCAGCGGGGTGGCGACAGCTGACGTTCTCTATACGCTCACACCCGGCTCAACCTTCCAGGAAGGCTGCGTTGCGCCCTGCATGTGCCCGGTTAGGCTCCCGGAGGTGCTAACCGGAACCTTTTTACTGGTTCCCGCAGGATCTGATCCCTTGTTTACCAATTACAATCTGGATGAGATCTCATGGACAACCTTTGATTCCAATGGGGGGATGGTTCATAAGATTACAGGACAAGGAACCTATAAGTTGGGTGGGGAGGTTGCCC
>JBEKDJ010000514.1:0-3063 GCA_050014415.1 Thermodesulfobacteriota bacterium | reverse complement strand
AGCAGGAAACGGACAAAATGAATGCCGCAACGGATAGTCAAGAAAGCAAGCCCCACATAGAGTTTAAATCGATAGCACTCAAAGGGCTTTTTATAATCGCTTTTTTCTACACTCTTTATTTCGCTCGCGATTTGATCCTACCATTCACTTTGGCCTTGCTCCTTAATTTCCTACTAAGGTCAGTCGTTCGTGCCCTAAAAAAGATCAAAATACCAGAGTTCGCGGGAGCCGCTTTAGTCTTGATCGTGCTGCTCGGCAGTGCAGGCTATGGGGTCATCAGACTCTCGGGACCTGCCGCCGAATGGATCAATAAGGCACCAGAGAGTCTGCAACAAATTGAGTTGAAGGTAGGTTTTTTTCGCAAACCATTAGAAAGGGTAAATCATGCGGTTGAAGAATTGAAAAGAATCGCAAGAATGGGTGCGGAAGAGAAACCTGAAGTCGAAGTAAAATCCTCAGGCATCACCGATGCTGTTTTGACCGGCACAAGAGAAGTCATTGTGAAAAGCTCGGTGATGTTTATCCTGCTCTATTTCCTTCTTGCCTCGGGAGATTTATTTATACGCAAGCTGATTAAACTCTATCCCAAGCTTCATAAGAAGAAACAGATTGTGAAGATCACTCGAGAAGTCGAACATCACACTTCGCGCTACCTCTATACCGTGGCGGTGATCAATTTCTTCATGGGGGTGTCTGTCGGCGTTGGTATGTACCTAATCGGTATGCCTAACTCATTGCTCTGGGGAGTGATGGCTGGATTTCTTGTTTTCCTTCCTTACATCGGACCTCTGATTGGCATTGCTATTGTTACCATTGTAGCCTTCTTAACCTTTGCCAGTATTGGCCGGATACTGCTAGCGCCTACAATTTACATCGTCCTAGAGGTCATCCAGGGTCAAATTGTCACTCCCATGGTACTTGGGTTGCGTTTCACGCTTAATCCTGTGGTGATATTCATGTGGTTGATCTTCTGGGGATGGATGTGGGGCATCCTAGGCGCCATCCTGGCATTCCCCATGTTAACTATTTTCAAGATACTCTGCGATCATATCCAGCCCCTCGCACCTATCGGTGAGTTCCTGGGAAGATAACCCTATTGAAGCATAGCATTTACTCAGATTTCTTTAGAATCACGACTATCTGAGCCTCAACAACTCATCTGCCATTTGCCGTCGCAGCCATCTCGGGCGCAAATGGCGCTTCCGCAAAATCTCTTAATTTGGTTAGAAGTCCGGAATAAACTAGAGGACGACGAGAATTTCCTAAAAATACTTTAAGATTTTCAATCAAATACAGTAAATTCCCCATTTACGATATCAGCCTTTTTCTCGTAGTGTACTGAGAATACTAATAGGACCCTTTATGATCGTCGGATGCTTTGGGCCACTCTTTATTAGAATGAGAAAACAATTCGCCATAAAAGTTTTGATTTTACTCATGGGAGTTATTTTTTTCCATGGCCCTCTCAATGCTCATGTTGAGCAATCAGAAGATCTTTCTGGCATCGGAATCGATGAGAATCTTGGTCAATTTGTCTCTCTCGACCTAACCTTTAATGACGAAGATGGCAACCCAGTTACCCTCAAACAACTGATTCACACGCCCACCATTCTTACCCCTGTCTATTTACATTGCCCCAATGTTTGCAGTCTTCTGCTACAGAACTTGGCGGATGTATTGGACAGATTACCGGCTGAACCAGACAAAGAATACAAGGTGATTTCAATCAGTTTTGATGAAACAGAAAACCCGGATCTTGCCCTTCAAAAGAAGAAAACTTATCTGAAAATGATCCAAAAGCCCTTCCCTGAGGATGCCTGGAGATTTTTGACGGGAGACAAGCAGAATATTCGCAAACTGACGGACGCCATAGGATTCCATTTCAAGAGAGTGGGACAAGATTTTGAACATCCTGTGGCTTTAATCATTCTTGCCCCGGATGGAAAGATTATCCGCTACATGTATGGGGCGGATCCCCCCCCTTCGACCTGAAGATGGCCCTCGTAGAGGCCTCCCAGGGAAAGATCGGCCCTGCCATCAGCAAGGTTGTTCGGTTCTGCTTCAGTTACGACCCAAAAGCCAATAAACTCGTGTTTAACACGTTGAAAGTGACCGGGACCGTCACCCTGCTTTTTGCGTTATCCTTTATCGTCTTTCTTCTTTTCAAAGGCAAGAAACAACATACTCAACAGGAGCAACAGGAATGACATCAACGGGAGCGGCGGAGAGCATTCACCCAAGAATCAGTTTTTATGAAGACCACGGGCGATATCGCGGAATCCTTTCATGGATTCTCACCTTGGACCACAAGAGAATCGGCCTTCTCTATCTCATTTTTGTCATCGCCTTCTTTTTTAGCGGGGTCGTCCTAGGATTCTTCATGCGTCTGGAGATGATTGCCCCCGGGGGGACCATTATGAAACCCCAGACATACAATTCTCTTTTTACGTTGCACGGGATCACCATGATCTTTCTCGTCGTCATCCCTGCAATTCCGACCATTTTTGGGAACTTCTTCCTCCCGATCCAGATCGGCGCCAGAGATGTTGCATTCCCGAGAATTAACCTTTTGTCCTGGTGGCTTTATATTTCCGGGGCAACGATTGTCGCCCTCTCCGTCTTCACCGGCGAAGGACCGCCAGATACGGGGTGGACATTCTATGCGCCTTATAGCCTCAGGACCACGGTCAACGTCCCCCTTGCGGTTTTTGGTGTTTTCATCCTGGGCATGTCCTCTATTTTGACGGGTATTAACCTCGTAACAACGACTCACAGACTGAGGGCCCCTGGAATGACCTGGAAGCGTCTACCTCTCTTTGTGTGGGCGATTTACGCGACATCATGGGTTCAGATTCTTGCCACTCCAGTGATCGGAGTAACCATGGTTCTCATCTTTCTCGAGCGATTCTTTGGAGTGGGGGTATTTGACCCGACAAAAGGAGGCGATCCCATCCTTTACCAGCATATGTTCTGGATTTACTCCCATCCAGCCACCTACATCATGATCCTTCCGGCAATGGGAATCGTTTCGGATGTGGTCCCGGTGTTTGCCAGGAAAAAGAT
>JBEKDJ010000513.1:0-3082 GCA_050014415.1 Thermodesulfobacteriota bacterium | reverse complement strand
AATACCACAATCCACAATCCGCATTCCCCGATATCGAGAGGGTCCCCATCGTCTAGAGGCCAAGGACACCGGCCTTTCACGTCGGTAACAGGGGTTCGAATCCCCTTGGGGACGCCAATTAAAAAAATCAACGGCCTACACAAAAATACCTCCCTTTGATTTTTGATATAAGTCCGGCATCCAAGCCACTATCCCTACCTCACAAGGCGTAACTTGGCAGAATGCCTTTTTCTGAAGTTCCTCCAGTGCATGGCCCGATATACCGGAGCCCTCTTCGTTCTCTGATCTGATGTGCCGATATTTCCACTGGATTTTTCGGACGACTTACGTTGGTGTGCCGACTTTCAAATCGTCTCTCGGCTAACGAGGACGCCTACTATTCTTCAGTCCAAGATAATCCTAAAAGTCAACGATTACGGGAAAGAACATGCAAGAGAGCCAGAGGCATGTCTGCCTCCGCCTAGGACTCCTATTTCAACAATTCAGAAGTTCGCCCATATCTTGTGCCAGGCTCACAATGTTCCCAACGTTTTAGGTTTGTCACCTGAGTCGTCCTGCCTTTGACTTCTCTCTCGTCCCCTTTGGATCAATCTTTCTTGACAGGCTTCCATTTGAAAATCAATGTCTGCGAGTAATATCGGTCTGGACGCAGCCCCAAAATTAGAAAATACTAATAATCGTAAGAACGATTGCTCGATGGTAGCAGATATGTTAATTTTCTTACGTTGGAGGTCTTCGGAGACTTCATGAATAGAAACCGCACGTCCTTCCGTCTCGATGGAGTCTAACACTCTTACCACATATATAAGTGAAGACGACAGGGATGAAACTGACAATATTCTCCCGGCTCGTGATGGGTTACCTCACAATATTCATTCTGGTGATGGTCATGAGTCTCTATGCCATTGTTCGGATAGGGCAATTCAATGACGTGACCCAATCCGTCCTAATGGCCGATAACCGCATCATCGATTACAAAGAGAAACTGAGGGACGCTATGCTTTCGCAGATTCGCTACGAAAGGAAATTCATCATTACCAAGGATGAAGCCCTCTACACTCAGTTTCTGAAGTTCAGAGGAGAATTTGATCAATATCTTGAAAAAGCGATGTCTGTCGCGGACTCTGCTCAAACCGTACGATCTCTGAACATCACAAAGCAACATTATCAACAGTACCAAAATCTGGTCGACGAGGAAGTGAAGAATCTGAAGGCGGGAGTTGGCTACTCCCCCAAAGCATACCAGCTGAGAAAAGGAGAGGCAACGGATGGGGTTATCGAAGAGCTAGAGAAATTGGGATCTTATAGCCAGCAAAATATCTATGACAAGATAGCAAGATTGAACCAGGCAGGCGCGGAGTCACGCCGGGTGATCATGGTCATGACGGGTGTGTTCCTTATTTTAGGCATCGTCAACTCACTTTTTATCAACAGAAGCATCACCCAACCCATCTCTATCATGAAGAAAAAGACAAGAGAAATTGCCAGAGGGAACTTCGAGGGCAACTTGAACCTTTCCTCTCCGCCGGAAATAGAAGAATTGGCGGCTGCCTTTAATCTCATGTGTAACAAACTGAAAGATCTGGATAAGATGAAGTCCGATTTTTTTTCCTCCATGTCCCATGAGTTGCGAACACCCCTAACCTCCATAAAGGAAGGGGTTAGCCTGCTACGAGATGGCGTAGGAGGAGCGCTCATGGAAAAGCAGAAGCGCCTTTTGGCCATCCTCGCCATGGAGACGGATCGATTGATTGCCTTGGTCAATTCCCTGTTGGACCTCTCTAAGATGGAGGCTGGCATGATGACCTACAGCTTTGAACAGGGAGATCTCGTTTCGCTCATCGATAGGGCGATCATGGAGATTGGACCTATTGTTGAATCTAAGAAGATGAGCATCGAGGCACGAAGCAGCAAGTCGTTGCCGAGGATAAAGATGGACAGGGAGAGGATCCTCCAAGCCTTGCGGAATTTGATCGGAAATGCAGTGAAATTCACGCCGGAGGGGGGTCGAGTGAAGGTCTCTGCCCAACTGGTGAATCGGAGCGTGGAGGTCTCAATAGAGGATACAGGCCCCGGCATCCCGGCGGAAAATCTAAGCACGATTTTTGACAAGTTTCGGCAGGCAACAGCCACCGGATCATACCTCATCCGAGGAACTGGACTGGGCTTGGCGATTGTCAAGCATATCATTTCATCCCACGGCGGTAAGATATGGGTGGAGAGCAAACTAGGGCATGGAAGTACGTTTATTTTTGTACTACCAGCCTGATTCTCATTTTACTGTCGAATTGTGCCTCTTTAGAGAAATCGAAAGTAGAAATAAGGGGGCGAGAAGAGAGTCATCAAAACCGAAACCTTCTTCACATCCGGGAACTCCTCAACCAGGGAGACTACGAAGGTGCCTTGAAGGAGTGCCAGCAAGTCCTTTCTCTTTCCTCTCCCGCATCTCCGAAGGATGAAGCTCTCTTTGACATGGGGTTGATTTATGCTTATCCTGAGAATCCAAAAAAAGATTACGGGAAGTCCCTTGACGCATTTAAGAAACTCATAAAGGATTATCCTCGGAGCCCCCTGGTCGATCAAGCGAGAATTTGGATTGGGGTGCTTGTTGAAAATGAGAAATTGAACCAGACAAATGAGAGATTAAACCAGGCGAACGAAAAACTGAATCAGACCATTGGAAAATTAAACCAGGTCATCGAAAAGTCGAAACAAGTGGATATTGAGATTGAGGAAAAGAAGAGAGAGAAACCAAAATAAGAGGACCTATGTCTTTAGGGAAGATCTTAGTGATAGATGACGATAGAAACCTTCTCGAGCTCATAAGAATGAGACTCGAAGCTTCTAACTACGAGGTGACGATAGCTTCGATAGAGGAGGATGCCATAGAGTCAGCCAAGGGGGAAGTCTTTGACCTGTCCATTGTTGACCTTCAGCTTGCCCAAAAGGACGGGATATCGCTGATGGAGGAACTTCATCTTATCCTCCCCGAGATGCCGGTCATCATCCTCACCGCTTATGGGAGTATTGAAAGTGCGGTAGAGGCCATGAAAAAAGGAGCGTATAGTTACCTCACCAAGCC
>JBEKDJ010000512.1:0-3963 GCA_050014415.1 Thermodesulfobacteriota bacterium | reverse complement strand
TGAAACCGGACAAAGCCGAAGCAACCTATGAGAACGGCCTGCTCCGAATCGAGGTGCCCTTCAAAGATCCGATGGAAGATGCTGTGAAGGTCGCCATCAAAGAAACCAAGACCAAAACAATCGTAGCCTGATGACCCGTTAAGTTGTTAGGCTTATAAACGAGACAACCGGGGCTTGTTGATTTTCTGAATTTAGGGGCACAGGACAAAACAAAAGCAGAGCCCAGGCAATTTAAGCTGGGCTTTCTTTTTTAGTAGCAACGATAGGGGTTTCGATTTCGGTTATCTATTTTCTGTATTGAGCCGCTCAGAAGAGTTTGGATGTGATTTTCGTATGGAATGCATTCTTTCTACCAGTAATCTCCGCAATCGCACGTTGACCAGGGGCGAGGACTTGGTGTAACCTACAAGATAATAAATCCATATTCAATTGTCAAAGAGCAAAAGGTCTCAGACCCTATTCTTGAAAAATTATTTCCCCAACCAAATAATATCCCTCTTCTCAATTCTCCAAATCCTACCTATCCTAAAGGGCGGGATTGCCTTCGCCAAAAGCGCCCAATTTCATAAAAGCTCTCCTTTCAAGATAACTTCCTGAACTCCTCGACCAGTCATTTTAGCCAAGCATACTTGATTTGAATCGGTAATCATCGATGGTTTTATTTTCGATCTTGACATTCAACTTTCGTTTTAATACATTCAGTTCATCTCAAAAAGAGTTCATAGTGCGCCAGGCAAAGTCTGAAGAATCGGGTTGATTGAGAACCGGGCTAACGGATAAAGAGTTAAAAGATTGTGGCACTGCCACCAGGCGGAGCCGATGAAAGTATAAGAGCCATTAGAAAAATGGATGACGAAGGATGAACGACAAGAGACGAAAGGTAGGGGGAAATCCGTGGACAAAGAACTCCGTATCCTGATTCTCGAGGACGTCCCCAACGATGCCGAGTTGATGGAACTAGAGTTACGCGAAGCAGGAATAGCCTTTTCATCAAAACGAGTTGAAACCCAAAAGGCCTTTCTGAAAGCACTTAAAGACTTTTTACCGGATCTTATCCTTGGGGACTATAATCTACCTTCCTTTGATGGTCTTGCTGCCCTGGCAATTGTTCAGGAAGAATGTCCGGATGTACCTTTTATTTTTGTCTCCGGGACCATTGGCGAAGACTATGCCATTGAGACCTCCAAGAAGGGCGCCACAGATTATGTTCTTAAGAACCGGATGTCGCGTCTTGCACCTGCTGTTCATCGGGCATTGGAGGAGATCAAAGAACGAGCCGAGCGCAAGCAGGCGGAGGCAGCGCTGTGGGAAAGTGAAGATCGTTACCGAGATTTGGTGGAAAATAGTCAGGATCTCATATGTACCCACGATCTGCAAGGACAGTTCCTCTCCGTAAATCCAGCGGTGGCCAAGCTTCTCGGTTACGACCGAAGCACCATCCTAAAGATGAATGTTCGTGACATCTTGGCGCCGGATGTCCGCGACCAGTTTTCTTCATACCTGGATACGATCCGGAGGGATGGCATTGCAAAAGGCTCGATGTTAGTGCAAACCGCAACGGGAGAAAGACGACTTTTGGAATACAACAATACTCTTCGCACCGAAGGGGTTGCTTCGCCGATTGTAAGATCAATAAACCATGATGTGACCGAGGCCAAACGAGCGGAGCAGGCGTTACGAGAGAGTGAGGAGAAATATCGGATCCTTGTTGAAACTTCTCCCGATGCCATCACACTCTTTGATCTAAACCTCAACATCATTATGGTAAATGGACCGGCTTTGACGTTATACGGATGTGAAAGGTCAGAAGAGATTATTGGTAAGAGTGTTTTGGACTTTCTCGTACCAGAGCAGTTAGCTCGTGCAAGAGAAGACATAGAAAAGGTTTTGGAAACCGGGAGCATTGGAACTGTCGAGTATACGCTTCTAAAGAAGGACGGTACTCTCTTCCCCGTAGAATTGAAGGCCTCTTTGATCTTGGATAAAAAGAAGAAACCCGGTGCGATCCTCTGTGTGAGCCGCGACATCACCGAGCGCAAGCAAGCGGAAGAAACACTGCGAAGTGAGCAAGAAAAACTTGAAATGGTCACACAAAACATTGGAGCTGGTCTTGCCTTAATCTCAAAAGATTACCACACTCTCTGGGCCAACAGTGTCCTCAAACAAATATTCGGTGATGTGGAAAGTAAAAATTGCTACTCAACCTATAACCAGAGGGCGGGCATTTGTCCTGGGTGCGGTGTCCGAGGAGTTTTTGAAGGAAGCAGTGAAAAAGTTACGCACGAGCAAGTGGGAAGAGACAACCAAGGGAACACAATCTGGTCAGAAATCATTGCCACCCCAATTAAGGATAAAGATGGAAATATCACGGCGGCACTGGAACTAGTGATACCTATCTCCGAGCGTAAGCGGGTCGAGCAGGAGAAGGCGGCACTGGAAGAACAGTTTCGTCAATCGCAGAAAATGGAAGCCATCGGTCGTCTAGCAGGAGGTATTTCCCACGATTTCAATAACCTCCTCACCATCATAAAGGGTTACAGCCAACTCTTTCGTCTCGGCCTTAAAGAAAGTGATCCTCTGAGGGAAAATATCGAACAGATCACAAAGGCTACAGATCGAGCCTCGGGACTCATTCGCCAGCTTCTCGCGTTCGGCCGCCGTCAGATCTTAGAGATGAAGGTTCTCGATCTTAACACCGTTCTGTGGGATCTGGAAAAGATGCTTCGACGGGTTATCGGTGAAGACATCGAACTGGTCACCTTTTTCGCTGATGATTTGGGAAGGGTGAAGACAGACCCGGGACAGATTGAACAAGTGGTCATGAACCTTGCGGTCAACGCGAGGGATGCAATGCCTAATGGAGGAAGGCTCACCATTGAGACGGCCAATGTTGATTTAGATGATGCGTATGCTCACAGCCATATCGATGTTACCCCCGGCCGTTACGTGATGCTTTCAGTAAGTGACAATGGAGTGGGAATGTCCCCGGAGGTTAAAGAGCGAGTTTTTGAGCCTTTCTTTACCACCAAGGAGAAAGGCAAAGGGACAGGACTAGGTTTATCTACGGTCTATGGGATTGTGAAGCAAAGTGAAGGTAACATCTGGGTTTATAGTGAACCGGGTAAGGGGACAAGCTTTAAGATCTATCTTCCTCGGGTGGAGGAGGCCTTCGAGGAGATCGACGAGAAAGTGGTCAATGAAGAGCTTCTGCATGGAAGCGAGACGATTCTGGTGGTTGAGGATGAAGAGGGGGTCCGGCAATTGGCCGCTGACATCTTAGAGAACCAGGGATATAAAGTTTTGCAGGCACATGACGAAGGCGATGCCTTACGTATCTGTGAGCAGAACAGAGATCCCATTCCTTTGATGCTAACCGATGTAGTGATGCCGAAAATAAACGGTCGCGCATTATATGAGCGTCTGACGCCTCTTCATCCAGAGATGAAGGTCCCAGAAACCCTTTTCGATCGAGGGGCTAGCTCGAAAAGTGAGGCAAGTACTGGACAAAGATTCAAGACCTGCAGTTTAGAAAGAATTTATTGTAACGATTAATCCTGTCATGCTCACTTTCAAATGGAAATCAACAACTGTCTATGCAAAGGAGGCTCCACCATTAGTAGGTGTAACCTACAAGAAAATAACTCCACATTCAATTGTCAAAGGGCAAAGAAGGTCTCAGACCCTATTCTTGGAAAATTATCTCCTCAACCATTTGATATCCTTCTTCGCAATTCTCCAGGACCTTCCGACCTTAAACGCCGGGATTGCCTTCTCCCAAAGCCTCCGGTAGATCGTCTTTGGATTGACCCCAAAGTATTCAGCTAGCTGGTTGACGGTGAAAAATTTCATAAAAGCTCTCCTTTCAAGATAACTTCCTGAAGTCAATAAAACGCCCCTCTTCACTTCTAATGCAGATTTCAACCAGATATCTCCGGTTTGGGCAAAGTGTAGGTATTGGCAAGA
>JBEKDJ010000511.1:0-3096 GCA_050014415.1 Thermodesulfobacteriota bacterium | reverse complement strand
TCATGTATGACTATTATGCAAGACTTACCGGCAGGGGCATGGAGAGGATGAGGGCGCTGATCGCAGTATCGAGGAAGCTCCTACGGATCATCCATGCCATCGTGCGGGATGACAGAGACTATATGGGACAATACCAAGCTCCCGAAAGGAGAGTGATCAAAAAGGCTGCATAAGGGATGATCACACAGGCGGGGAGATCATCGTTTTCTTCCATTGAGGCGCTTAAGCGACCTCCCGTTTCAGAATCCATGACTCCCCGTCAACATCCTAATCCCAATTGAGCAAGGTAAAAGCGTCTCTCAGACGACTTTCTAATTACAAGGGTTGGGTAGGATGTCACAGAGCGACGGGGAACCCGCCTGGCAGGACAAAACCTATGAGGCCTCAAAAGATAAAAAACACTTGACTGGAATAAACAAGGAAGAAGTCAACGGTCCCAATTTTGGGGCATCCAGAAGTTGAACATATCTTGCCAAGATGCTCTCCCACCAATGGGGAAGGAAAAAAGCAGGTATGACTTTCAGATAGTAAGTATTTAGACTGCGAAAAACACCAGGTTTATAGCAGATCTTGAAACTTCTTCATATCGCAAAAACAGGAACAAAGTAACCTGGTTTCCAAAAATATTGCCCCCTTCGGGCCGGAACTGAATATTCCCTGTCTTGGCCTGCCAGAATAGTCCTGTCAGCAAAGAGATTTGATGTACTCTACTGCGTTTTCTGCGGTAATGCGGCCTGTGTTTAGAGCAAAGCCCATGGTGTTGCCGTCGAGAATAAAGACATAGGGTGTCCCTCATTCTTTAAGCAAAATGGTGAAATGGCCTTTTTTCAAGACCATGAGGACCTACTTCCACAAGGAATCAAGATTTATTGTGGAGAGGAATGGAAAGATTTTGTTTTTGTGATATAAAGCCATCCATTGAAGATACAAAGAAAAACGGTGAATATGAAAATTAGTGAGCGAGAAATTTCAAGGTAGACTACCTTTTCAACATAATGGATGATGAAAGAGCCAGAGTATGTCAGAGCAGAACCGTATTTTGACCTTAACCAAAATTCAAGGTAAGTTAGAGGACAATACCAATCAAAAACCTGAATTAGGATGGCAAAGCATAGAGCAGAGAGATGAATAATCTTGATGGCCTTGAATTTAACTCCTAACACTGCTCCCAAAAACAGAAAGATTATCCAAAGGAAATGGACCAAAACGACCAAATCAGCGAGAATCTTGAACAGCATTTTTATCGCAGATCCATGTAAGACCTAAACCCCTAAAATTGGCGTCCGCAAATACTTGTGCAGTTGATCACCGTTAAAAACATAACAATAAATCTCTTTACCGAAGAAGATGAGCCTACCAGAAAACCACTCCTACAAGTTGATTCCGAGGGGCCTACCCTCATCTCCTGCCGGGTAGGCCGGAGGAATCTCACCTCCAGCCCCCCACAGATCCGTATATGAGCCTCTCGACTCATACGGCTCGTGCCAGCCCTCCGCTTGAAGCCTCTCGACTCCAAGCCGACGTAGAGCGATAGGGTTCCTCCCAGTCGCCTGGTTGACCCATACTCCCTATGAACTGGCTCATCCTCTTCGCTCCATTCTCATTACAAGAACTTCATCGCTACTGCAGGATGATCCGCCCCCTTTCACGGGCATTGATACTTTCCCCCTCCGTGGTCCATACTTATAGGGTTTTCTCTTAACATCCCGTGAAGAGTTCCCACGTTCCACACAAGAGCCTGGCTCAGATTCACGCCATCTTTATGCCGGACGCCATCCAGACAGTAAACAGGTTCCCCCTGGACTTATAATTGCAACTCGGTTTGAAAGTAGCATTTGTTGCCTCCCAGTAATAAGGTCTTAGAATCTCTTGGTTTTTTAAATGGTATTGTCTTTTCTTAGATGTTGCATTGCAAAGGCAGTTGGGTTTGCTTTCCAAACTTCTTCTGAGGATTTAAGGATTCGAGGGATCAAGGGGTCAAGTGAATTCCAAATTGTAGATCGTAGATTGAAAAATCTGAAATCTCAAATCTAGAATTCTCTGGAATCCTTGAATCCGAGACCCCTTGAACCCCACAAAATGATTCCGGACTATGGCTTAGGTTGGAGTTCTTCAACCAGTACAACTTCATCTTTACGTATCTGGAAGAAACGTTGTGGGTAACCCACGGCCAAGCCATTCACTACATCGTAGGTAGCGTCCATCCCCTTAAAGCCTTTCTGATTAATCGCGTAATCCTTTATCTTGATTCGTTCCTCCTTACGCTTAGACGGGTCGCCAGTAACGCCCGTCTTCTCTATAGCTGCTTTGATCATATAGAGCATGTCGTAAGTGATCGTTGTAAGACCACCCCAAGCCTGCCCGCCATGTGAATCCCGATAGGCCTTGCTCAACCTTGCAAACTCAGGGGTGGGTGCATAGGTTGGTGAGGTAGCACAATAGACACCCTCGTCGGACCCCTTGGCTTCCGCCAAGAACTCCGGGCCGACAAACCCGGCCTCAATGTATATATGTTTTGGGTTCACCCCCCGACTGACCAGACCCTTGACTAATTTGGCAGCTACCGGTCCGGTGGCTCCTATAGCAAAGGTGTCTGCCCCGGTACCCAAAGCCCTCACCACGATGGAAGTGTAGTCTGCCATACCGCTCGGCGACTCAATGATCCCATTTGTCTTCACTCCGAGGCTTTCGAAAGTCTTTTGAAAACCAACGAGCAGGGTATGAACCATCGGATAGATGGGCTCTTCTAAGCAAACCACGGACTTAATACCCGGCTCATGCTTGAACCACATCTCTATCTGGTACTTTACGCTTTCTTCAGTAGGTGCTAATGAAAATATAGTCCAGGGAAAGAACTGCTTAGCTATGTCTGTGGTACACGTCCCTGAAAAAGCAAATATCCCCGCCCTCACAGCAAGAGGCATACACGCCCTCATCTCCATATCATTTAGTGGGCCATGTGTGCAGATGGCGTTTGCGTCAATTGCTTTGGCCATACAGGCGGTTGCCTTGGTAGGGTCAAGGGCCGAGTCCAAAAACTCAGTGACAATGGGCTTTCCGGAAATGCCGCCGGCAGCATTGATTTCGGCTATCAGT
>JBEKDJ010000510.1:0-3110 GCA_050014415.1 Thermodesulfobacteriota bacterium | reverse complement strand
GGATGCTGATAGAGAACCTCCTCTATCTCCCGGGGATAGACATTCTCCCCCCCACTAATGATCATGTCCTTCTTTCTGTCGACAATGTAGATATAGCCTTGTCGATCATAGTATCCCAGATCACCTGTATGAAGCCATCCATCGATGAGTACGTCTCGAGTTTCATCTGGCTTGTGCCAGTATCCGACCATCATGGCATTACTCTTCAGGATGATTTCTCCTATCGCATAGGGTGTCACATCATCGTCATTCTCATCCACTACCCTGACATGCACCCCCAGGGAGGGTTGACCGCATGAGGCCAGTATCTTCTGCTCCTCAAGAGATTTGTCCAGAACATGATGACTTTTCTTTGGCAGAAAGGTAACTTCCGGACCCGATTCCGACTGACCATAACCCTGCATGAAAATCGCTCCAAACCTCTCCATCCCCTTTTTCAACAATTCTACGGGCATGGAAGAAGCACCATACCATATCCGTTTCAGACTACTCAAATCGTATTTCTCAATATTGGGGAGGGCCAGCAGATTGACCAATTGGGTAGGCACAATGTGAATATCGGTTGCCTTCTCCTCCTGGATCAACTGCAGCACCGCAGCAGGGTCGAAAGATCTCTGTTGCATAATGACGTTACACCCTCCCCCGTAGAAGAAGCTCCAGAAATGGCTAAATCCAGCGACGTGAAAAAAAGGCAAGAACATGATGTGTTTGTCACCTCTTTCCACGCCCAATTCGAAGGATTTTATCCTGGCATTCTCAAGATTGCGCCCTTCGGTATAAAGGGCGCCACGAGGTGTGCCTGTCGTACCGCTCGTATAAAAGATGAGCAATGGGTCGTCTTCTTTCACCTGAACATCCGGTTCTTCCTCTGAATGAGCCATTAACAGGTCATAATGAGAAATCATACCAGAAGCGGACGTCTCAAGAGAGATGCAGTTCTTAACTTTAGCAAAGCGGGGGCGCAATGGAGTCACTCGTTCGACCAATTCGCGGCCAACAAAAAGCGTGCCGACCTCCCAATAATTGATCAAATAATCCATCTCGTCGGCTTGAAGCCTGGGGTTCAATGGGGAGACAATGAATCCCCCCTTCATCGCTGCTCCATAGACATCACAATACTCAAGGCAATTCCATGAAATAATGCCAATCCCATCCCCCATTTTTAATCCCATTGAATGAAGGCCATGGATCAGCCTATTCACTCTCGAATTGAATTGAGCAAATGTAATTCTCTCTTTACCATAGATAAGGGCCTCACCTTCCGGAAGAAGAAGGGCATTTCTATAGATGACATCAGCCCAAGTTCCTATAGCATACCGGCAGCATTCTTTTAATATGAGCTTCTCTTGCATTTACTCTCCTCTTTTGACTACTCAATTCGTTCTATCTCAGGAGGCGGCGATGGAACACTATGACACCTGGTCCATAATATAGGATGAACTTTTTTTGTCAAGGTTTATCCTTTCACCCGAATCCCGACATAGAAAAACTGGAAACATCTGACCGACAGGACTGAGAGATATATTTTAGAAGAGAACCATTCTGTTGTCATTGAATCGAAGCTCTCAAGATCTATGACAATCCTGCAATTTCTTTAGGCAGACCACCCCCTTACCTATCTCCACTCACCCTTCATACTTCCCCTATCAGGTGACGACCTATGCCTCTGGGAGGTTGATCTCATTTGCTATTTTCTCTAAGTCTAACTCAAATAGTTTGGTCTTTGTGGGAACCCCCTCACTTGACCAGCCTCTCATCGCATAGTACTCCTTCAACACCTCATCCCAGGGTACACTCTTCCCTTTATATATCCCCATCTGGGCGGGCTCATAAGCTTGTTTGTCAGAGAAGCTGTCGTTTCTGCGGTCCCAGCTCTTCAGTCTGTAGTTGAATAATCGTTGTAGATTGAAAACCCTCTCCCCTATCTTCATTAATTCATCATAGGTAGTATTCCAGCCCGTGATTTTATTTAGGATTTCAGAGTAGGTGGTCGGGCCAAACCCTACCATGAGAAACTGGGTAGCGGATCCAAACATACAGGTCACAAGGGAGTTGAATAATGAAACCAGATTTTCCGTCCATACGGAGAATAGAGCCTTTCCCTGCAAACCCCTCACCCATTCCAAATCGATCTTCTGAGACTCTCCAAATATCTTCTTTTTTAACTCTGGAGACATATCCAACAGCTTCAAGGATTCTTGATACATCTCCGAACAGCTTTTGCCTATGAACTTGGGGTAGGTATCTCTCTTTTCTGGTAAAAAAACCAATTCCCATACGTTATGGAGACGTAGCCAATCGCCGCCTCGGGGACTCGTCAGAGCACCGAAAGACCACATCAATGCCTGGATTCTCACATCCCTTTGTATGTATTCTTTTCCTTTCACATGGGGGGCTACGGTTTCGGATCCCCTTCCAGTCTTTTTGCTGGCCTCGGCAACGCCATCCGCCAATAGATTTCCAAGATCTCCTTCGCGGTAGGCTACCATTCGGGCTACATGGGAAATGAGATCGGCATCACCACGTTTCAGTACCTTCCCGTCCGTGTCATCCAGCGTCAAGATCCCCCTTTCAAAACAGTCAACGGCCCACGAAAAGGACATCGAAAAAGAAGCTGGATCTAACCCCAACTCTTGGAGGTATCTCTCGAAATAGATCCATTCATTGAAGTCCTGTATGCCGAGATTGCGGAGGCAAACGGTGAGAAAGGTCATATGTCCACCAAGATGTCTCAGCCCTGAATGTTTCCCTTCTTTGATCTGGAGCCAGTGATAACACGGATTCGGACAGTTCAGGCAACCCACATTCTTATAATGAGGAAAATCAGCGGATCGTCTATTTTCAGCAAGCATTGCTCCGCTGATAGGCCAATCCATGACTGTTCCCAGACTGGTGGTGGCCCCTTGTTCTTGCCACAGTTTTATGAACGGTTCGCTTTCAAGAAATGTCCTTACAGCACGAAAAGACGAATCAAGCAGCCCATGAGGATCGGAGAGAAGGATTTCTCCGGTTCCGCGAACGGCAACGGCTTTTAAGTTTTTTGAACCCATGACCGCACCTGCTCCTGTTCGGCCTGGACACGACGTGCCATCGGAACAAGGTGGAGCATA
>JBEKDJ010000509.1:0-3138 GCA_050014415.1 Thermodesulfobacteriota bacterium | reverse complement strand
ACGTATTCGTTCACTTTTCTGCCATTCAGGGTGAAGGATTTAAATCCCTCAACGAAGGGGACGAAATTGAATGTGAAGTCACTCAAGGTCCCAAAGGTCCTCAAGCTGCCAATGTAAAGGTGATTCGGTAAGGGCAAGGGAAGGTCTCTAATTGTTCCCCTTGTTTTTTCTCAGCTCACTCCCATAGCGGATTCTGGTTGCCTCGCTCCGCAGGATTGCAGGAGGGGAGGCTACAGGCCCACATTTCCACATCTGCTCGAAAGGTTGGTAAAATGCCGACCAACTCAAAAGACACGAAAGGATTGGGCAAGGCAATAATTGACGCAGTGGGTCTTCTCTCCTTGCTGTTTGGATTGCTCATCCTTTTGGCGATAGCGTTTGGAGCGATAGGTAGCATATTCATGTCAACAAAGCGGTTATTTCAGCTCAGACGAGTAGAAAAAGATGAAGACAATACCCATAGCGAACCGCAAGGGAGAGGGAAGTAAGACAATCTCTACCATCATTGAGTATGGACCGGACAGCCACGGGGCAGAGGACTATTTAGCCCTTTGTAAGGAAATCATAGAGAGAGCGGTCAAGGATGGATAACATTTATGGGAACTTCAGGCCAACTTAGAAGAGTAGAAGACCGACTAACAAAGGATTTGGAGCAAACTACCACTCCCATTGTGAGGTTGGGAAAAAAGTATGGAGTGAGCAAGCAAGCCATTTTCGCTTTTATCCACCGGAAGGGGATCAAGAGGCCCAACAGAGAGCATACAGAAAAGTGTTCAATCTGTCAGGGTCTGATCAGGATCGCCCAGAAGCCTCAGAGCGAGTTCATATCCTCTCACACAATCAAAAAACAATTAGGTCTTGAAAAGGGAAATTTTCTTTACCATATCGGTATTCTTAGAAAGAAAGGACTCATCTCTCAGAAGTTCGGGAGACTATACTCCATAAAGTTGGAACGGGCTTATCAGATTTATTTCAAGAAAAGACTTCCCGTCAGCACCATAGGGAGGCAAGTGGGAGTTAAAAATCTTCATTCGATCCTTAAACGGCATAAGGCTTTAGGTTGGGATGTACCGGACCCTCTTTTTACATATGATGGAAACGAACGGAGGAAGAGATTAAAGCGGATCAGAAGGATGAAAAAGGGGTAGATGGAAAGAAGCCCAGGTAAGGCTCAGACCCTTTGAACCAGGACGGAGGCTTAGGAGAGTAAGCATGGTTACGAGGGATAGGGACGAGCTCCCCGAAAGAGAAAAATGGACAAGATAAGAAGCAAATGGGAATTTCTCATTCAATCCAGGCCAAACGTAAGGGCTATGATAGGGAATACTAAGTTGATTGGAGGCCACTTCAGCGACAACGGAGCCCACAACTCCAAAGCGATAACGGTATTAGACCGTATCTGTCACATGGTGTCACACATTTTTATTGAAGATAGAAAGGAGCTAACCGTAAACATAATCGTAGCCCACACACTAGGAGAGACAGATGATAATAAAAATCCCTAATTACAACCCCATAGACCCCAACAGGACCAACAGGCCCGTCGTGAGTATCCGTTGTCCTGGATGCCGACAAAATGGAACCTTTGAAGTTTTGTACAATATAAATGACGTGGAGGGAGGTGGATACATCTTTGGGCAACGTCGCTGCCCCAAGCCTGACTGCAACGCCCACGTGTTTTTTGCATGGTGGCCTAACGAGTATCGTGTTGTTGTGACATATCCCGCTGAAAGAATCGATTTCGATACCACCGATGTCCCTAAAGAAGTCAAGTCCTGTCTAGAGGAAGCCATAACATGCCATGCCGCCAGTTGCTTTAAGGCGAGTGCTATAATGGTTCGACGTACTCTTGAAGAGCTTTGCCTGGACCGGAGCGCAACTGGTTCAAACCTGAAAGAGCGAATTAAAGCACTTGGAACAAAGGTCGTCTTGCCTCAGGAGCTTCTTGATGCCCTAGATGACCTTCGACTCCTGGGAAACGATGCGGCGCATATCGAATCGCAGGAGTACAATAACGTTGGCAAAGCCGAAGTTGAGACGGGGATTGCGGTAACAAAAGAGGTCCTAAAGGGGGTATATCAGTATGCCTCCCTTTTGAAGCAGTTGAAAGCTTTGAAGAAGACTCCTTAGAATCAAGTCGGTATGCGCCACTTAACCCACAACCTGACGTAATAAGCGTTGGCGTAAGATTCACTGCTGTACCGGAGTCAAGTTTCGTGTAGTGCAAACTACAACGATTTCGCAGGCCGAAGCTCATCCCAATACTCTCCCTGTTCAGATACCCATTTCTTCATCAAATCAGAGACTGACAGGCCCTCCTAAGAGGTTCTGTCCTAAGAACTCCCTTATTTCTCTGAGGTATGATTCTTGCTGATCCTTCCTCCCAAATGTATAAGATAACGGGGCCACACGCCCACTGAAGTCCGGGTAAAATTGCAGGGCTACTTCATCTGCATTAGGAGACAGGATTACCAATCTTAATTTGTTATTAAATTTTAAGGCACTTTTGACTTTCGTCACCGTATCATAGTCCCTAAACGAGTACCCGATGAAAACTCCTCTAGTAGAATGGTCCAAGCACCTTTGAAAATAATCATAAGCTGTGAAGAAGGGTTCATCCAAGGCAATTTTGTTCTTTGCAGGGTAGATAAGCACATTTTTTATTCTTTCGTTTGAGGGTCTATGAATGGATGCACTTAAATATTTTATTACACCAGCATCCTCGTACCAGGTAACAGACCCGTGAAGCTTAAACAATATCAAATATCTTTTCGCCATATTGAGCCTCAAAATATCAAAAGTGTCTTCTTTCCAAATAATTTCTCTGCCACCATGAGTCGGTGAAAACCCATCCACCAGTTCAAAATCCACTTCTTTAACGTATTCCTCAAAGCAACAATCATAATTTGTTGTGAATATCGGTAGGAGCTTATCTTCTCCTACAATTTGCATCAAGATGTTAACGAGTGGATCGTAAACTTCCACTATCTTTTCTCTATTAAGAACTCCATAATGGTCATAAATCATTTTCTCTATCACATTTCTCAAACTGTTACACCTTTTGACGAGATCAGAATAATACCTAGAAGTGGAGGAGCTCCTAATTGCCGGAGGTAGTCCAGGACCTAATACATCCAG
>JBEKDJ010000508.1:0-3140 GCA_050014415.1 Thermodesulfobacteriota bacterium | reverse complement strand
AAGAGATTGATAGAGACCGTAGGAAAGAGGGGCGGCCTCATTATTGATGTGAGTACGAACCTGAATGATGCGAGACCGGAAAATGTGAGGGCTCTGTTCGACGCTGCCAGGGAGTATGGTGTGTACTGAAAATCCTTGTCTGATGACTTCCTGTTAAAACAAGGGATTGTACGCCCCGCTTCACGAGCGGACTCCTACATCCTTCACCCATTCGTATTCCCGGTCTTTTTTTGACATACTCATTTGGAGAACCAATTTATCAATAGGTAGCCACAAAACATATCCTCCTGTCAGGAGGCCTCCAGGAAACCGTAACGCTCTATCAGCAGGGTTTCTGCTCTATTTCTGGCCGAGGCTAAAGCGGCTCCAAAACCAGCTGGGCTCATCGCCAACCATAAATTCCATTTGGCAAATCAACCATTTCCATAATATACTTTAGTGTTACAAAGGGTTCGAGATTTAGGTCTCAGGGAGTGGACTGTGGAGAATGGAAAGTGGCCAAAAGCATACTCCACCTTCCACTTTCCACATTCGAATTCTCGAATCCCGGACCCGTTGATCCCAGTAGAAAACACTTCGGAGTGTGCAGTTCAAAAGTATGGCATTAGCGATCAAAACAGAGGGAATATACAAAACGTATCGATCGGGTTGGTTGGGTAAGAGACGAAAAGAGGCCCTCAAAGGGATTGACCTCCAGATCGAGCAAGGGGAGATCTTTGGCATCCTGGGTCCCAATGGAGCCGGGAAGACCACACTTCTATCCATCCTCTGCACACTGCTTCTTCCCGATCGAGGAAAGATTCAAGTTCTCGGTATGGATGGCTTGCGGGATGGGCATCGTGTCAGAGAAAGAGTGAACATTTCGAGCGGAAATTCCAACTTTCTCTGGAGTCTCACCGTCAAGGAGAACCTTCACTTCTACAGCATGCTCTATGGCTTAGCCGGAAAGGAGAGAGAAAGGAAGGTTGATGCGTTGATCGAGCATTTCAACCTGAAGGAGCATCAAGATATCCCCTTTGATGAGCTCTCCACCGGGATGAAACAGCGACTCTCCCTGGCCAAATCTCTGGTGAATGATCCGGAGATCCTCTTTCTGGATGAACCGACCGTTGGCCTCGATCCGGATGTCTCCATCCGCATCCGGGAACAGATCCTATCGATTCACAGAGAGAGGGGCATGACGGTGCTCCTCACCACACATAATATGCGGGAGGCTGAATATCTCTGCGGCCGCATCGCCTTTCTAAAGGCGGGAGAGATATTGACCACCGGCAGTGCAGAGAGCTTGAAAAGAATGGTTCGAATCGGTGATCATATCAAGATTGAATTCAGGGGGATGATTCAAGAGGAAGCATTGCTGCGCGCTGAAGGGGTGATCAACTTTTCGATTTCCAACAATCTTTGTGAGATCATTGTGGATGAAGGAGAGAGGAGACTGGGACCATTGGTGGCGATGCTTTCTCAAGGCGGGGCCGATATCAAAAGGGTGACCCTCGGTCAGACGGATTTGGAAGATGTCTTTATCGAATTTGCAAAGAGTGAAGAAAAACCTGATCTCGATCGGCTATGAATCCAGATGAGTTGTTTGAGGATCGTGGGTGGAGGGAATTTGGCAATCAGGTGCAGCGGAAGGCGCGCCTTTTTCAGAGAGCTGAGTAGTCAGAATAGAGGATGATGATGAACGGTGCTGAACTGCTTGTGAGAACGGCTGTCGAGGCGGGTGTGGAGGTCTGTTTTGCAAATGCCGGTACGACGGAACTGCCGATCGTTAGGGCGCTTGACACAACGCCCGGGATCAAGGCGTTTCTGGGGCTCTTCGAGGGTGTTTGCACCGGTGCTGCCGACGGCTACGGACGGATGCTGGACAAACCGGCAATGGCACTGCTCCATCTGGGCCCTGGCTTTGCCAATGGCATTGCTAACCTGCATAACGCACGGCGTGGCAAATCGCCCGTGCTGAACGTGGTCGGCGAGCATGCAACGTGGCACCGGGACGCAGATCCACCGCTCGCTATGGATATTGAGAGCCTCGTGAGAACTGTCTCGGGATGGTGGAGGACGAACCATTCGGCGACGGAGATCGCGGTCGATATTGCGGATGCCGTTACCGCGACCCGGCTGGGCCAGGTGGCAACTCTGATCATGCCAAATGACTATCAACTGGCCGAATGTGATGACCATGGGGTAAAGACACGTGGTGAAGTGTTTGATCCTCTCGACCCCGATTCCATCAAAGCAGTTGCCTCTCGGTTGAGAACCATTCACAAGGTGGCACTTATGCTCGGAGGAAGAGCGTTGCGAAAACCTGGTCTGGATATAGCTGCCCGCATCCGGAAAAAGATCGGATGCGATCTCTTCACCCAAACGCTTCCCGGATACATGGAGCGTGGCCCAGGGCTGCCAACCGTTGAGCAGGTCCCTTATTTTCCGGAACAGGCGATGGCAGTCATGTCGCGCTATGAGCTCGTCCTATTTGCGGGAGCTGCTGAACCGGTGACCTTCTTCGGGTATCCCGGCGTGAGGAGTCGGATCCTGGCTGACGAGCAAGAAAGAATGGTTCTCTGCACGGACCGGCAGAATGTTGTGGAGGCGCTTGAATATCTTGCCGACGCCCTGGGCGCACCTTCGCATATCACAATCGACGACCATCTTCTCACGAGACAGCAGTGGCCGGCAATGCCGAAGGGCGAGCTCACGGCTGAAAAGGCCTGTCTTATCACGGCGGCAATGCAGCCGGAAAATGCCATCATTGTCGATGAATCCGTCTCTACAGGGTTTTTGTATTCCGCTTCTCTGGCCGGGCTCCCGGCTCACACCCTTATGACCGTGGCGGGCGGGTCGATTGGGGGAGGAATACCCTGTGCGACCGGCGCTGCAATTGCCTGTCCTGACCGGCCGGTGGTCAACTTGGAGGCCGATGGAAGCGCCATGTACACGGTGCAGGCCCTGTGGACGCAGGCCCGTGAAGGGTTAAACGTCACCACCTTGATCTGCTCCAACCGGAGCTACCGGATACTGCAAGTGGAGCTAACCCGCGCTGGTATCACGTCCTATGGTCCCAATGCCAAGGCATTGACGGAATTAACAAAACCTCCGATCGATTGGGTAAGATTAGCTCAAGGGTTTGGGGTTCCCGGGGT
>JBEKDJ010000507.1:0-5541 GCA_050014415.1 Thermodesulfobacteriota bacterium | reverse complement strand
CGGATCTCCCTTGTTCACATGGAATCCTTTAATGACATGCCGTAGGTACGTACCCCGGAAGCAATCTCATATTCTCGCCACTTAACGAACATGACATTTCCGTCTTCCCCATTGAGGGACAAGGTCGACTGCTTCACAACACGTTCAATTTCGGGGCTAATTGCCCTCTTCATCTTTCGATTCCGGCCTATCACCTCCCTGTCTACGCTTCGCAATGTTCGTTACCGCACACCACGCAAGACTCGGTGCTTGACTGCTGGCTAAGCTTTGTCAAGGCGGTCATTGCAGACCGCAGTCTTCCATGCGCTTCAAGGCGCAACCCTCACAGAACCGGACGTGCAGATTTCCCGCATCCGGCTCTTCAGGCAGGTTCACAGACATTTCTCTGATAGCCGATTCAGTTCTGTTGACAATGTTTTCCCAGGTTCTGTGCCCTGCATTGTCTCCCTTCCTCGATACACCTGCCTGTCAATCCCTTCCCTCCACCGGCATTACCCGGCTTCCTTGGTACTATGGGTTGATCCGACTACCTGTACCTCATCCTCAAAACCTCGTTGCCTCGGTTCCAAGTACCCCTTTACAGAGGAAGATACTGGTTCTCCCAGGTTCCTGAAAAATCCCTTCAACAACATGCCGTGGACTATGACCCCGGTGGAGTATCCGCCATCTCGCCTCTAACGATGACTGCGTTGCTGCCTTCGGTGTTCTTAATCACTCGGGCTTGCTCCACACCATAAGCGCTTTCGGGGCTGAACACCTTCACCCTTACGGATTACGGCCTGCTGTCTCCCTGTTTACGCTTCATCCATACAGTTACCCGTATGAATGCAAAACTCGGTTCTGACGGTCGGCTAACTTTGTCAGGCTGGCTTCTCAACCAACTGGATGTTTCAGACTTTGCCTGGCGCACTAAGAACTCGCTTTGGGATGAGCTGAATATACGAAAAAGGGAGTAGTATGTCAAGAAGAATAACCACCGATGATTACCGATAGAAATCAAGCATGTTTCGTTAAAATGTCTGTTTGTGGATTTCAGGAAGTAACACACGCGATGGAGTTGAAGAGTTCTACGCCCCGAATGGCCAGATTTCTTACCAGAACCAACACCCCACCCCACGACCGGTTTTGTGTAGATCGTTTGAAAAATAATAGCTCCTTTCGACTTGATAAAGGGATCATCGTGACCTACAATACCGGGTAAAAGCCCGAGAGATGGAGCAATGATCGGGGGTCGCAGATGAATCTTAGCGCTCCTGCAAAAAGATAAATCATATCCTCAGAGACAGAAAGGAGGGCAAAGATGAAAAGAGCGTATGGGTTGGTAGGAATTGGGTTTATCGTTTTATGCGTGCTCGCTATTCAAGGATGCGTGGTTAGAGAGACTTATCCCCCACCTTCCGGTCAAACCTTTCACCACGGACAGCTTCGGGTAACTGAATTGGCGATGTCTCCTGATCCGGCCAGGGAGGGCCAGAAGATTAGGTTCTCCATGCTGATGGTGAACGATTCCTCTTTCTCGAGAAGGGTCAGTATTGCGATACGTGATGGCGATGAATTAGTAAGCGAGGCCTCTGACGTACCGATTCGTCCCGGGACCAATCGAATCAGATTTCCTTACAGCGGTTACCGATTCAGCCGGCAAGATCATTGTTTCGTCGTTTTAGTCGACATCGAGCGGAATTATAAGCCAGTGGACCTTGCCAGGAGATTCTGCGCTGAGCGGACCAATCGGGGGTGGACTCTGTCGGGGAACTGATAGGCAAATATGACTAAACGGAAGAATGAAGTTTAATCTTATTGCAGGGTCAAGGAATGGCGAGTTACTGTAGGTATCCCCTTGGCTGTATCTGCCGTTTCCACCTGCACAAGAAGGAGTCAACAAGGGAGCACCCCAACATCTTGGGGTGCTTTGGGAATCCTCAAAAGCGTGGATAGCTTGCCAAATCTTTCACCTTGCGAAAAGGGTTGATTTGAAAATCAAATAAAAAGCCTCCTGGAATCTATTTCGAACGAAAGGTAGTAAAGACTCTCTATCCCTGCATTCCCTCCCAGCCTCCAGTGTGCCTCTGTTTGATCCCTGCGTGTTCACCTTTGAAGTTTACGGCTCCTGCATTTTGACGGAGTCACGAAGAGTTATTTGCCTTGTAGAATGTAATGAAAGGCCGCCTTTCAGGCGGCTTTATAGGCATGAAAGGCGAGCGTTGATCGATACCTTTTAATGCTCACTTAGAGAAATCCCTTCAGGTGTATTTTATGAAAGGCGTAGTCGACAAGGTCTGGGAAAACAAAACAGATGACGGGAAACCGTATTTCGTCCTGAAGATAGGAGGAGAAAAGTATTCTGTCTGGGATAAGAAGTATATGGATGGTATCGAGGAAGGCTCAATGGTGGAATAAACAGGAACGGGCAGGAGATCGTAAGGATGAGCTGCATAAGATCAGCTGCCGCCCTGGTCGCGGACTTTGGGGCTCCCCCCGAGGAGAAAGCCAACATTGCCCTGGGGCTTGCCAGAAGGTTTGAAAAGTACGTCATTGATCCTGAAGAAGAAATGAAGCCTCTCAAGGAGAACATTGATGAAAACGAAAACCCCAAATGAACCTGAAGCTTTCCTTTCCGTGATGCGACACTACGTCGCCCTAACTCCAGACGGTTTGTACCATGTCCAGAATATGGTTGGAGCTATGATAGGGCAGCACCATGTCCATACAGAGAAAGGCTATAAGGAATGGAAGAAGGACATCGACAAGAAGTACTTCCACTTGGAGACTGGTGAATTCTGCGCTTGCGGCCTTGAACCCGGTTACGTGAAGGACCATGACGGTAGGGTATGGTTCAACGAGAAATTCAAATAGGGCGATAATATGGATGATGCGGATAAATTCTTTGGTCCGGTGATATCCAAGTACACCGCGAGGGACGCGGTGGAAGATGGGATCTTTGTCGAAGTCGGGTCTGTTGGAAAGAATCCCGTTTACTTTACCACCAACCTCTGCGAGTCCGGCGACTATCAAGATCATGACAAGAGGGTAGGCCTGGTGAAGCGCGGCCTTGATATGCTCAACGAATATGATCCTGAAGATTCGGACTACATGCGGCTCCGGGTTATTGAGAAAGATGAAATCTGGGTGGTTTATAACGGCGAGGGGATCACCTTCATGAAGCCGGAGGATTATTAGCCATGCTCACAGGAAAAATCAAGACTGTTGAAACCGAAGGATACGCCTGGATAATTCCTTGCAAACCCAAAGAAAAAGGGTTCGGGCATATCACCTTCAGCGAGGAAGCATTCGCAAAGTTCTATGAAGGGGAATCTGGAAAAGATTTCTATGCGGCCCGTGACTCCAAGAACGGAATAAAAAACATAAAGAAATACTTTAAAGGGAAAAATGTGGGGATCAGCTTGGAGAATTACTGATATGTCCCCAAGAGGTAAAATCCCGTCGGTGGAGGATGAGGGTTCGGTTTGGCAGATTTTCTACAGACCGGAAGAGAGCGGCATTGACCATGTGGTATTTGACTGGCGGATGTTGTCGCATTTCTATGAGGGAACCTCTGGTCGGAGCTTCTACCAGGATTACAAATTTGGACACGGTAGAGACGTGATAAAAGACTATTTTAAAGGAAAGACATTGATTGTGGAAGGCGATGACTTTGAGGAGAGTGTGAGGGTGGAGGATTGATAGGAATATGAGAAATTATCAAGTTTGGCTGAGAGGGTATGACCTGAATGATGTCAAGGCTGATACTGAGAAAGAAGCCAGGGAATACATCAGAAAGTTTTATGGATTCAAACGACTCCCAAAAGGAACTGCCGTTATCGAGATTCCTCCTGGTTATTATGATCAAATGGTGGAGAACAATTGGAAGATTGGAATTTCGGCATGGAACATTTAGTAATATTCTCGGCTCTATTCCCTATACTCTTACCCCGAAAATATTAAAACCAAACTCAAAAAACCAAGTTAAATCAACTTGTTCAATATTCTCGGCTATTCCGAGAATAATAACCTATACCCGAATTTATTCGGCTGGTGGCGGCATAGGGAACCAATATCCCCAGTAACAGCGCCACCTTAGAAAAATAATAAAAGATTAAAAAAAATCCCCTAATCGGGGACTTTCCCTTAACCCTCTTTATGAAATAGTCCATTTCAAACTCGTTAAGGTCTATCCATTCATGGGGATTCCTTATGTTCCTTAGCTGCCTCAGTCGCTCGTCAAAAAACCATTTCTTGCGCTCGTATGTTACGATTGGCAGCATCCTCCAGTCCCTTTCAGGCCCTGCCTCCCTCTTCTTCCTTCGCACCTCCTTGATGCGGTCAAACAACGCATGGCCTTTGCCAGGCATACACACCACCTCCTGTTTTTCTTGGAACGAGCGAGCCATCTGCTTTTTGCTCCCCCGCATATACGGTAGCGAAAAGGAGAATGAGCGAGCTCGTTCATACAAAAGGAGGTGGTGCACGGAGCAAAGTGGGCCTGGGGCCTGACCGCAGGCCAAAAACACTCAGGGATTCTGGCTACCCGACAGGCGGTAGAACGATGCCACGGTGATGCGAGGCACTCCAAGCTCTCTCCCTGAGATTTTTATCTACTATTGCCATTCCTCCATTTGTGGATTTTCGGGATACGATGTGTCCTTAACGTCCATTTATCGGAACATTAGTCTGTGTTAACTTCTTCCGCCTCACAGACTCAGCCAAAGCTTCCATATTATCTGAATTTAAGTTCTTCAATAATCCTTTGACATTATTTCTTTTGTGACTGAGCGAATGTTAAGAAAGAGCATGAAGGGCTTAAATGAATTTCCCTTCAAAAAAGCCAAGGTATTTCCTGTAGGGCTTCCCCTTCTTGATTGACCAGAAATACCTGCCGCGCTCAAGGACATTGTGCTGGCCCAGGAAATCCAGGTGCTCCTTTTCCTGGAACATGAAATCAATCGCCTCGTCCTCAGTCCTGAAATCCACGCAGTCGTCCACCTGGAGGACCTCGTTCTGTCGTGGGATTTTTATCAGCCACTGTCTGTTGACCCTGAACTCTATCTTTCCAGGGTCCTTTGGGTGATGAATAACCTCCCCTGAAAGATAGCACTTCGAGGGCAGAATCTCCTCCCTCTCCTCGTCCCACTGGGGGAACTCGTTCGAGGCCAGATGGTATCTCGATATCCTGGAGCGCAGCGAGTCCCAACCGCAAGTCGCATTGTTATCCGCAGGGCTGTTATTTGTTGTTTTGGGAATTTCTTCCCCGCTAGCAGGCGGTAAGAAATTTAACAGGGATATAGTAAACCTCCTTACCCCCACTCGGCCCGTTGATATTGGGGGAGCTCTTCCACGATTTCCCGCGTCATGTAATCCGCAATTCTGCTTAGGGCCTTGTAGAGCTTTTTCTGCGGCACAGTGCCCTCTGCGCACTGATAGAGAAAACAGCGCAGGGATTTTAGCGCCTGGAATACGTCTGCTGGCAGGGAGACCGAGAACTCATACTTCTCCCCGACTTCGTCGTTCTCGTTGTATCTCTGGTTGACCGCTTCCCTGTTCATC
>JBEKDJ010000506.1:0-3163 GCA_050014415.1 Thermodesulfobacteriota bacterium | reverse complement strand
AAAATGGCCAGTACTGATTTGCCCGATTTCTTCGATAGAGCTTATTTCGATAGAGGGTCCACCTCCGGATGTTTGATATCCCAGCATGGCTACTAGAATCATCTCCTTGTTAAAATTGATTTGGGGGATGGAAGGTGGAGGAGAAAGGGAAGCCGTATGTTGTCCCCAGAACCACGTCCATGTCTGTTCATCCATGATTACCATATCAGCGCCAAGAAAGTTGGGGTCCCCATAATTGAAATAAGAGGTTTCTCCTTGGTCTATTGTCTCAAATGGGATCGATTGAGAAAGGGCTACTCCCTGTAACGAAAATGAAATTAGGATTAAAAAAGAAATGCCTAATAGTATTTTATTCCAGCTGCATATCATAAATTCCTCCTTAGGAAGAAGAGGTTAAATAGTGCATCCAATGGTCGGGCTATCATAAGTCGGACTTGTGGCACTCGCATCGCCGGAAAGTCGGGTCTTCCCGAACAAGACGGGGGCGGCTGGAGGAGTTTGGGGTCGTGGCCCCTTTGGCTGGGACGCCACGAGAACCATAAGCATAATAACGAGATTGGGAGTGCTGTGAAAATACACTGCCACTTTCGTTCCGCAGTTATTCCGGCCTTTGTCATTAACCGGAAAAGTGGATGGACACAGACAGCAAACAAAAAGATGACAAGAATATACCAAAACGATTTTCTTCGGAAAATCTCCCTCATGGTTCACTCTACCCTTACCACGTTAATGGCCGTTCGTTTTCTCTATGGTTTAACGCCTATTGGATTTGTATTCGGGAGATCCCTAGCAATCTGAGTCGCCTCTGCGGAACATTCCGGATGTCCCCATCCACTGGCACTGACGCCGTTCACGATGTCATAAATAATATTATCATCTTTTGTGGGACTCACTCCATCAGGGACATAATCGAATCCGAGTTTATGACGGACTTTCCAAGCGATATTATGGTCTGCACAAGAGGTGTCCCCGCTAACGCCAATGGCGCCAACAAGTTTGCCGGTTTTGTCGTATAGTGCTAACCCACCCCCAAAGACACACACCCCACCAATTTTCTGGCCAACCATTGTATCACCTGTTTTGCCATATTCTGTAGATGACCCCTTGTAAGCGACGTCTGAGTTAATAGGATTGCTAGACTGCAACCCAAACAGACTACCGCCCGGCTGTACGGCTGAATAGAGATTTGCAGTTGACAAAGCCAGACTTGGTAGGCTAAACGCATTAGCTGTATTGGCTTTCTGGGCCGAAATGAGCCGGCTGCCCGGCCATTGGTCGCCTCGTGCTGCGCCTGAGAATACCACTTCTTTGACCACCCCATCCCTGTCAACAATAGTTGCCCACATGTCGAAGCCAAAACCTCCATTTCCCTCGGCAACGGCTTCTCTTGAAGCCGCCAGGAGTTGGGCACGAGTTGGCAGGGCAAATGCCGGCAGAGCCAACAGTGTCACTAATAATGTCACCGATATGGCTGAAATGAACAATGCTCTACAGTTCTTCATAACACTCTCCTCCTTTTGTTGGTTTCGTAAGGTAGTTGCTGGCATCTTGAACAAACAGTAAGAGATGAACTTCACTCGCACCTGCTTCAGAAACTCCAGCGGACGTTTTGACACATGATTGCCATCTGATTGATGAATCAAATCAAGCAGGGAGGTTTTCTTCCCCTTCTTTGTTGTTCCAATTAATTTGCTCCCCTACTGCCACATCTCGGAGCCACTCATTTCCCAGCCATGACCCATTGCACCCGGACGATCTATTCCTTGGCCATAGCCCATTATGAATCTACGACCAAAACCAAGGCCCATTCCGTCCATCGATCCAAGCTCCTCAATCTGTTCGGGCGTGAGGCAATTGCGAGCTTCCAATATATATCGGACAATCTTGTCCCTTAACTGGTTTTGAAGGTCTCTTAACTCTTTTTCCTTGGTTTGAATAGCCTGAGAATCAGCTTCCGGATCGGTCCATAGCAACTTGAGCTCCAGCCTTTTCGTCACAAATCCCCCTATGAGTTGAGCGTTTTCTTCCATAAACTTACGGCATAGTTTCTTGAACCTCACCTTTTGCTCCTGGGTAAGGTTAAGTCTCTTCTCTTGGCCCCAGGATTTCTCGCCGTGCATCCACCCATGCCTTGGAGGGTCACCCTGCTCTTGTGCATAGACATATGAGACACCAAAAAGCATTACCATTACCAACCCCAATGCAATGATTGGCTTTTTCATAAATCTTACCTCCTCTCGTATCCTTCTTTTTCGTTCCGGAATTCCTTTGTTGTTGTTGCCAATACTCGCCCCGTCGGGTCAGCCTTTTATATACCCTCCCCCATCCTGGCAGATGCTCGTACTGTAGAATCTCTTCCAGAAAAGGGACAATCTCTGCCCAAATAATAGTGTGGCTCATCAGCATTAGAATCTTATTTCCGCTCCGGCCAGCCCCAACGGTCCCATATTTGCCTTGACATGGTTTGGCTCTGTTTGGCTGTCTTTGAAGTCAATCTGATCATATTCAACACCCATGAACAGCGAGATCTTCAGGCGATCTTTGTCGATAAGATAATATTTCCCTGTCAGTCCGACCGTGTTGATATGTGGTATATTATTGAAAGGCAAAGATCCAATAGCTTTTCCAGACACTGAGAAGCGCTTTACCGGAAACCATTCAAATTCGAGCCCGAAACGAGGGGTTCCTTTAATGTAGCTCCTGCTATTTTTCCCACCGTTTGATTCCAACTCGGTGCTAAAGTCCCATAGAGCAAACGCGGCCGTTGGAGCGATCCTGAGATTCATTCGTTCTTTTCCAAAATGAACATTGTATTGGTACCCTATCTCGTACCAGCTTAAATTCACGTCCGATTTGACTCTTGCGCCCGCTGGATATCCCTTACCATGGAAAATCAGTTTTTCATCAAGGGTACTTTTTCCACTGAGATCCACCAGATGGGCAGCACCGTATACGTAGTGTGAATCCACGCCACCAGAAAGGGATAGATTGACCATAGTCATCGTTTTTATACCCAATTCATCAAATTTTGGCCCTTTGTCACTAGTCGTTGATGGCGCTCCGCCGAGAGGAGTTTGTGTGTATCCGCTAATCGGACCATAGGAACCGGAAGCATCGAAGGCGAGGTGGAAACCCTTCTCTGTTTCAAGGTGGGTCCAACCCA
>JBEKDJ010000505.1:0-3169 GCA_050014415.1 Thermodesulfobacteriota bacterium | reverse complement strand
TACCATTTTGAGTCAATCTCACCCCTGCTTGGTTGGCGATCTGTCCGACATTAGAGGCGCCAGAGCAAGAGAAAATCAAAATCTCAGTTGGTTCACATAGACATCTTTCTTCCATTTTCTATCCCCTCCTCTTTATTTAATCAATTCCTTGATTTCTTCTACTTTCGGAACTTTCCCTGCTACTTTCACCACACCATCGACAACTAAAGCCGGAGTTATTAGCACCCCATAGTTAGTAATTGTCTTGATGTCCTGCACCTTGGCCACTTCTGCATCAATGCCCAACTCTTTGACCGCCTCTTTCGCTCGCTCCGCAAGCTGACTGCACTTTGGTCAGCCCATTCCGAGAATCTCGATCTTTTTCATCGCCTTTGCCTCCTATGTCCTCAACTCTCGCTTCTACGCGCTGCGTTTCCTGCTCTGACGCCTGCGGCGTGTGTCGTTACAGTAATTTCTTAATCTCTTCCGGGGAAAGAACCTTTCCTACGCTCTTTACCTGGCCATCAATCGCCAGCGCCGGGGTCATCATCACTCCATAGTTCATGATTTTATTGATGTCCGTTACCTTCTCTATCTCAAATTCAATCCCGGCCTGTTTCGCCGCCTCTTCGGCATTGGCGGTAAGCTTCATGCACTTGGCACACCCTGTTCCTAAAATTTGTATCTTTTTCATTCTCTTTGCCTCCTTAAATATGACAATGTTTTATTTCTCCTTGCTCAAAACTTATCACTTAATACTGCCTCTACCCTACTATCCATCCAAAAATCATCCCTGCAATTGTGGAGAATCCTATAACGAGACCGAAGTAGACAAAGGATTTCTTCGTCCCAAGCATGCTCCTTATGACAATCATGCTCGGTAGTGACAGTGCGGGACCTGCAAGGAGCAAAGCGAGGGCGGGTCCTTTCCCCATACCTGAGCCAAGAAGGCCCTGTATGATAGGAACCTCTGTGAGGGTCGCGAAATACATGAATGCCCCAACAACGGATGCCAGAAGGTTGGCAAATAATGAATTGCCTCCCACCAGCCAGGCAATCCACTGGTTCGGGATGATCCCGTTGTCCGTGCCGGGCATGCCGAGCAGGAACCCGGCAATCAGCACGCCGCCGAAGAGTAGCGGCAGGATCATGAGGGTAAATGACCAGGTAGCATCGATCCAGCCTTTCGTTTCAACAGAAGAGGTTTTGCCTGCGTAAACGAGAAAGGCGATGCCTGCAGAGAATGAGAGAAGCGGATGCTTTGGGAAAAGAACCGCAAGAAGGGCAACTGCAATGACCCCGATTAACGACACCCAGAACCTTGCCTTGAGCCACTTCACAAAGGTATACGTAAACAGAAGGCCAAAAGCACCGGTTATGTACCATTTAATGGTGTATACGCCATACCAGAATCCCTCGGTGACATCAGGCTTTGCCCAGTTTGCAAAGACGAGGACACCTATCATAGAGGCCATGTAGACGATCTCCTGCCAGAGGGGAAGGGGTGGTTCTTCGGCAGGCATTGCCATCTGTACCTTCTTTTTCTCTGTCTCATCCTCTATGAAAATAAAGGCCATTACGAGACCGATCACATATGCAAAACCAACAGAACCAACAGCCCTTGCAAGCCCGATCTGCCAGCCTAAGACCTTTGCGGTAAGAACAATGGCGAGAATATTTATGGCAGGACCTGAATAGAGAAAGGCCGTTGCAGGCCCTATTCCCGCCCCCATCCGGTAGATGCCGGCAAAGAGCGGGAGCACCGTGCACGAGCAGACGGCGAGAATGGTTCCGGAAACAGAAGCGACCGAATAAGAAAGGAACTTATTCGCCTGAGGCCCTAAGTATTTCATGACCGAAGCCTCTGATACGAAGACCGTGATGGCCCCCGCAATGAAGAATGCAGGGACAAGACATAAAAGCACATGCTTCTGGGCGTAGTCCTGAATCATGTAGAAGGCCTCAAGGATCGCCTTCCTTACCCTTTCGTCCCCAAATGGGATGAAATATGCTGCAATAAATACACCGATGACGATGAGGAACTTATATCGGTCCTTCATATATTATCCTTTCTCTATCATTACCTCTTGCACAGGCATCTTTACTGTGGGATGAAACCCCGCACTCGCCTCGTTGTTGAGATCAAACTTCCCAAACCAATTTCTTTTGCTATTTAACTCGGCCTTTTGAAATTCCGCTCACCCTGCCCAGAATATTAAAAATCTCCGGATCCTCCGCCATGACCCTCACTCCATCCTTCCGAGTCGTGACGATATGGTTCTTCTGCAACAAAGAGATGTACTGTGAGACATTAGGCTGTTCTCCATGAGTGGCACGGACGATTTCGTGAATACATTTCTCCCCTTCATCAGACGTTCCATGGTTTTTGATCGAGTAGGCTGGGCTAAGACTCTAAAAAAACTAACTTTGAATTCAGGAATTCTTCTTTCCACTTTCGGTTGATTGTCAGATTACCCTATAGTAATGGTCGATTGGCAAAGAGACCAACAACATAATCAAAAAAAATTATCTGCATAAACACACTTGCTGTTTTTTTACATTGCTTTCAATCACTGCAGTGACACAACTGAAGAAGTCAGTCACGCACGGGACCTCGAGTTTATATATCATATCAGCGCCATCCTTTCTTGAAGAAACGATTCCTGCTTCTTTCAAGACGAGCAGGTGTTTTGAGACCGTTGATTTATCGAGCTGAAACAGATCAAATATTTCCGAGAAAAAGCGTTCTCCATTCTTCAAGAACTCGATGACTATCAACCGGACAGGATGAGCCATTGCTTTGATGATCTTTGCTCTGATTTCCGCCTCTTTGAATGTTATCTTCATCTTTTCCAGCATCTATTGGTAATTATGCCAACAAACCAACAGAATTTCAAGTCCATCCTTTGAAAAAGTTACGTATCCTGCACTATTCAATACCGCAGCATTTCGTTTCCAAGGAATGGAGAAGACCCGAGGGATGAGAAAAGTAACCGGGGCAATCAGACGAACCATTAACTCTGAATCGATTTTTCCGAACTCCGAACGGATTACTTCGAACTTTTCAGGTTACGTCCCCATTCCGATCTCTTTCAGCTTCGCCACAATGCTCTCCTTGTCCCAGGCCCCAAGATGTCTGAAAACTTCCTTCCCTTTTGGATCGAAAAAGACCAGAGTTGGAATGAGCTGG
>JBEKDJ010000504.1:0-3172 GCA_050014415.1 Thermodesulfobacteriota bacterium | reverse complement strand
CCTAACTAATAGAATAATACCCACAATTACAAAAAGCAGTATCTGGACAAGACCACCCGTGAAATATTGGCCAAAACTCAAGGTCAAGCCCATAATGATTCCGCCGAGAACTGCCCCAACCAGACTACCCATGCCCCCGAGCATAATGACGAGGATAACAGATAATATGATTTCTTGGCCCATTTCAGGGTAGGCTGCATAAACAGGGGCCATGATCCCTCCTGCAAAACCAGCAAGAGCACCGCCGATTCCCATCGTCACCAAATAGATCCTTTGCGTGTTTATACCCATCAAAGAAGCCGCTTCCGGATTAAATGAGACGGCTTGCATGGCCCACCCTATACTTGTTTTCTCATAGACAAAGAACATAGTCAGGGTTATTAGTAAGGCGAGCCCAATGAGTACCAGTTTTTCAACGGAAACATTAATGCCGGCGAATTGGGCTATACCTGGAAATATGGTTGAAAGGCCTCTGGGTGATGTTCCGAAAAGTACCAGACCAGCTTGTCCCAGTACCATCATCAAGCCTATGGCAGCTACGATCATTGCGAGAAATTGTCTTTCCATATATTGGATATAGTGAAAAATAAGGCGGTAACTCATCAGTGCCAATATGACAGTCGTTAAAACAGCTATACAAAGGGAGGCGAGGAAAGGAAGTCCTAATAAAACTGATCCACCCCAAACAGCATATGCCCCGACCATATAGAACTGACCGTAAGCAATAAAGAATATCCTCGAAACATTCAAGATCAATACAAGACCTACAGCGAGGATAACATAGATCAATCCCATCCCCATGCCATCAAAGATCAACTGAACGAATAGGGTTAACATCGTTATTCCTCTACACTTCTCTATAGAGATGAAAAAGATTCATACCGAAAGAGAAAAAGTGAGGCTGGCCTAAACATATAAATGGAGTCCAGCCTCACTTCTTAACAACTAATTGGGAGACCTATTTGGGGGAGCCTCTGTGGTACAAGCATTCTCTCCCAGGCCGAATCCCTTACTTTAATTACCATCCACGAAATTTCTTGTTAAATTCATAAGCCTCTTCAATGCTTATGTAGGCAATCTTCTTAGCTTTCCCTCCCTCTACTCTCTTAACATTTATAGCGGTAACAACATCACAAACTCTGTTATTTCCCTCATCCGGCCGGCTGACCAACATAGCCTCCCCACCGGCGCTCCTAAATCTAATTCCTTTATCCATCACAGTTTTGATCTTTTCTGGGTCAAGGCTCTGGGCCTTTTGTATACCAGCCATCATGAGATACCAGTTCGACAAAAACAGTATATCCGGATCAGTCCACTTGCCGTTTTTGGCTATATATAAATCTTTATAAGCCTTAGCAACCGGTGGTGGATCCTCCAGTTCAACATCCCACATGCCGCCCAGCAAACCCTCCACTATTTCATTCGACGCAAATTGCAGCATATTGCCTGCCGTGAGGCCATTGGGACAGAAAAACTGTCCCCTATAACCGGCTTGATAAGCAGACTTCATGATACCAGTATCTTTCGGGGCTCCACCAACCAGTGGTGAGAACATATCTGGGTTTCGGTTCTTTATCATGGTGCCGATGGCACTGAAGTCTTTCTGCATGGGTGGATACATGATTGATTCGAGCGTCTTGATGCTATAGAGTTCAGCCAGTTTCTTCATTTTTTCCGATTCCACGTGACCCATCTTGTGATCCGGGGCTGTCGAGACAAAGGTCTTTATGTTTGGCCTATTCTTTGCGAGCCATCCCCATAACGTTCCACATTGGCTTGGTACTGCAGACCCCTGGTAACAGTATTTATACTTTGGGTTCAATATTGCAGGGGCAGGAGAAACAGCACATACCAATACCTTATTTTGTTCGGTAACGGGAAGCCACACATCTACAGTTTCATCGCCGAGGATAAATTTGACCTTATCCTGATAAACCAACTTTTCTACAACTCCTTTCGCCACGCCTTGGTCCATCTTTGAGTCTTGTGCAATGATCTCAATCTTATATTTCATTTTTCCGACATCGAGCCCTCCCTTCTTGTTGGTATCCTCTGCAAGTATCTTCACGCCTTCAACAAAATCGAGCCCCAATGGCCATCCGAGCCAGCTCACAACGCCTATTTTTAATGTTTCGGGTGCCGCACTGGCAAATCCAATCATAAATGGGCTCGCTACAAGCATCCCTGCTATTACTAATAATACCCATCGTCTAATTTTTTCCATTTCATCCTCCTTCTGAATAAGTATTAGTCAAATTGTATTCTGACGTTTGAAATTCGTAGAATGAATTCCTCTCAACTCTACTTTTCTTTTTAAGAAACAATATTGTTATGACTCTCTCCATCCCGCCTCATACACCACCTCCTTATCTTGAAGTGAATTTAATCTTATCTTTATTAAAAATTCCATCTATCTGTATTCGTAAAATCCCTTTCCGGTCTTGCGACCGAGCCAGCCAGCTGCAACCATCTTCCTGAGCAAAGTAGGTGGAGCATAAAGGGGGTCTTTGAGCTGCTCATAAATACCACTCGCTACATCGAGAGAGTTGTCCAAGCCGGCAATATCCAGCTGAGTAAGTGGCCCCACACGATGGTTAAAGCACTTCGTGAATATAGTGTCAATGTCTTGGGGAGTGGTAATGCCAGCTTCCACCATTCGGACAGCCGTTAGTAAGAAGGCGAAATACAATCGGTTCAACACAAAGCCCGGGATATCTGGAGCAATCACAAAAGTCATTCCCAGGGACTTCGAGAACCCTTTACCTATTTCAAGAGTCTCGTCACTGGTCGCGACAGTTTTTATGATCTCCATAAGCGGGGCTACCAGAGGACCAGAATGCAGTCCCAATACCTTATCTGGTTTCTTAGTTGCCATAGCCATGTCAATTATAGATAGACCGCTGGTATTTGCTGCCAGCACAGTATGCTCAGGGCAAACCTCATCAAGATCAGCAAACACCTTTTTCTTCAGATCCATCTTCTCAGTAACATTCTCGACTACGATATCGCATTCAGCGAAATCCCGGATATCGGTAGTGCCCTTAATACGGGACATGATCGATGCTTTGTCTTGCAACGATAGTCTACCTTCTTCGACATCTCCTCTCAGTCTTGAATCAATTACTGCTAATCCCTTGCTAAGCTGGCTGTCACTTACCTCCGAAACAATGAC
>JBEKDJ010000503.1:0-3178 GCA_050014415.1 Thermodesulfobacteriota bacterium | reverse complement strand
ACATGGTCCTTCTCAATCAACTTCTTGGTTGCCAAAACGGCATCGGCTTCCATACCTTTCGAATCCTCAATCATGATTTCGATAGGGACACCCTTGATCCCGCCTGCGGCATTGATCCACTCCTGAAGCATAACGGCGGTGTTCTTTTGTGGTTCGCCCAACCAAGAAGCAGGACCTGTGATGGAGGCCACGAAACCAATCTTATGGGCTGCCCACCCGGGGCACACAAAGACTACGCACAATACCATTGTTAAAAAAGCAATCCAACTCTTTTTCATAAATTTACTCCTTTCCTAATATTCTCTTTTCTCCGAATACCCCTCCATTTCGTCTTCTTCATCTGCTGACGTTCCGTACAAACACCTCCTTTCTTATTAAGTTTCCTATCTGATTAGGAGTAAGGGAAAAGACGGGATATTAGAATATTAGAGTTCAATGGACTTTTTTATAGCTCAAATCAGACGAGATGGAAAACGAAAATCCAATTACTAATATGTATAGAAACAGAAGTAACTATCTTCGCTGTCTTATTTCGCAACCCAGAACAAGATGGAAAATAACTTCCCTTTTCTACCTCCTGAGCATTTCTTGACAAGCTTAGATATACTAAACAGAAATCTTTTGTCAAGCAAAATCTATACATATCTTCTTGTCCAGAACCCATGAGGATCATATCTTCTTATGATCCGAAGCTCTGATCGAGTGGGAGGTTTCGTTTTTTCGATTTTTTGTGCTAATCTCAGATCCCACCCGGTGTTCCTAAGAATTTCCTCGACCGTAACTCCAGGGTGAACAGCGTTAAGAATCATCTCTTTTGTTTCAGAATCGAATCTCAATATCCCTTTGGTTGTGATCACGGCACTCGGGCCTCCACCCCTTAATCCATTTTCCTTCCTCCAATTCGATCCTTCTCCAAAGCCGGGGGAGGTAAGATAACCAACCTTTCTCACAAAACGACGTCTTTCATGGTTGATGATGATGACGAAGCGTTGAGAGAGCGAGGCAATGTCACTTCCCCCGCCGCTGCCAGGAAGGCGAACGAGGATTTGCTCCCTTCCCCCGATATAGGTTGTATTGAGATTCCCAAAACGATCCACCTCAGCTCCTCCAATAAAACCCAGGCTCACCCTTCCATTTTGCAGGAGTGCCATGATGTCCATCATCGAAGTGGTCCAGATCGCTCCCTCAATGTTCGGTGTGTCGCTCATGGTGTAAAGGGTCTCACCTGCCGGGCCGCCTCTTAAGATGCCATTCTCGAAAATCCCGATGGCGTGTGGGGCATGGGTTGAGTTTGCCAATTGAAAAGCTAAAAGAGGAAGTCTCATCCCCACAAAGACGATGTCATCGTCTCGGATTTCCCGGGAACCTGCGACCACCATTAGTTCTTGCATCGTGTAATCAACCATCGACGACACTCCCTGCCCTAACAAACTTGGATTTCTTGAGCCTTAGACTTTGGCATTCCTTTAAGCCTTGGTATTTGACATTTGTCTAAAACCCATAATCCACTGGGATCGATCTCCTGTGGCGCTTGACCAAGAGAGACCTCACCTTTTCTTCGCCCAAGTGTCTAAGATATTCTTCTCTGCCTTTTACCCCGAGAACCCGTGCTTCAAGCCATCTGAGGTATCCATCTTTCTCCTTCGATTCACGGTGATAGGCGATATACTCTTCGTGGTCTCGATTATAATAACCTTGCACGGGTGATGGGTGTGCACCCCACGATTCTGGAATCACGGCACTCACCAAAAATCCTGGGATCAGGGTTCGATTCGGGTCTCTTTGGATTACTTTCTTGCTGACCACTTCCTCCACTACTACAATCACCTTTCTTGCGGACAAGGCCGCCTCCTTGGTCACACCACTTCCACCCCAAAAGTGGGTATTCCCTGCCTCGTCTGCCCTCTGGGCCTGAACAACCGCTACATCAGGCTTCAAAGCAGGGACCAAGGCCAGTTTTTCATTTGTATAAGGACATTCCATCTCCTTGAAGGGCTGTCCTGCTGACATCATTCCTGTACCCAAGAGGCTCTTCGTTGGAATGAAGGGAATGCCAAGGGCACCTGCATGAAGGGCTAACGAGATGGCAAAATTCGAGTAATCTTCGATCTCAATCTTTCTTGGGACCCCTGCCTCGACCGCCCTCCTCATGTTATAACCCACCCCCATGATCACATTTCCTACCCAGGCTGCGATCACCTTTTTCACACAGCCAGCCCCGATCATTTGATCAAAGAGCATATCCGAGATGGGACCTATCAGGGTGAGATCTTTTTTCCCCTGGCGGATGATTTCATGTCCGACGGCGAATGGAATGGCCGCCTCCAAAGCAGTGCCCATGGCCAGGGAGTCACCGTCCTCAACGAACCGCGATACCGACTCCTTCATTGAGAAGATCTTATGCTCCAATACTCCACCTGTCTCTTTTCATGATTTCGAAGGGCAAGAAGTCGCCAATGATCAACTATTGGATTCTTATCTGGATAGAATTGATCATTTCTATGAAGGTCTTATGAAAGGCCTCGTACACCCTCTTTTCATTCCCCGAAATCGAATCTTTTTCCCAGTCCTTGCCCTCTTCGGAAGTCTTCAAACCAAAGGAATGAATATCTCTCGAATATCTGAAGAAGACGGCATGCTCCCCCTGATAGAGAAATAGAAATTGTCCCTGAAGGGCCCAGCTGGAGGGGATAATGAACCCTTTCTTCTCGAGGGGTTGAAGAGACGGAGCGTCAGGGTTCCATGCCATCAATTGGATCAGATGATCCAATTCTATCTCTCCCTTCTTCAGCTTCCCTTTCGAATACAATCTTTTCTCCGCATAGGGCTTCAATGGGGTTACGCTCATCGGCCCGGCTTGAGGGTTAGTCTTATCCGCGATCTGAACGATAAGCATCTCTTCTACCTCTTTGCCCTTGGTTTTAAGAAGGAAATAGACACGGGTAAGAGAGCTCTCTCCCGGACTTTCATGTGAGAAGGAATGGCCAAAGCTGAACTCAGAAGGTAATGCTAGAGTGAAGGGCGGTTTCTGGGAAATCAATCTCTTTCCTTGAATCTCTAAATCCGCCGTTGAAGCAGAGTCTATGTTCCATGTGAGCAGAACAAGACCAATCAATGTAATAGCGATTCTCTTCATCATCTTCTCTCCTCTATGGCTTCCTGCACATGATCGCTGTTG
>JBEKDJ010000502.1:0-3195 GCA_050014415.1 Thermodesulfobacteriota bacterium | reverse complement strand
TGGGTTTAGCTACCGCCTATGCGACAATTAAAGCTTGTAACGGAAACATAAAAGTACAGAATGACCAGGCGCTCAAACTAACCACTTTTGTTATTACGATACCCATACCAGAAAGGAAGGGACAGCGCAAAATAGAGGCTTAATTTTTTAAAATAATTGGCTAAAATTCCTCGATTGACAGGTCTCGCCAAAAGTGTAGATTTCTTTCAGAAATGAACAATTGACTTTCACCGGAGGTTGGTCATGAAATAACTAAAACATCGTCTATTAGATATCCGGTATAATAATATTTATCTGAATCTTATACTGCATAATTCCATTTTGGGAAGTTTTCTTGAAAATAAATTGTCAGTTTACATTGCCAGGGACCCAAATATCTATAAATTGTTGCAGCAGCATGATTGTTGTTGGCCTCCAGGACAATGAAAGTACGCAAAGACAGAACTGACGACGCAGCGGCACCCTCGCGGCGAGAAGATGAGGGCCAACGGGAAAAGGAGGTACACAATGGGAGACAAAAGCAAGAAGGATAAGGACAAGGGTCGGAAACAGAAGATAAACAAACAGGAACAAAAGGTAAAAGAGAAGATAGCGAAGCAAGCGAAAAGAACCCCATGACAGAAAGCATGGTGAGGTGTCCGCCTCACCCATACGGTCAACATCGTGTCCCTTGATGGACAAGCAAGGCCTTTTGGCTGGCAGCAGCTACGCTTACTCTCGGGTTGGGTTCATCTTGTGCTTTATAGTATCAACTCATGACACCAGTAGATTTCGTTAAGCTGTTGAACTAATAGGAGGATATTAATATGATCGGAAAAGAAAAGAAAAAAGTTAAGAAAGAGGCTAAAGAACTTCCCAAAAAGACTTTCAAAAATGTGGAATTTACCTTTCTGGCTCCAGAGGCAAAGGAAGTTTTGTTAGCAGGTGCATCTAACTCCTGGGATACTCAATCACTGCTCATGAAGAAAAACAAAGATGGGGTTCGGAGAATTGCGATCAATTTAGCTTCGGGCTGCTACGAATATAAGTTCCTTGCGGACGGCTATGGGTTGAAGATATTTCTGGTGTAGAAACAGATCCCAATCCTTTTGGAACACGAAATTTCGTCACCTGGGTCAAGTAAGCGAAATAGCCGGTAATGAATCAAGCCTTAAAGAATAAATGGGAAGGAAGACATGGAATTTGTATGAAAAATCTACACTAAATAAAATGGAGTAAGACTTTTATAAAAAGGGGAAACAAATCCAAATAAGGAGAATCATTATGAACATTTACGTAGGAAACTTATCATCTAATGTAACAGACGAGACAATTCGGGAGGCTTTTGAATCTTTCGGCCAGGTAGCGTCAGCAAAAGTTATCAAAGATAAGTATACCGGCCAGTCCCGAGGGTTTGGTTTTGTAGAAATGCTTGAGCAGGCTCAGGCTCAAGCGGCGATTAAGAGCCTTAACGGGAAGGAACTTTTGGGCAAAGAGATCAGTGTAAGTGAGGCACGGCCCCGCCGAGACGGGGGAAGAACGGGTGGAGGGCGGATGGATTATAGCGGCGGCAGAAACCGTTATTAATCCTGTTTCCTTCAAACAGTTCAATCAGATTGCAGAAAAGCAGTTGACCAAATGGTACAGCGGAGAAGACGTGGGAATCAACGCGGGCCGAAACCGAGCCATTTAAGGCGTCCAAAATCGTATAGAGTCTTATGTTCGGGTTGCGGAAAAGAAGTTGTCACCCAGGTTCCCCCGCCGAATGACAAAAAACTATTGTGTACCGAGTGCTTCAGCAGATAGAGATATTTGAAGGAGCAAATATATGAATAGGAAGGTTTACGTAGCCAATCTCCCTTTCCAGGCCAGCGACCTGAACTCAAAGTCCTGTTCTCCAAAGCTGGAGATGTCATGTCTGTCAAGATTGTAGCGGATAGGCAAACTGGCCAACCGAGAGGTATTGCATTCGTGGAGATGTCCACACAATGGGAAGCCCGGAGAGCTGTCTCCATGCTGAACCGGACAGATTTCATGGGGAAAAATCTACTAGTAAAGGAGGCGATCGTGAAGCGTGGCTTCCGGGGGAGATAACAATGAGAACTTAAAGACAGTCATCAGGATGGAAAGACCATTATGAATAAAGCAAGGCTTGAATGGGTTATGTCAGGATTAAATCAGTATGCATTAACCGAGGCTGAAGACCAATTTCTCAAAACTGCGTTGGAGGACTTCGATAAAAACCACGCGCTAACAGAACGTCAGGAGGATAGGCTGGAAAACCTTTACAAGGAGAAATCACAATCGATACCCAGCAAGAAATCTGATCGTTTTTCCATTAAGAAAAGCAACCCTAAAAAGGTCAAGCCCTAGAGGCCTCGCGCAAGAGCCTTTTGATGTGAGAAGCTGGAGGAAGGAGCAATTCGGACAGGGCTGGCGAGAGTGGAACATAGATTTACTTGTTGTTCTATCATGTTTAGACACCCAGAGGAGGTGAACGATGGAGGAAAGAACTAGAGACTTCGCAGAATTCAAACTACCGAGGCCACGGGCTGTTGGAATATTCATTTTGCTCATCATCATCCTTATCATTGTTTGGGGCACCTTTGTCATCGTTCCGGCTGGCCACAGAGGAGTTGCCCTCTGGTGGGGGAGCGTAGAGAATAGAATCATGGGGGAGGGGCTCAACTTCAAGGTACCCATTGCTGAAAATGTCATCAAGGTGGATGTCAAAGTTCAACCCCATCCGTTCAAGGAGATCGATGCCTCCTCAAAAGAGTACCAGAACGTGAAGATGACAGGCATGATGAACTTTCATATCGACCCATCTTTTGTGAATGATCTTTACCAGAAAGTGGGTCTCGACTTTGCCGACAAAGTGATTGATCCAGCCTTTAATGATTTTGTTAAGGAAGTCGTGCCGACCTACCCAATTGGGGAGATTCTTCCCAAGAGGGAGGAGATCCGGCAGAGGGCGATGAAAAAGTTGGGAGATAACCTGGCAAGGTATCATATCATTGTCGACGACATCTACTTTGCCAACATCCGATTCTCTCCTGAATATGAAGGGGCTATCGAGGCCAAGCAGGTGGCTCAGCAACAGGTGGAGACTCAGAAACAGGTTTTGGCCCAACGCGAGATTGAAGCTCAGCAAAAGGTCGCCACCGCAAAGGGAGAAGCTGAATCCATTCTGGTGGTAGCCCAGGGACAGGCCAA
>JBEKDJ010000501.1:0-3208 GCA_050014415.1 Thermodesulfobacteriota bacterium | reverse complement strand
CTAGGGCATGACGATGCCACCGTCTACAAGGATCATCTGGCCAGTGACATGGCGTGAATAGTCGGAGGCGAAAAACAGAATGGCATCTGCAACCTCCTCTGGTTTACCGATACGGCCTAAAGCTGAAGACCTGGCAACCCCCACGCGCATTTCCTCAGAGAGGTGCTGCCTTGGGAGATCCGTGTCTGTAGGACCGGGACACACGGAATTAACGGTGATGTTGTACTTGCCGAGATATCGCGCAGTCGATTTGGTAAATCCCAGCAGCCCTGCTTTTGCTGCTGTATAGGCAGGATCTATGTCCATCCCATGAACCCCGGCAATAGAGGAGACATTTACGATCCGGCCATATTTCCTTGGAATCATTCGTTGGGCAGCAGCCTGGGTGCATAGAAATGGACCTGTTAGGTCCACCTGCAAGATATCGTCCCAGAAATCAACGGTAATCTCTTCCAAAGGTTTCGGCACCCCTGTTCCCGCATTGTTGATCAAAATATCAAGCTTGCCGAAAGTCCCGTCCAACTGTTCGAACAGCACTTCGACCTCAGATCGTTTTCCCACGTTCGCCTGAACGGCCGCAGACTTCCTGCCCAAGCTCTGAATCATTTCCACGACCTGAGTTGCTGCATCGCGGTTCTGAAGATAGTTTACGAGCACATCTGCCCCTGCTCGTGCCAAAGCCAAAGCCGTCGCCCGGCCGATACCCCGGGCTCCTCCTGTCACAAGGGCCACCTTCCCAGCAAAGTCCATCTTTAAACCCTCCTTTGAAAACAACTCCGGAATAATCATAGTATGATGACGGGTCCTGTGGTATGCGTGCTAACTGAAGCCACAGGCGACCTCAGGCCAAAGGTCGCCAAGCCTTCCAAACTTCACAGCAGTAGTCCTTCGACCGTTTCAAGTATGATCCGTCGGGATCCTGAAAATAGGTGACCTTTGAACTCCTGATCCTTTGAGGTTCGCAGCGAAGCTCGCATGGTCGACACAACTGATCATGCCTATCTTCGTCCCTATCGTGGATTAGCTCAGACAGAGAAACGAAACCATCATTGCTTCTGAACGAGGCTTCAAAAGAGTATGTCTGCGACGATACACAGCGACATTAATCGTAGCAAAGGGCGTCATTCCCGCCCCGTATCAAGTACGGGGTAAACTCCAGCGGGAATCCAGAAAAGCACTGGATTCCGGGTCAAGCCCGGAATGACAAACTGCACATGACTTATGTCGTCATGTATAACTTTTGCAAGAAGGCAAAAGAAAGTCAAGCTTTTTCGTTGGAGCGGACTGCCTCATCAGAATTGTCACTCGCTATCTGATCAAAAAGGGATCGTTGACTCAAAACACGTGTGACCGGCTAATGGCTCCGAAAAAAATGGGGTTCAAAACGAGTCCACAAGAAATCTGACCGTCCCAAAATCAAAGCCCTAGAGCAGAGAGAAAAGAGTGCGATCCCACAGCTTCTGCGTGTGGGAGACGTGGAGCAAAGGCCGTAGCGTCGATTTGCAAAGAGAAAATGAATGAGCTAGGATAAAACAAAAATGACACCATGAAAAAGAACTAAAAGGAGGAACCCATGCCCGCCCCCGTGATTCTCGAAGTATTCTCGGATTATGTTTGACCCTGGTGCTATTTCAGTACCGTGCGTATTGACCCATTACAGAAACATTACGATGTCGAAGTTCATTGGACGGCCTTTCCTCTCCATCCTGAGACTCCTGAAGATGGGCTTACTATTGAAGAACTCTTTGCTGGACACTCTGTAGATATCAAAAAGATAACGGCTCGGCTGAAGCAAGTGGCGGATGAACTGGGTTTACCCCTGGGTGAACGGGAAAAGACATACAACAGCCGTCTGGCTCAGGAATTGGCAAAGTGGGCAGAATCGAAGGGAAAGGGGGACGAATTTCACAAAGCCGTTTTTGGCGCCTATTTTGTTGAGGGTAAGAATATCGGCAAAATTGACGAGCTGGTCTACCTGGCGAAATCCTTATCCCTTCCTGAAAAGGAGGCAAGATCGGTCCTTGAATTGAGAACCTCCAAGGCAAAGGTCGATTCCGACTGGTCGCGGTCTCGTGCCTTGGGAATCACAGGAGTCCCGACTTTTATGGTGGATCGGCAAGCGATTGTGGGATTTCAACCCTATGAGGCTCTTGAACAATTTCTAAAGAACTGCGGTGCTAAGAGGAAGGATGGAGAAATGGAGGGCTAATAAGAGATTGCAGAATCCAGATTGCAGATGGGAAGGATCAAAGAGTCACCGGAGAGTGATCGGGTTATTAAGTCATGGCATGATTGAATTATCGAAAACAAGAGGACATCAAGAGCATGAAGCGCATAGCGAAAAGAGTGTTACCTAAAGAACAGAAGTAAAGAGCATAGTGTTGACCCGCAGAAAATGTTGACTTTGAGGAAGAAGATTGCCGAAGCTTTGGAAGGGGAATGTCTTGATTTGCGAGAGATTTCGAAATTGTTCGGAATCAAAGAAAGAGAAGTCCTTGATCATCTCAAGCATATTGCAAAGTCCGTACATCCCAAATGCATAACTGCAGAACCCGCCTCTTGCAGACAATGCGGATTCTCCTTCAAGAAACGGACCCGCCTGAATACTCCGGGTCGCTGTCCCGTCTGCAAAAGCGAACATATCTCCCCGCCCCGATTTAAGATCAACGATTCCTAAAGGGCATGCAATACCTCACTCTCCCGTGAAAACCCGATTGCTGGATTTTATCCGCGCTTCGGTGAGGCATTACAAGCACACAAAGAATTCTCTTGACAAGATTCTCACGGCGTATTATTTGAACTGGGTCGAGACAAATACGGTTTCTATTCGTCCAGGAAATACTAATTGCCTCCAACATGTTCAGGGGCAGAATTCATCCAAGTGCAGTTCCTCGACTCAACCCTGAAGAGTAAGGGGGCTTTCAATTAAAGGCAATGAAACTCTGCAGGCATTGTGGTGGAGCGGTCAATGTGGTTCTTCCTTTCGGGGATTTTCTTGCCGAAGCGAGGTGTCTCTACTGTGGGAGGACTGATCTCGAGCTTGAAGAGATGCTTAACGAAAACTATAAGAAGAGAGAGCAAAGGCCGCTCGCAAAACACATAGCTATTCCACATGTCAGGAGAAACCCAAAGAACATAGCATCGTGATCTTTCCAGGCAGCCTCCAGAGCTTCATCAGAGGCCATTGCCGGCACACTCTTTTCCAATC
>JBEKDJ010000500.1:0-3548 GCA_050014415.1 Thermodesulfobacteriota bacterium | reverse complement strand
GGTCGGGCTGGAAGTGGTCTATCGAGATGAATACCTCCTTGAAGAATTCTTAAGAAATGTATCCCATCGAGTAGAGGAGCGGTGCCAGTATTGCTATTCGATTCGGCTCGAGGCCACGGCTCAAGAGGCAAAGAGAAATGGTTTCGATCAATTCTCGACCACCCTTCTTCAAAGCGCGCACCAGAATCATCTCTTGATCAAGGAGACCGGGGAGCGTATCGCTGAGGAGGTTAGGATCCCTTTCTACTATGAGGATTTTCGACAGGGGTGGAGAAAAGGGGTGGAAGTCTCTAAGGCTATGGGATTATACCGCCAGCAATATTGTGGCTGCATTTATATATAGTGAAAAAGAAAGGTTTATAGATAAAGATAAAATGTCAAATGTCAAAGTTCAAAGTTCAAACGAAATCCAAAACCCAAATGTCAAAACACAAAGTTCAAATGAAGCTCAAAATCCAAATGAGCAAAAATATGATTTAGAGGAAAGAACTGCTAAGTTTGGAGAAGAAATTATTGAATTTGCAAAAACGCTTGAAAGAAACGAAATCAATCGACCTTTAATAAGTCAGTTGGTAAGTTCTGGTACCAGTATCGGTGCAAATTATATGGAAGCGGATGGGGCAGAATCAAAGAAGGACTTTCAGCATAAGATTAGTATTTGTAAGAAAGAGTCAAAAGAAACAAAGCATTGGCTGAGGATGATTAATAAGGCAAACCCACACAAAAACATGGAATGTCGGAGGTTATCGCAGGAAGTCCACGAACTGACACTGATCTTTTCTTCTATTCTCCTATCAAGAAGGAAAAACAATTGACATTTAGTCATTTGACATTGATTTGACATTTGAACTTTGACATTTGGATTTATTCTATAGAGGGTAGATGTTGGGTGCTTTGGGAAAGATGCTCATCCTTTTAGGGGTCTTCATTATCCTCATCGGTCTTCTTCTGCTGATTGGAGAGAAGATTCCTTGGATTGGAAGACTCCCGGGAGATATCCTCATTAAGAAAGAGCGATTTACTTTCTACTTTCCTCTCGCGACCTCCATTATCATCAGTATCATCCTGACGTTGTTGTTTGCGTTCTTTAGGAAATAACCTGAGAATTAAGGATATGGTTTTAGGAATTCGTTAATCATAAACCCCTAGCCCTGCAAAGTTAGGTGGCGATCTCCTTCAAAATCTCCACCAACATCCTCGTTCCGAATCTCAAGTTCTCTACGGCGATTCGCTCATTATTCCCGTGCACGATCACAAATTCTTGCTCAGTCAGCCGGAAAGGACAGAAGTCGTAGGCGATGACTCCTTTCTCTCTCAGCAAACGGCTGTCCGTGGCTCCGGGAAGAAGGAGAGGAACCACCGGGCAATCGGGATCATTCTTTGCGGCAAACTTCTGAATGGCTCGAAAAAGATCCGTATCAAAGGGTGAGGGGGGAAGGGATAGGCTCTCTAATTTCAACTCGATCTCAATTTCATCTCCTAGTTTTCCTCTAATCTCTCTCAGAACATTTTCTTTTGATGATCCTGGAATGAGACGACAATCAAGGGTCGCAGTTGATTCCGAGGGGATGACGTTGTCCTTGCTTCCGCCATGAAGGATCGTCAGGGAGATGGTATCCCTGACCATCGCATTGTAGGTTGGATTGGACAGGAGTTGTTTGGAAAAAACAGGATCCGCAAGACCCAGTTCAATATCTTCAAAAAACCTTCTCTCATCAGGCGGCCGTCTCGGAGCCATCCTGAAGAAAAACTCTCTGACCATTGGAAGGACGTTGTAGGGGGTCTCCCATTTCATGAGCCTGTCCAAGGCCTGGACGAGTTTCACATTGGGGTTGTCGTGATGGGGCATTGAACCATGACCAGAGGTGCCTTGGGCCTTCAATTGGAGTTGGAACATCACCTTTTGACCATTGGAGATTTCGTATCGATCTGCAATACCGGCCTCGTTAACGATAACGGATCCGCCCTCATTGATCGCATATTCCGACTCCCTCAAAGGAGGAAGATTCTCCATGGCCCACTGAACTCCCCATTTACCCCCGACCTCCTCATCGGCAGCCGCGAAAAAGAGAATATCCCTTTCTAATTGAGCCTTCTCACGTCTCAAGGTCAGAAGGGCCATCATCTCTACGATTCCCATCGATTTGTCATCGAGGGTTCCACGGCCATAGAGATATCCTTCCTTTATGATCCCGTCGAAAGGATCAACTTCCCACCGATGCCTTTCAACGGGGACAACATCCATATGATTGAGGAGAAGGATCGGTTTCTTTCTCCCACTCCCTTTTAGCGTGGCGAGACAGTTGCCTCGGCCTGGAGAGGGCTCAAAGAGCTGACAGGGGATGGACCCGGCATCAAAGATCTTCTTAAAAAATCGTGCTCCTTCTATTTCGTTGCCGGGTGGATTGACCGTATCAATCCCTATATATTCTTGAAGGTAATGGATCGCTTCTTCTAAGAGTTGGTCCCAGTTCATAAGAAACTCCCATTCAGTAAGTAGCAGGCGGAAGGCAGTCAGCAGAGAAAGAAGTATTCAAACCATTTTCCTCGTTGCTGCATTCTGCTTACTGCTTCCCTTTTTTTGTTTCGCATTATTCTTCCCCAAACAGAGGAACAATTTTAAATTGGTTTACATCAACCAGACCTTTGTCTGTAATCTTTAACTCTGGGATGACCGGCAGGGAGAGGAAGGAAAGTGCCATAAAAGGGTCCGCAAGCTTGCATCCGAGGGTTTTTGCGGCACGGTGAAGGGCCGTCAAACGAGAGTTGACCTGTGGGACCGGAGTTTCTGCCATCAAGCCCGCAATGGGCAGGGCAAGGGAGGCCAGCACCTTTCCGTCTAAGACCACCACGAGTCCCCCTCTCATCGCCTTCATCGCTACGGTCGCCTTTAATATATCTTCATCGTTCGTTCCCACGATGACAAGGTTATGAGAATCGTGGGCCACGGAAGAACCGATGGCTCCCCTCCTGATGCCAAATCCCTGGACGAAACCGATTCCGATATTACCCGTGGCTCTATGCCGTTCAACAACGACGATCTTAAGAATATCTTCTTTGATGTTGGGATAGGCCACTCCATCCTTGAGGGGGATCCTCTTCATTGCCTTCTTCGTAAGAATTTGTCCCGGGATCAGTTGAATGACCTTGGCCAGAGGCTGGTCACTTCGAAGAAGGAAAGCGTCCTTCTTGATGCCTTTGACTCGGATGGATCCCTTTGTTTGAGGTTTCTTTTTGCTTTCCGATGAAATTGGAAGGGCCTCAGCCGAACGTGAAATCATCTTTCCATCCTCTGCGACCAATACCCCATCCTTAAAGACTTTTTTAATCTTGAATTGACCCAGGTGATCGAAGGTAACGATGTCAGCCCGATGCCCTGGAGCAATCGCTCCAAGGTTGTCAAGCCTGAAATATTCAGCGGCATTCAGTGTCGCCATCTGAATGGCCAGGATCGGGTCAGTTCCTAGTCTTATTGCCTTTTTGACCATCGTATTGATGTGTCCGCTTTCGAGAAGTTCCTTTGGATGACGATCATCGGTGACAAAGAG
>JBEKDJ010000499.1:0-3220 GCA_050014415.1 Thermodesulfobacteriota bacterium | reverse complement strand
GGTAAGTTTGAATTCTACTCTTTGACTATGGAGCGCGGCCTGAAGGAGATCTCCAAAAGAAGTTCAAAAGATGTAGATCAAATCTTAGGGGAGCTGAAGATTGAAGCGAGAGGGGATAAGGTGTTTCTTCCCCACTTCGAAAGACCCGGTTTCATCGGAGACGAGAAAGAATATCCTTTTCACCTCATCAACTACAAGCTGATGACCATGGCGGAAGGAAGAGGAGCCAATCAGCCTTTCCTCCAAGAGATTATCGGGCCTCACTTATATGAAAAATGGGACTCATGGGTGGAGATCAATCCGGAAACCGCAGAAAAGATGGGAATCAAGGATGAAGATCTCGTTTGGGTGGAGTCAAAGGCTGGAAAGATGAAGGCAAAGGCAAGGCTTTTTCCCGGAACGCATCCAAAGCATATCCACATTCCGTACGGTCAGGGTCACAAGGCCTATGGCCGCTGGGCAAAAGGGAGGGGAATTAATCCAAATGATCTTCTTGTGAGAGAATACGATTACCTCGGAGGCTTTGTATCATATTTTTCAACAAGAGTAAAAATTTATAAGGCTTAATTTCGCACACTTCATCCCTTCCCCCCCTTGCGGGGGAAGGTCGGGATGGGGGGATGAACAAGGACAGAGCAAGAGAATTGCGAAAGAATCTAACCGAAGCTGAACATATGCTATGGAGACATCTTCGCTTGCGTCAGTTAGGTGGTTGTAAGTTTCGCAGGCAGCAACCCATCGGCAAATATATCGTTGATTTCGTTTGCTTCGAAAAGCGTCTGATCGTGGAAGTTGATGGAGGTCAGCATTCCGAAAACATTAATTACGATTTAGAACGAGACGCATGGTTAGAGAAGCAAGGATTTTCTGTATTAAGGTTTTGGGATAACCAGATTTTGAAAGAAATGGAAGCAGTCGGGGAAGTAATCATGGGGACACTCGGTGATAGAGGTTGACCCCCCCACCTCAATCCTCCCCCTCAAGGGGGGAGGAGGGTGATAGGGATTTTAGTATGATGTACCGCTGGGGGATGGTGATCGATTTGGATAAATGCACAGGATGTCAGGCTTGCGTAGTGGCCTGCCGGCAGGAGAATAACATCTCCTTCGCGGGAGACAAAGAAGCCAAGCTAGGGAGGGCAAAGCTCTGGATGAATCTCATTCATGAGATCAAGGGAACCTATCCCAATGTGGAGATGCGCTTCATGCCCCTGCCCTGTATGCACTGCGATAAACCGCCTTGCACTAAGGTCTGTCCTGTGGCAGCGACTTACAAAACTCCTGAGGGAATCGTGGCTCAGGTCTACCCGCGGTGCATCGGCGTTCGTATGTGCGTTTCCAACTGCCCTTACACAGTCCGTTATTTCAACTGGTCTGCGCCTTTCTGGCCGGAAGAGTATCAGAGAGGGCTGAATCCGGATGTCTACCTCCGCAGAAAGGGGATTACCGAGAAGTGTAACTTCTGCATACATCGAATTCGAAACGCGAAGATGAAGGCGAAGAAAGAAGGGAGATGGATTCGAGAGGGTGAGGTGATCCCTGCTTGCGTGCAGACCTGCCCCAGCGAAGCACTCTATTTCGGAGATTTGAATGACCCTCAGAGCAGGGTTTCAAAACTCTCCAAGAACCGCCGAGCCTTCAGGCTTCAGGAGGAGTTGGGAACCGAACCAAAGGTATTTTACCTCAAAGAAGGGGAATGGGATGATGGATAACGAGGCCATTGCCCGAAAATATCAAAACATCATCAATCCCCTAACCCAAGCCGGACGACCATTCTGGCTGGTAACGATCCCTCTGTTTCTGATTGTTCTCTGGTCCGTCTTTGTCTTCGGCTGGCAGTACCATTGGGGCCTCGGTGAGACCGGAATGGGTCACCCTGTTTCCTGGGCTTTCTATCTCATCAACTTTGTCTTCTTCATTGGAATCAGTCATGCGGGCACACTCATTTCCGCCATCTTAAGAATCACCCATGCTGGATGGAGAACTCCTGTCACGCGGGCTGCCGAGGTGGTAACCGTCTTTGCCCTCGCAGCCGGTCCGACGAACATTCTTTTTGACCTGGGCCGCTCCATAAAGTTCCACTGGGTAGTCCTTCATGCTAACTTTATCTCCCCGCTTATCTGGGATTTCACGTGCATCATGACCTATTTCATCACCTGCGTTCTCTTCCTCTATGTGCTCATGATACCCGATATCGCCCTTCTGAGGGATCGCTTTCCACGGCGGCACTGGCTTTATAGACCCCTCTCTCTCGGTTGGACAGGAACGGAAAAGCAGGAGCGAATTCTCAACAAGATGAGCATCTTCCTTTGCATTGCCGTCATTCCTGTTGCGGTAAGTGTCCACACAGTTGTGTCCTGGGTCTTTGGAATGCAGACCCAGCCGATGTGGCACTCTACCATCTTCGGCCCCTACTTCGTAGCTGGCGCCATCTACTCTGGCATTGCTGCCATCATTCTGGTCGCTGCTATCCTTAGGAGGGTCTACCATCTGGAGGACTACCTCCAGCCCATTCACTTCAACAATTTAGGGATTCTCCTGCTTACGATGACGCTCCTCTGGTTCTACTTCACCCTGGCAGAATATCTTACGACCGCCTATGGCGGAGGAGTTGAAGAGCTGGCTGTTTTCTGGGCGAAATTGACTGGGAAATACTCCCCTCTATTCTGGTTGATGGTCCTATTCTGTTTCGTCATCCCCTTCCCCATCCTCGCTTTGAGAAGAACCCGAACCATCTTGGGGACGACGATCGCCTCTGTCTCCATTTTGATTGGAATGTGGTTGGAAAGGTTCTTGATCATCATTCCCACTCTCAGCCAGCCCAGGCTTCCCTATGCGCGTGGGTCTTATATGCCTTCATGGGTAGAGTGGTCCATGCTCGCAGGACTCTCTGCAGGGTTCGTATTGGCCATCGTCCTTTTTTCAAAGCTCTTCCCTGTCATCTCCATCTGGGAGATGGAAAAAGAAAAAGGAGCAGAAGTAAACGTAGAGAAACAGACAACGCAAAATAGTTTTGAGCAAAGAACCTCACCCTTTCCTAGAATGTGATCTATTTAGTGTCTGTCCATAAACAGTATGTTCCGTCATGCCGGACTTGATCCGGCATCCAGAAGGTCTTGGAAGTCCTGGATTTCGGCTTTCGCCGGAATGACGATTCTAATTGAGGGAGTAATTTATAAACAGATACTATTTAATTGCGGGCTTGCGTTATGAATGACATG
>JBEKDJ010000498.1:0-3222 GCA_050014415.1 Thermodesulfobacteriota bacterium | reverse complement strand
CATTAGCATGGTTATTTTCGCAGCACAACCCCTTTCTTGCCCTCAAAACGCTTTGACTGCGTGAGGAATTTTCATATATGATTGGATTGGAAGTGGGGGAAAGATGAGACGTAGAAATTGCTTGCTCTTGTCGATCATATTTCTATTGACCTTGTCTGGATGTGAGAGGCCGAAACTGACAGGGGTCGAATTCGAGAAGATCGACACTTCTCAGGACCCCCGGCAGTCTCCTTGCTTGTCCGAAGTAACTATTTCCAGAAGAATCGAGGGTGGATCTGTGTCCATTACTCCACTGGCAGAGTACGAAATATCGGGGGTGGTCGTCAGCAAGAAATCTTACTCAGACGATTGGGAAGGAGAGATCTCCCCGGTCGACCTGGCCATCGCCTGGGGAAAACTGGCAGAACCACCCTTTGACAGGTATATCACCTTTAGCCATGGTTATCGATGGTATCATTATCAATGGAAAAAAGGAGGCCCCTTTGATGTTTTATATATCATCACTCATTCCGCAAACAATCATATCATCCCGGCGGATGAGAATATCCGGAGGGCACTCAAGACAATCAAGAAGAGGGACGGGGTGGTCATGAAAGGCTATTTGGTCAATTTGAAGGGAACTTATAATGGTCGGGAAGTTTGGTGGAAGACGAGCCTTTCACGATCAGATACAGGAAATGGTTCTTGCGAGCTCTTTTATGTATCGAAAGTGAGAATAGGTACGAAGGTCTATGAATAGGAAGTTTGATTCCCGTGCCTCATTTTTCTTCATCCCTTAAGTATTTGCCGAGAAGCTCCCTGCTGTGTTCATCGTCATGGCAGTAAATGCATAGATTTTCCCAATTGGAGCCATCCGGAGGGTTATTCAGATGATTTCCGTCCTTATGGTGCACGGTCAACAGTTGCCTATTGGCGAAGTCGAATTCTCTCCCGCATTTGGCACAGATAAGACCGTGGATTTTTAGGGAACGGTCTCTGTAGTCGCTGTTGGGGAAGGGCGGTTTTCTTAGTCCTTTGATAATTTCGTCCACGGGTTTGTCGCTCCCCTTCTTCTTCGCCCGCGGATATCTTCCATAATCGTTATTCTTCATTCTCTTCCCGTTGGACAAAACACTCTGGAAGGGTTCAAAGGCTCTCGTTGCGCTTTTGTCGCGATCGAACCCCTAATCCTCATATTCTTTACAAATTGACCTGTAGCCCTTTTTCTCGTAAATATTTTTTGACTTCTCTGATCTTCAAGAGACGATAGTGAAAAACAGAAGCAGCTAACAAAATCCGTGCGCCGCCCTGGACAACCGCCTCATAGAAGTGCTCCATTTTTCCTGCCCCACCGGAGGCGATCACCGGTAGGCCCACCGCATCTGAGATGGCCCTCGTAAATTCCAAATCGTACCCGGCCTGGGTTCCATCGCCATCCATACTGGTTGGAAGGATCGCACCAGCTCCCAGCCCCTGGCAATGTTTTGCCCAAGCAACCGCATCTTTGCCGACAGGCTGAGTTCCACCTGAGACGACGAGTTCAAACCCGGAACCCATTTTCTTGTTCCTTCGCGCATCGATCGCCACTGTCACCTTTTCCTTGCCGAATCTCTCTGCTGCTTCCCTGATCAGATCTGGGTACCTAACTGCCGTGCTGTTCATAGAAACCTTATCAGCACCGGCGTTTAGTACCAATTCAATGTCTTCCAAAGTAGAGATACCGCCACCCACCGTCAATGGGATATCGATCACCGACGAAACATTCTTCACCCATTCCAGTCTCGTCTTTCGGTTTTCGACGGTCGCCGCGATATCCAGCATAGCCAATTCATCTGCGCCTTCCTTTTCATAAAAGGCTGCATTTTCTACTGGATCTCCGGCATCTTTCAAATCTACAAAATGGATCCCCTTGACGACCCGGCCCTCTTTCATATCAAGGCATGGCATGATTTTAATTGGGTTCATTCACTCTCCTTTTATTCCTTCCCCGATCAATGATTTCTTCTACTTCTTCCGCACCTTGGGCGTAGAAATCTTCTTCATCGGGTGCAAGCTCCTTTAGAAGCCTCATAAACTCGCCAACATGGATCCGTTCTTCGTCTGCAATCTCTTTCAACAACCTAACAGCCAATCTGTTATCCGTTGATTCAGCCAGCTGCATGTAAAGCTGGATGGCTTCATACTCCGCGGCAATTGAAAACCGGACGGCCCGAATCAACTCCTCATGTGTCAGTCTGCGGTCATTTGCAAGACCGGAGAAGGGGGATCCGAATTCAGGCATCACCAAACCTCCTTCCTCATAGGGGATTTACCCCGTTAGAAATATTGCTCCGCTGCTCTGCAGCGGGGTTACATTCTAAATAGAGTCTGTTTATAAATTGCAGCTTCAATTAGAACCGTCATTCCGGCGGAAGCCGGAATCCAATCCTTTCAAGACCTTCTGGATGCCGGATCAAGTCCGGCATGACAGAAAAGGCTGTTTATGGACAGACACTAAATAATTCCGTCGGGGTTTAATGTCCCGCTGGAATTTCTAACGGGGTTTACTTGTTTTTGGAATTTACGCATTGGCCACTACTGGAGCCTGATTCTCTTGCTTCGCAGTTTCATTCTCAAAAAGCGCCTCGCAATGGATCCCATCTCCAAGGGTTTGAGCGGACGGGTCACGACTTCGACTCTATTTCGGCGGATGGCTGAAAAAATAGATTCCAGATTCTTCTCCGCATAGATCAAAGAATACGTCGTTCCCAGTTGAGACAGGAAATGAGCATCCGAATTTCCTATCAATGGAAATCCATAGAACTCGGATACCTCCAAAGCCTTCTGGTTAAAGTTGATCGTGGGAGAATAGAAATGGCAAAACTCCAAGGCATCAAAGAGGGTTAAATGTTCTAAGAGGTATCCATTCAGGGAGTACATGCCTGGGAAATAGGGATGGGGAGCAATGATCAAGGTTTCGGGACGACGCAATCTTGAAAGGGATAAAAAATCTGAACACGTTTTGCCCGGGGGAGGGTTCAAAAGGAGGACATGGCGTCTCCGAATCGTCATCTCCATACCAGGGATCAGGAGGATACCTCTCTCTTGGGCATAGGACCGAAGTTCCTGGTTATATGTCATGCAACGATGGTTGGTGATCGACAGGACATCAAAACCCATTTGAGCGGCTTTTGAGATGAGTTCTTTTGCCGTATGCCGTACTCGGTCACAGGGATCATCAGCCGTATGGAGATGCAAGTCAAC
>JBEKDJ010000497.1:0-3244 GCA_050014415.1 Thermodesulfobacteriota bacterium | reverse complement strand
GCAGACATCAAGGCGGCCTATGGTCCAGAGTCGATAGCCTTGGGTCAAGGTACGGGTCGGTACTATTTCATGTCCGTTCTAAGATTTGCCAATGCCTTAGGCACCCCGAACTGGTGTGAGCCGGGAGGGGCCCAATGTTTTTTTCCTAGAGTCGCAGCGGGCATGATGACATACGGTGACCTGCCGATATGTGACTACTACGGAGAAACGAACCCCTCCTGTCTGCTCGTATGGGGTCACAATCCGACCATCTCAGGACCTGACGGTGAGATTCAGTTTCGAGTGAAGGATTGCCTGCGAAGAGGGACACGGTTGATTGTCATTGATCCCCGGAAGACAGAGATCGCAGAAAAGGCGGACCTATGGCTCCAAGTCCGGCCGGGCACGGACGATGCCCTCGCACTCTCTATGATCAATGTCATCATTAGTGAAGGACTCTTCGACGGCGATTTCGTCGGAAAGTGGACCATCGGGTTTGACCGTTTGGCCGAACGCGCCGCAGAATACAACACCGAAAGGGTGGAAAAGATCACGTGGGTCCCTGCTGAGAAGATCCGCGCCGCAGCCCGGCTGTTCGCGAAGACCAAACCAGCAGCTCTTGAATGGGGAGTTGCTCTTGAACACACACCCAACTGCCTGCAAACTGTAAGAGCGGTGGCCCTTCTCCCCGCAATAACCGGCAACATCGACGTTCCGGGTGGATGGGTATTGGGCTCACATCTTATCGGAGAACCGCCCATTCTCGCCGACTGTCTCCCCGAAGATATGAAGGAGAAACGGCTCGGGGCCGATCAGTTCAAAGTCCTCTCCAGCCGGCACGCCTTTTTCTCCGCTTCCCACGCTCCAACCCTCTTTCAAGCGATGCGCACTGGGGAGCCATATCCGGTAAAGGCCTTTCTCATTTTCGGCAACAACGGGCTGGTTACTTATGCAAACAGCAGGCAGTTTTATGAAACTCTTATGAGTGTGGACCTGCTCACTGTCATGGACCTCTTCATGACGCCCACCGCCGAACTTGCGGACATCGTTTTGCCCTCTGCCACCTGGCTCGAGGCCGATGAGGTCGCAGCCATGCCGCTCATAGCCAATAACGTCATACTTGCCCAGCAGAAGGTCGTCCAAATCGAGGAGTGCAGACAGCCCGAAGAAGTTTTTGTGGAATTGGCCCGAAGGCTTCAACTCAAGGCCGGACAGCATTCGCTGCAACAGGTCCTTGACGAACATCTAAAACCGCTTGGCATAACCTTTCAAGAGCTCAAACAGCGAGGATTTGTAACGGCCCCGCTGAAATACCGGAAGTATGAAAAGGAAGGCTTCAGGACGCCCTCAGGAAAAATCGAGCTTGCTTCCGGATATTTAGAGATGTTGGGGTACGATCCGCTCCCCTATGCTGAAGAACCGCCGGAAAGCCCGGTAAGCACACCAGAGTTAGCTGCAGAATATCCCCTCATCCTGACAACGGGCGGGCGGTCTCAATATTTCTTCTGTTCCGAACATCGCCAGATTTCCTCGCTCCGGAAACATCACAGAGACCCGCTCGTGGAAATACATCCGCAGACAGCCAGCGAGCGTGAGATAGAGAACGGCGACTGGATATGGATCGAGACACCCAGGGGGAAGATTCAACAGAAGGCAAGGCTCACCGACGGCATAGACCCGAGAGTCGTTAATGCCGAGTGTGCTTGGTGGTTCCCGGAAGAGCCTGATCCCAACCATGGGGTTTGGAGGGCGAACGTCAACGTACTCACGAATAATGCCCCTCCCTATGATCCGGCAATGGGAACCTATCAGTTGAGGGCTCTCCTTTGCAGGGTTTACAAAGAGTAGAGTGCCAGGGTTAACGCATATCGTGTAGTATCAGGAGGTATGATGTTCAAGGTTAAGGCAACACTGAAAGCATTTCTTGGCGATGAGGAGAAATACCCCTGCCATATCACCAAGTCATTGGTGAAGAGGGGCGTGGAAGGCCTCGAAAATTTCCAACTTTAAGTTCAGGAGCATTGAGTTTAACGAATAAGGGGAGACAGAGAGTGCAACAGGGAGGACACCCAATGGACATTCTGGAAGCATTGGAGAAAATCGTCGGGCCGAGGAGGGTTTCCAATGCCGAGGCCATTTGCCAGAGCTACAAATATAACTGTTGGCTCGGCAAAGAATGGGAGATGAAGCCTGACATCGTCGTGCTGGCTGAGACGGCCGAAGAGGTTTCGGAAATAATAAAGGTTGCAAACAAATACCAGGTACCAATAACACCTAGAGGAGCTATGGGTGGAGGAGGCCTCGGCGGTACCCTTAAAGGGGGTATCCTCCTCGATTTATCCCTAATGGAAAAGATAATATTGATTGATATTGAGAATATGAAAGCAATAGCAGAAGCCGGATGTAGCTTCTACAAGCTTTCACAAGAACTTTTCAAGAGGGGACTGATGCTGCCCACGCCGGCCTATTGTAACGGACCCAATGTGGCAGCATCCGCTATAACCCCGGCGAATGGGTTTGGCAAAACGAGATACGGTCCAAATATAGACTTAGTAGAAGGCTTTGAAGTCGTTCTGCCTTCTGGTGAGATAATAAGAGTGGGCTCTATGGCATATATTGATACGGATTTCGGTCCATTTTACAGGTATATCACAGGACCCGACCTCGTTGGACTGTTCACGAAGTCGAATGGGGCCTTCGGGATTGTGACGAAGGTCGCTTTTCAGTGCCTGCGCCTACCCAAACACTGGTCCTTCCATTCTTATTACTGGCCTTTCGAAAAGTTGGAATATGTCACTAAGACATTGGTGCAAGCCACAAATATCGAGGTATTCGATATCCATTTCAACGACAAATGGAGATGGCAATGGGAAGGGCCCTTCAATATCCCCGAAGGTGGCTATTTTGATGTAACATTAATAATTAATGCCGATAGCGAGCAGGAGTTAAAAGGAAAAGAAGAGACTGCCCATAATATTTGCCGGACTAATCAAGGTACCTATTTACCGGATCTGGCTAATCATTTATATCTATACTGGCCAACGGTCTTCTTTGCCGCCCATCCTCGCGTCCTTCCCCCGGCCCCACCCAACATATTCACAGAAACTCTAGGTGAACGGGGCTACATGTACATCTTGGATGAGCTCATGTTTCCAACGTCGTGGCTGACCGAGGTCTACACCAAGACCTTGGAATTGTGTGAGAAACACAAGCTTCTTCAGTTGCCCAAACACCCTGTCTTCGACGGCTACCCTATGAAGCGTCA
>JBEKDJ010000496.1:0-3249 GCA_050014415.1 Thermodesulfobacteriota bacterium | reverse complement strand
TGGGGTGGCCTCCGGCTTTGGATATTTTGTTGTTTTGTCAAACACATTTTATCCAATCTGGTGGCCATTCCACAATGATTTGAGCGCATTTTTGCTAATATTTTATGCAACTATCAGGTTAAGTAACCGTTTGGGATAACACCAGAAGAGCAAGAGACCGACCTCCTCACCTCCCGTTCAAGCAAGTTAATCCACCCAATAACCGAGCCTCTCTACAGAGCAGTTCCCCGTATTGGGAGAAAGCAGTGAAGTATCTGAGGAGATTGTAATAGCGACTTGGCTCAAGCACTCCATAAGCGGGGAGACGACTTTAAAGAAGCATGCGTTTCCCCGTTGTTTTTTCGCGTTTTGCTTGCCATAACCTTCCAAATAAGCGAAGATTCTGTCTATGCGGGGGGATTACATATGACAGCGAGGCAATGGACAGTAGCACCTCTCGTACTTGCAACTGCAGTGCGCGACAGATCGCAGGTCCTTCTTCTTGGTCCCTTAGGGTTCGGGGTCCCAGGGGTAGTTATGGCCTGGCTTCTTGTGAGCGGAAACGAAAAGATTCTCGTCGATACGGGCCTTGGAGAGCTGGACACGGCTGAGTTGAAGAATGACTTCGGTCAGTCCCGGGAACAGCTGATGGAGCCCCAACTGATGCGGTTCGACACCGCGCCTCAGGACATCCCCCTCGTGATCAATACGCACCTGCACGTAGATCACTGCAGAGGCAACGGATACTTCAAGAATGCTCGATTCCTTGTCCAGAAGCGAGAGTTTGAGTACGCGCGGAACCCGCTGCCCGTTCACAGGCCGGCCTATCATGTCGATCTTACCGGAATGAAATTCGAGCTTCTTGATGGGGACGCGCAAGTTGCGCCGGGGATTAACGTCATTCTGACGCCCGGTCATTCGCCGGGAAGCCAGGCGGTGGTCGTAGAGACGGCAGAAGGCCGCTATGTCATTGCGGGAGACACAATAACACACTATGAAAACATGGCGGTCCCCGACGGTGATTCATTCTGGCCTGGTCCGTTGTACGTTGATCTCAGGGAGTTCTACCAAAGCCTTGACCGGCTGAAGAATCTCGGAGGAATCATCCTTCCGGGACACGACCCATTGGTTTTGAAGCGGAAGACGTACCCCTAGCCGGAAATGGTCCTTTCGGTGCTGCACATCCGACCTCCCCGGTAAGGCGACCCTTTGGTTTGCACGGAACGACTCTGCCTCAGTTTGGACCACGGGAACCCGATGAAATGAGAATTGCCCTGTATAGTGACACCGTATCCCTGCAGCTCAATGCTGAATATGCTGTCGAACCATTCAATCTGAATGACATCAACCGATTCTCGGTGAATCCGTATTTCTACAAAGACACGGACAGGACGAAGGCTGTTGCCTATTGCGACAAGCAACAGGTTATCTCAGGCAGATTTGCACAACCAAGAGACCCTTCTCAGACATTCCTAGAAAAGAATTTTGTCTATATTCCGTACGACTTGCGTCATGCGAAGGACTTCCCTGATCGGCAGAGCCTGCCTCACCAGTCCGCACAACAAGCGAGGATCTGCTGACCGCAAATGTGTTCGGAATCCTGAAGAGCCTGGACCTAAAAATCTGGCTCGGAAGATTCTTAGGAGGGGCCATCAAAGGAAAGGACTTCAGCAAACAGACTTTTTAGAACCTCACTTTTGAATTCTGAAAATGCTTAGATTAAAATATTATAAGTTGAATAAAACCTGCAAATGGTAGCCCAGAGCAAGGTAAGTTATGACGTTGGAAAGCTTAAAACCCGCTGTATCAAAAACTTGGCTTATTGCACTGGCGGGGTTGCTGTGGAGTGCGACTGGCCTGATGCTATGTCGATTAGCTTACCATTGGCTGGCCGTGATTCATTGGAAGTGGGTTCCATCCTTGGAACTGTTAGGTATCGCCCTTGCGCTAATAGCCCATCGATTCTGCTTTTCTAAGATAGCCCAGAAGAACATTGCGAGACTTTCCCTGTTAACGGAGAAGACCTGTCTCTTTGCCTTTCAAAGGTGGAAGAGTTATGTTCTGATCGGCCTGATGATCACCCTCGGGACGGGCTTACGAATTTCGCCTATCCCCAGACCCTACCTGGCCACTTTGTACACAACCATCGGGGGTGCCCTGTTTATGGCGAGTCTTCAGTATTATGGTTGTCTTTGGCGGATTATAGGCCAAAGGGGGTCGTGCCTACCGCCTGGAAAGGTCACCGAATAGAGATCAAACAGTATCGGTATTGCCACTCAACCAGCACTTCCTGAAAACTCAAGGGTTGGAAAGATAATATTGAAAATTAAGGATTTGCAAAATGGAATAAAAGAAATGATGCCTTTTTTATAAACCAGACAGGCGCCATCGGGGCTGGACCAAGAAATCAATGCAAAGTTGTCGAAGTAGACAGTAATCCATGTATTTCTAGCCCCCCCCTTTTACCACCACAGGGGAGGCGATAGGAAAGTTGCTGAAGCATTAACCAAAGGAGGTAGACCCGTGAAGGCTATTGGTATCAATGGAAGCCCCCGAAAGAAATGGAACACAGCTATCCTGCTTGAAGAAGCCCTTAAAGGTGCTGGGTCACAGGAAGCGAAAACAGAGTTGTTTCATCTTTACGACCTCAACTATAAAGGTTGTATAAGCTGCTTCGCTTGTAAGAAGAAACCCGGCAAAAGCTACGGCAAATGTGCAGTAAAGGATGGGTTGACGCCACTCCTGAAAAAAGTGAATGGAGCAGATGTCATCATCCTGGGGTCCCCGATCTATTTTGGATCGGTCACCGGAGAGATGAGATCTTTCCTGGAGCGTCTCTTCTATCCCCTGATGACGTATACCGATCCTCCGGGGTCTCTCTTATCCCGAAAGGTCCAGACGGCCTTCATCTATACACTGGGGGCTACCAGAAAGATGGCGAGAGAGCGGGGCTTTGATAAACAGATTGTTGCAAATGAAACGTTGATGAAGATGATCCTGGGAGCCTCGGAAACCCTCTGCAGTTACGATACCTATCAGTTTGAGGATTATTCGAAGGTATACGCGCCCCGTTTTGATCCCGAGAAGAAGGCAAAGGTGCGGGCCGAAGTATTTCCGATCGATTGCGAGAAAGCCTTCGAGATGGGCGCCAGGCTTGTCAGGCAGTTGGGGTAGAAGGGGTGCTAAGGGCCTACGCTGGTGTTGATTCTTAACCAATTGCGCATATGTTTCACAGAGGAATAATAGTGTTAGGTCAACGCTTCCTTCCTG
>JBEKDJ010000495.1:0-3279 GCA_050014415.1 Thermodesulfobacteriota bacterium | reverse complement strand
TGGCAATAGTTTCGGGATGCGGGGTCGGATTTGGGATTATCTCTTCGATTTCTTGCCTCTTTTGTCCCACTCCCCCCCGTGGCTCTGATGATCCCGATTTTCCATGATCGTCCGATCGACAACCTCTCCACAAATTAAGCACCGCAAGCTAAAGAAGGGACCATTTGGACCGAAAGACTCCTCATGAATCATCATCCCGCTACATCGATCGCATTTCATATTAGGCTCCAAAAAATTTTCCCTGTGAGATCATGGGGATTGGAATCAAGTTATGAGTCTCCTTTTTCCTCATATTTTGCTTCCATTATAACCTACTTTCCTTTTTAGGACCATCTGATGTTTTCAAGGATCGTTGACCAAGATTGACTTGATGGATCATGGCGCATCTATCCTTCGTCCCGCCCTGCGGGACTGCGGAGGGCAGGCAGAGAGCACGGATTAAAGCTCAAGACTCAAACCACAAAGCAGAAAACCTGGAATCATAATTGGAAATTGATACACAAGAACTTGCCGGCAATCTCAATACCGGACCGCTTCATGAGGACTTCCTTTCCATAGAAATTGAGTGTACATAGGATACAGCAAGTAAGAAGATTTTGCAGGATTTTTGGGTTAGACTTAGTTTCAGTCTGTTCATCAAGACAAAGCAATCCAAAGGAGGCAGTTATGTTCAAGAGAATTGATCATGTGGAGATCATATCCGGCGATCTCGAGAGGAGCATTCGATTCTATAAGGAGGTGTTTGGCTTCGTTCTCAAGGAAAGAATAAAACCGCCCTCGCCGGAGATAGTGGAGATTGCGTTCCTCACACTCGCGGATACGATGCTCGAGCTATTGAAAATCAAGAATTCTGCACCACCTCCGAAAGGACCGCAGGTAGGTTTCCGGGCCATGGCGATCGAAGTTGATGACATGGATCGAGCAATCGAGTACTTGAAGGGCAAAGGCGTCGAGGTGGTAATGGAACCGGTCACGCTCGGGACATCGAAGCGTGCCGAGATCAAGGATCCTGACGGACTGGGTATTGAACTCCGCCAATGGTGATTCGTTTTGCACGGCGGTTTTAAGTGAAAAAGAAGGAGACATCCTATATTCTCTTCGTGAAGAGAGAGAGATAGATCCTGTTTTTCTCAAGCCTCCAGATGTCAACCAAAGAGGAATTTGACCTGAGGAGATTTCAGTTCCGGGGACTTCATCCAAATATCTTTATCGGGACGGCGAGCGACCGGTACGCGGGGTGGATCGGGCAGGTCTACTCAGAGGGGCGATACACTCAGGGAATAATTCACCGAACGCATAAGGTAGGCGAAAAATCCTTTACCGAAGAAGTTCTTCCGGTGGAAAGCGTTGAAGAGTATTTTGAGCACTTCCACATCTTAGAAATTGACTTTACCTTTTACCGACCCCTCCTTGACAAGAGCGGAAAACCAACCCCAAATTACTTTACCCTCAAACAATACCAGCAATTCCTTAGGAAAGACGACCAACTGATTCTTAAAGTGCCTCAGTTGATCTCTGCAAGAAGAATTCGCCAGGGCGGGAGGTTTATTAAGAATGAGGCTTATCTGAACCCTGAAATCTTCACAAACCAGTTTTACCGGTCGGCTGTCGAGATTCTGGGTCCTAACTTGAATGGATTTATCTTCGAACAGGAATATCAAGCCAAGAAGGAACGGGTTGAGGTGGAAGAGATGGCGAAATCCCTTGATGCCTTTTTTAGGGCAGTGCCCAAGGACGACCGTTACCATATTGAGCTTCGCACAGAAGATTATTTAAGTGAACCGGTTTTCGACATTCTGAAGAAGTATGGGGTAGGGCTGGTCTATTCCCACTGGACCTGGCTTCCGCCGCTGTCAAAGCAGTTTTCTAAAACCGGGGGGAGGTTCTTCAATTCTGGAGGGGACTGTATGATGCGTCTGATCACCCCCATGCGTATGCGTTATGAAGATTCATATGCCAAGGCATTTCCTTTTGACAAAATGGTGGATGGAATGATGAACCCGGAGATGATCGAAGATGCAGTCAAAATCATTATGGAAGGCATCAGGCGGAGAAAGAGGATGAACATTATCATTAACAATAGGTCAGGGGGTAATGCTCCTATGATCGCTCAGCAATTTACTAAGAGGCTGCGAGAAGTCTTAGCTTAGGGGGAAGAAAGGAATAATGAAGATGGGGAGATGAGGGGATAAGAAGATAAAAAGGTAGAGTGATAAGGAGCCGGGGAGACGCGGTGTTGGGGAGAATAAGTCATCTATAAAAAAGGTCATCATCAGAATCGGGGGGCGCACAGCGTCAACAACAAACCAGTTGTCGGGTCATTGGGTTATTAGGTTATTGAGGAATCCATGGCTGAGAAGAGGGAGAAACGTTCGTGGGAAATTCAAATCCCTCGAAACTAGCGTCGTTGGACCGTTGTTAGAATTAGTCAATGGAAGGCGAAGGAATATTCCTTTGCCTTCCTCCGTTAACACATAGACTGGATACTCCTGATATCCTTGTTCAAAAGCTCACCAACCATAGGGGTTATTCACATCATATCCATATCCTCCGGGATATCCACCCCTAGAAAATCCTTTGTCTGTCCAGTAAGGTTGCATGCCAAAGTATCTGTAAATGTCATCAGTCATTTTCCCTTCCGCAGCTAGCTGTCTTGTTGATCTAAAAGTAGGTTCAGAGGCCAGCTTCTCCTTGCTGGCATTAAGGATACAGGCTTGTTGGCTACAAGTCAGCCCTTGGAGATGTACTTCCTTGACATACTCCTTATGCTTTTGTATATTCGATTCATCCCCGGGAGAGTTCTTATCACTGTCCACGGACCAGATAGTGAGAGAGATTCTCCGGGACACGAGATTGTGAGTGTTACGACAAAAGAAGAGAGGGTTTAACCATGGGAAAAATGGAGGGGTTCATCCGGCAGATGGTCGGTCTGAGTCTAATGGTGTCCATCATGCTGTTACCGTCCATTACGAGTGCAGAAGCTGCTTCGCAGCCACAATATGGAGGTATCCTGAAAATTATCGATGTGGCAGAAGGGGCACAGCCACTTGGCGCCCCATGGGACGTCAGGGGAATCGACTCTAAACTCATGAAACCGTTCATTGAGAGTCTCATCCGCGAGGATATCAACGGGAATTACCACCCTTGGCTGGCCACAGAATGGAAAATCGATCAAGCCAAGAATACCATCACGCTTTCCCTCAAGAAGGGCGTCAAGTTTCACGACGGGACGGACTTCAACGCCAAGGCTGTCAAGTGGGGCATTGATCAAGCGATAGA
>JBEKDJ010000494.1:0-3285 GCA_050014415.1 Thermodesulfobacteriota bacterium | reverse complement strand
GTGAATCTTCGGTCAGCCAGCTTTTGGACCTCATTACAATGATAAAAATGATAAAAACTCGCTTTGGGATGAGTTGAATATACGAAAAAGGGACCTGTATGTCAAGATAAAGGAGTACCGAGCATTAACAATTGAAATCAAGCATACTTGCCAAAATGTCTGTTTGTGGACTTCGGGAAGAAAGCAACGCGAGCCAACCATCCGATATGCTGGGGGTTGTTTTACACCCCTAAAACCGTTGATTTCTTGCCAGAACCCGCGGGGCTACCGAGCCGAGAAAAATGAAGGTATGATCTTAAAACGCACTAACTTTTTGGCAACTGGAAAACGCCCCCAAGATAGGAGATTTTGGAACCTTCAAAAAAGCGATCCTGCCTCGTCCCTCTCGGTCATTGGTTACACAAACTTGCAAACCTATTCATTAAGACGGTTCGGAGATTACCATTTAAAATCTGGTATCTGAACTACCTGTAGAAGGCATGTCGGCGAAAAGCTGTTTGCACCTGTTTGACGTATAGGAAATTATCATGTCTGCCCCCCATCCAAGGGAGCCCAATCCAATCTTACTTGAAAATGGGAAATTTCGCCCCCATAATTATTCTTGGAGGGGCATGATCCGGATTGTGGTCGACCCCGAGAATGAGAAACGCGGAAACAGCATTCTTATCCAGACCAACGTGAAACAAACAGGGAGGTGCATCATGGCACAAACGACCAAGGAACAAAGGAGAGAAAAAGTGATTGAAGTTCTGAACAAGGCACGCGGCATGGAGTTACATGCCATTATACAGTACATGAATCAGCACTACAATTTGGATAACTCCGATTACGGAGACATGGCGGCGAAGGTCAAGCTTATCGCGATCGATGAGATGCGCCACGCGGAGATGTTCGCAGAGCGAATTAAGGAACTGGCCGGAGAACCGACGACAGAGCCTGCAGGGAAGCCCGAAAAGGGCCAGAACGCCCAGACAATCTTTTCGTTTGATGCAAAACTTGAGGATGATACCATCGACGCCTATAACCAATTCCTCCTGGTGTGCAGAGATAACGGTGACAGCACCAGCGTGAAAACGTTTGAAGCGATCATCGATGAAGAGCAGATCCATTTCAACTACTTCGACAACGTTCATGAACACATCGAAAAACTCGGTGATACCTATCTTGCTCAAATTGCCGGGACACCGTCCGCCACCGGTTTGCAGACGCAAGGCTTCGTTGCCAGGCAAAGCTCTACCGGTACACAAGGCGGTGCATGAGATAGTCGTTGATAGGTCTTTTGCGACGACGTCAGTTCTTCCGATCCATCCTCAATAAAAAGGGGTTCCGGCCCTCGCATGATGCGAAATGGCCGCTGATGCCACCAATCGGGATCAGGCCTTTCTCTGACCGTAACGGTTATAGCTGACCTTATCGAAACGGAGTTCGTCCTTTTTATAGGGGACCATCTCCTCGCCAGGGTACCCGATGGCGATGATGCACAGGACAGTCAAGTTCTCAGGAAGACCCAGGAGTTTGGCGATATACTGCGTTGATGTTGTGCCTTCGTTGAAATTGTTCCCCCTCATCTGCGCCCAGCGGCTTCCAAGACCGTGTGCAAGGGCTGCATACTGCATTACAACTGCAGCGATGGAACAATCCTCAACCCACAGTCCGGAAGCGGATGGGTCTCCGCACACGACGACAGCAACCGGGGCATCCTTGACAAAGGCGGCCCCTTGGGGCTTCGCCACAGAAAGTTTTTCCAGGAGGGCCTTGTCCGTGATCACCACAAACGTCCAGGGCCTTGCTGCCCTTCCCGAGGGGGAACGGAGGGCCGCTTCGATGACGGCATCAATCTTCTCCGCCTCCACCGACCGCTTGGCATATACTTTTACACTTCTTCTCTTTTCTGCAAGTTCGTTGAACATCCTGTCTCCTTTCTTTTACAGGTTGAGCGTCATGACAAAACACGCCCCTGAACAAATCACAGAGTACCCCTTCCCTCAGGATTCTACAATAAATCGTTAATAAAATAAAATGACAAGAGCTTGCTTTGGTTGCGTTGAATAAAAAAGGAATAGTTTGTCGAGAAAAATCGACCACACGATATGGGAGCTACCATTCGCTCATTAGAGCACCAGCCCGGCAAGGTAGGTTTGTTCAAAGTCTAAATAATAGAATTTCGAGTCATTCAGAGAAGGGCTTACAGTCTTCGTGATGAGAAATATCTCCAGTTTAGAATTCTGACTTGTATGCTCAAAGAGATATAATGTTACCCGCTCACTTAGGCGATGAGCCTGATTCATTGTAGATGTCTACACAAAGGTCGAGGTCTATACACGCGAGAATTGACATTTTACAAACACGGCTAGAAATTTAGTTTGACAATTACATTTTTTAAAATAAGAATGATTTTCTATCCCAGCACCAAGGAGGACCACGGGTTTACCGTGGGTGAATTGGTCCTTTGGTGCGGGCTGCTCGCGCCGAAGGAGCGTTTGGACTGGTACCACGGGCTTGCCCGTGGGGCTCCATTCAAAAATGGACAAATATTCTCAATACTCGTCGGGGAGTATATGAAGGATCTAGACTCAAAAAAAGGTGGAAAAGGAGGCGAATATTAGCCACATCGTGAAGGAATTCTGCCGGCAGCGAGGTTTTTGCTGTAAGAGAGTTCTTTTTCATATAATGAGTGACATTGCAGGGCAAGCCAAATTCGAGATTGGGACGCTCAATAAATATTCCAAATTGAAAGAGGAACTTTATTTCACACTCATCAATGGGAAAGTAGAGAAGATCGATAGGTCAAAGTCGGAATCTCAGAGAAGAACTCTCTCATAGAGAGGATAAAAAAGATATTGGGCCTGCAGTTCGAATTCTTCAAACGAAACCGGGAGTTTTTCAGGATTTATATTGCAGAACGGAATCGTCTTGATTGGACAGTTAAACATGATTTAGGGAAACGTCCCCAAGAGAAGATGGTCGCTTATATTAACATCCTTGCTGATTTCATGAGGCAGTGGTTTAAGGAAGGAGAGAGCAGACCATGAATCTATTGGATTTAGCTCATGCTTTAGTGGGAATTGTCAATTCCTTTGTCTTCGAGTAGATGATTAGCCCCAAATCCCATCAACTAATTTCAAAGTTGGATACTGTTTTAGAAATCTTTTTTGGTGGAGTACAACAAATGGAAAGGAGGAGATAGATCAATGAAGATGAAATGCTTTGTTGGATTAATTTTATGGGCAACTGTTTCCACAAGTGTTGTTTGGGCGCAGGAACCTCAAAAACCTCTCACCCTGG
>JBEKDJ010000493.1:0-3706 GCA_050014415.1 Thermodesulfobacteriota bacterium | reverse complement strand
AAACGTTATTGCACCGGCCGAAGCTGGCTAAAATCTCTCAAGAAATTCTTGTCGAGTTGCTCGCCAAGATTGTCGAAATCGATTAGCCAATGAAATCTAACAGGAAACCTTTCTTGCCCAACAACTATCGACAAACCTTACCTGTTTGAGGCGAATTTGCAGGGTGAAAATTGGTATCTGTTTTCTTCTGAAGTAGTCAAATTCACTCCTAGGCATGTGCCTGCTAACTTATTAATAATTCATAAGAATCAAGCTGCGGGCCTTACCTTGGCAAAGATTTCTTAATAACCTTCACAAGAGTTGGCATAGCCTTTGCTCTATCTGAGATTAACGACTACAATTAATATGGAAAGGGGGTGAGAAAAATGAAGAAGGCAATCATCGCGTTAGGATTGGTGTCCCTCCTGCTTGACATAAAGGAATGCACGAATCCTGGGGCCCTGACAAAGACCATTCCATGACCCCAGAACAGAAGGCCAAGTTTCAGGAACTACGCCGTAAGTTCAGAGCGGAAAATGCCCAACTGATTGGAACGATCGTGGCCAAGAGGATCGAGCTGCAGTCTCTATGGACTGACCCAAAGGCTGATCCAAAGGCCATTTTGGACAAGGAAAAAGAAATGACAGGACTTCAAAATGAGATGAAGGATAAAGTTGTTCAAATGAGGCTGGAGGCTCGCAAACTCCTCACACCAGAACAGATCGCTCATTGGAAGCCAGGCCGGGAAATGGGGCGTGGCCAGATGATGGCCGGCCATGGCCGCATGATGGGTTACGGCCGGGGGACGGGCTGTTTCGGTGCGGGCACGGGCATGTGGGAGTGATGGATGGCGCATCATTTGGGAGAAAAGGGGAAGGACTAGGCCTTCCCCTTTTATTTTGACTTTCTAAATTGACTGGATATGTTTTAAAATAGATCAAAAGGAAACCTGCTGATTCAGAGCTGCGGGATGGGTGGGTCATGATGAGATCAAAACTATCTTTTCTGATTTCTTTTCTCTTTATTATTCTCCTGGTATCTCCTTCTTTTTCACAACCTTCAGGGATGAGATTCCGCCCGGGAATGGAGGGAAAGAAGTGGAGAGGGGATGGCCCTTGTTGGAGGGCATGGGACCTCAATCTCTCGATAGATCAAGCAAATAAGTTGGAACTCATCCAACAGATTTATCACAATGAGACTCAAGTTCTACGCACAGAACTTATCTCAAAACGCTTGGAACTCCGAGATTCCCTCACCAACCCTGCTGTAAAGATAGAATCGATCCGGTCCAAATATCTTGCAATCAATGAACTCCAGTCCAAACTGGAAGAGAAGGCTATGGAATACCTCGTTAAGGTAAGAAATCTTCTGACTCAGGAGCAACTGAAGAGTTGGTGTCCGGAACAGGAGTTCCCCTTCTTTCGAGGAATGATGCATGGACCTGGTCCGTTGGGCCCCCTCCATCCCAAAAGACCTCCTCTCCCAGAGGGGCCGGAGGAAGATTAGGCGCCCACGCAGAGAACCCTCTCTTTCGTCTCGACTATTGGGGACGGGACATCCTTTGTTTAAGCATAACGATAAGATTAAACGGAGTTTCTCACCCATCTACCTGGGAATCTTTTCTGGTGTCATTCTCATCATCCTCATCGTGAACGGACTCCTGGAAATCAACCGAACCAGAAAGGGATTCTATCTTTTGCTAGAGAGGGAGGCGATTGTCCTCTTACAGTACTATGAAAAGAATGTCCAAGAGACCATGGCCTCTCTTCAACTGTTGGAAGGTGGTCCTAGCAGACATCCATCCTCACCACCCATTTCTGGGTTCTTTCTCGGCCTGGAAGATTCCATTGCCGAATACCTTTTAGAAGCCCTCCATCGGTTGGATCAAATCGACGGAGAAAGACCTTTAAGCCCCTCCGACTTCCAATCGCTCATCGAGCAGTATCATGTCACCTCGATCGAAATCTATGATGCCAAAGGAAACCTCCTCCGGGGATGGCCTGCTCCATTCTCCTCCATTGAAAGAGGATTCTTTCTTCGGGAACTCTTTGAGAAGAGGCGTTCGGTGGCTATTGACCTTTTCGCTAAACCCCTGTCAGAAGACCGTCTTGTCTCTGTTGCCGTCTGGAGGCAGTCGACACCTGGGATTATCGCTTTGCACCTTAGCGGGAAGCAGGTCAAAAGGCTCTTTGGCCAGTTTGCGATTCAAAGGGCGATTTCCGATATCGGGCTCAGGGAAGGTATCCTCTTTATCTCTGTTCAGGATAACCATTTCAACACCCTCGCTCACACCGATCCAAGCCTCATCGGGAGAAGGGTAGAAGAACCCTTTCTAAGCATTTCTCTGCTTCGTAACCATCCTCTTTCTCGTCTCTACCAATCCGTAAAGGGAGAGGAGGTCTTTGAAGTGGTGAAATCCTTCCCTATCAGAGAGAACACCATGGGTTTGATTCGAATTGGGTATTCCACAAAGGAGATCCATCCTGTCCTCAGCCAGATTAGAAAGAATGTCGCCCTCTCGATCTTCTTTTTCCTCATTTTGGGGATTTCAGCGGTCACTCTGATATGGGTAAACCAGAACCGTCACCTCAAAAAAATGAAAGAGATGGAAGACCGGGTCCAATTAGTGGAGAGACTTTCGTCCCTCGGCCACTTGGCTGCAGGCGTCGCTCATGAGATTCGAAATCCTCTCAATGCCATGGGCATGGGTCTCCAAAGGCTCAAGAGAGAATTTCTTCCTCTGGATGAATCGAAAAAGGAAGAGTACCTCTCCTTTACAGAATTGATCCTTGAAGAAATCCGAAGGATCAATGAAATCATCGAGCAGTTTCTGACCCTCTCCAGACCTTTTCAACTCAATCTCAGGGAATCTTCCCTCCAAGGTCTTCTGGAGCATCTGGTTACCTTATTTCAGGAAGAGGCTTCTTCTTTGGGGATCACCCTTCAGACACACATTCTTGCAGATCTGCCTCCTATCAAAATGGATCCGGAGAGGTTGACACAAGCCTTTATCAATATTATGAAGAATGGAATGCAGGCGATGGGACATGGAGGGATTCTCTCTATCGGAACTCACTCCTTCAAAGACCGGGTAGAGGTGACCGTTTCAGATTCAGGTCCTGGGATTCCGCCGGACCAGATGGACAAAATCTTCAATTATTACTATACGACGAAGGAGAAAGGGGTTGGGCTGGGGCTTCCCATTTCCCATCGGATTATCGAAGCCCATGGCGGCCAACTAAGGGTTGGAAGCCGGGTTGGAGTCGGAACAGCAGTGACAGTGATACTGCCCATTGAAAGAAGTAAAGAAGTGAGCAGTATGCAGAAGGCAGTACACGGAAACCGATAGTGAAGGGTTTAATGGAGGAGTGTTTTCGAAGAGTCCCGGCACGATGGGACGACGTGGCCATCCCATGAGATTGCTTCATCCCGCGGTGCGGAATTCGCAATGACACCCTGTGAACGTCAACTCCTTTGCGGAGTTTACTATTAACGGTAATAGGACCGACTAAGAACAAAATGGAGAAGGCTAAGATATTGATCGCTGAGGACGAAAGAACCCAGAGGGATCTCCTGGAGGGGTTCTTGAAAAAGGAAAAATTCTATGTTGAGGCCGTCGCCAATGGAAAGGAAGCTCTTCGGAAACTTGAAGGAGATCTTTTTGATATCGCCTTGATTGACTATAAAATGCCAGAACTGGATGGATTGCAAACGCTCCGAGAGATTC
>JBEKDJ010000492.1:0-6294 GCA_050014415.1 Thermodesulfobacteriota bacterium | reverse complement strand
CCCGAACGAGTATGGGAATGGAATGATATCCAATTCTTGAGGGGAGTAAAGTGATCATATTACCGTTGCCTGGCACCGGCTTCTTCTCGGCACAGTTTTACTTATCGAGTGCATTTAGGTCCGGTACGACTGGGTCAGGGAGCAGCAACGAATATCCGCGAAGGAATTGTCCATCACACAACACAGCCCCACCAAATGGCATACGGCAAATGACAGTCGGATTGGTTCCGGATCGTACTGCTTCGACTCGTTGGTGGATAAGGGTCGACATGTTTCGGTCCCGATGTTGAAGTTTAATCATTGCCCAAGTGCATGTTTCGCCGCGTAACGAGCCTGTAGAAAAAGTCACTTTCTTAAAAACCGCTTCTTCTGCTAGATCAAGAAAAGGAAATTATTTTCTGCCATCGAAAGTTTTTACGGTCCTTGGTGCAATGGTCGTCTTTTCACGATTTTTTTCTTACCACAATACCCTATCACCCAATCCAGTTCGTTCACGCCAACTCCGGACCATATCGATGCACTTTGAATAGATTGTGTACTGCACAATAGAGCACCCACTGGGTGTTTACTTTTCGTTTGCCTCGAAGGCTAGATCTGTTCAATCCTAATTTAGAGCAAATATTGCCAAATACTGGTTCTGCCGTTCCGATTCTCCTGTTGTAGACGAGTCTGCCTTTTTTCGAATCGATCTTGCGTTTCATCTTCTGGGGCAACGTCTCCGGCGCCTTCTCACTTCGATCTTCAATACCTAATTACCGTTGCCTGGCACCAATCCGTTTTGTTCCTGTAGAACGTGAGTCATTTCCGGCTAAGGCCCGATGATTTCTGCAAACCGCCCATTGTGGACCCACATGATGGGTGGTCTGAGGAGGGACAGCTAAACACCGTCCTTACCCGATTAGGCCTATTTCACTTTTCTCCTTGCAGGTCTGACTGCATACAAAGCTTGATCTTCCTTGACCATGCAAGCCCGGTCCGTGGAACCCTTTTCAAAGATAAGTTGAGCGCTTGAGAAAAGGTTCATGGTCTCCGCTTTAAGATACCGTGCTGCCATGCGACAATAATCTGGGTCAATTTCCACTCCGAGGCTGTTGCGGCCCGTTTGGAAGGCTGCAATCATCGTTGTCCCAGAGCCGCAGAATGGATCAAGGACGGTGTCCCCCACAAAGGAAAACATTCTTACTAACCGCGTAGCCAGTTCCAGAGGAAATGGCGCGGGGTGGTGCTTAGTCGATGCCCCTGGGATGTTCCATATCTGTTGGAACCAACGGTCAAACTCCTCTTTTGAAATCCTGCTGGCATCTCGCTGAGTATCAGACGGTTTCCGGTATCCTCCCGGTTTCCGCTGCATGAGGATGAATTCCATGTCGTTCTTAATGATAGCGTTGGGTTCATACGGCTTACCTAAAAATTTGGACCCGTTGGCCACCTCATAGGATGCATTGGCGATTTTGTGCCAGATGATCGGATTTAGATTGTCAAAACCGATTCGCCGGCAGATCACGCAGATGTCCGCGTGGAGGGGAAACACCAGGTGACGTCCAAAATCACGTCTGGCCACACAGACATCACCGACCACGCACACTAGCCGGCCTCCTGGAACAAGAACACGATACACATGCCTCCAAACTTTATCCAGTTCCTCCAAGAAGGTTTCGTAGTCTTGAATATGCCCCAGCTGATCAGGGGTTTCGTTGTAGCGCTTGAGATTCCAATAGGGTGGTGACGTGACGACGAGGTGCACCGACTCATCATCCAAAAAGGACAAATCCCGGGCGTCACCATTGATTAGCCTGTGAACCGTTGTCGACATGGTTTCAAATAAAGGTCGTCACATGGGCAACCAGCATCTTTGCGAATCGCTCCATGGACAGGTCATCCGCCGGTGTTTCATAGGTGCCGTTAAGACCGGTTAGGATAGATGAGGTGATGAAGGTAGACGCTGTATAGTGCCTCTCTAATACAAGCTTCCGGCAGAAAAGTTCATAACGGCGCATGTATGACGCACCGACAAACTCGGGGAAGACCTTGAAATGTGGTTCCTGCACACCAACAGGCCGATTGGATGCCTCACAATCCTCCAGCATGAAGAAATAGCCAAGAAAGGGCTGAGGGCTTTCAAGGTATGCTCTCTCACGGAAGGCCGTCCAAAGGTCAAGGGCACTGCCCATTGCTTCTTCTGTTCTGTTGTTAAAGTTGTTACCAAAAGATGGCCCGACCTGGGATTTGGCTTCAATGGCGGCGATCAACAGCCCGTCGCGGATGACGAGCAGGTCCCATTCTTTGGTTGGGCGGAAAAAACCGGGAAGTTCAACAGCCTTCTTTCGGAAGATGCAGCCATCAGGGATTCCAGCCTGTGTGACAAGGTCCGTGAAAAGGTCAATAAAACCGTCCATCTGCGCACCACCAGTGACGGCACTACGCAAGCCCTGATCGGCCTTGCCACTTGCTTCTTGTCTTTTCCGTTGTGCACCCCTTGTTTGCCAGTAATGGGCGACCGCCTTGGCTGTGCGTTCGGTCATGTGCTTCAAAATTTCGTGATTATTCATACTGTTAGAAGTTTATCAGATTCGTCTTTTTTATTCCAGAGGCCAACGCGGAGTTGAGTTGAATCCATGTTTATGGATTTCCGCTCGAACGTCCTTGCTCACTCCACGCGAATCAGCGTGCACAGCGTGCCGGGAACATTAATTTTTATATTATTGTATTAATGATGAGAATATATAGAAGGGGACGGGGTTTGTCAACGAAATGTTTAGAAAAAATACTTGATAAAACAGGCATTATTGCAATATAAACAATGAGATTTGATTATTATGATACAGTCGTATAAGTTATCATTTAATTATGCTGGACCAATTCCATAAGTATTTAATGCAGAACGCCCGCATTCCGAGAGAGGGCGTGCCTCCACCCCACTCATTTTCAAAACCTATTACCTCTATAAGATAGAACACATTGCGTACGGTGATGACCTCCCTCGACCTGAACCTCAACCTTTGCCTGTAACTGAGATCAACCTGACTCGCCTGCGATCTCCTTCAGATTGACGTGTTTCCGGACCAACTGTTCAAGAAGATCGATCTTGTCGGTATCCTCTTTTGCGATCAAGGATTCGATCGCGTCGATCTGCGTGGTTCGAGATGATGCTCGATGAAGGCAAGATATTGTTCGTGATGACCACACAGGCTGCATCACTTTCGATCGCAGCCAGGATCATGTCCGCCCGGTCCCCAGGCGTAATGATCAACTTCCCCTCCTGTTTGAACAAGGGTGTCTGATACAATGCACTGATCGACATCGCCCCCACCAGGATATTCCTCACCACCCGGTTCAACCCTTTCTCCCCTGTTACCACCTTCGCAAATAGCCGTTTCGCTAAGAAATCAGCTGTCAGATAGGTTAACTCCTTTGCATACGGAAGGACCCCTAACACCGGTATCCCTCGCTTCGTCATCTCCCGAAGATAAACCGTATCAAAATCCTCAGGATTCTGCACATGATTAAACACGACTCCCTTGAGAGCCACATGGGTCATATTCAAATAGTCCTTCACAAAGATCGTATCGTCCAACAGCACGTCTGCCTGGCCATTGATCAGGACCAAAAGCTTGCCTCCAATATCCCGGGCAAGCGAAAGAGGATCCATACCTAAAGAAGTCCCGTAACGCAGATTTTGCGGCCCCTCCACAAAAAGCAGCTCCCCGCCTGCACGGGCCACCATCTCCTGGAGCTTTCGCTTTCTTCCCTCCTCATCGTACATGTACCGAAGCTTCAAATGCTCAAACCCAATCGTCATGTCCTCGGGATTCTCCTTAATCCCGAAAACCGAGGTGATCAGCTCCGCATCGTAATCCCACATCTTCTTATCCCGGTACACCATCCGGTCTCCTAGGGGTTTCAGATATCCGAAGGGCTTGCTCAACGCTTTTGCCATTCCGATGATGAGGCTCGTCTTGCCCGCGCTTTTTCCCACTGACGCGATTACTAATTTTTCCATCGATCTCTCCTCTTCAAGAAGTTGAAAGCAGGACCCGAACATCCACCGCCTTCGCACCCCGATCATCCACCACCAGGGGGTTAATCTCGATATCAGAGATACTCGGGCATTGCTGAATGATGGCACCCACTTTCAAAATCGTATTTACCAAGCTTTCAATGTCTTTCTTCTTCTCCCCTCTCACGCCCAAGAGGATGGGATAGGATTTGATCTCTTTGATCATCGTGATCACTTCTCTGCGGTCCAGAGGGAGTCCCCGGAATGAGACATCTTTCATCACCTCAACATAGATTCCTCCCAGTCCGCACATCACAATGGGGCCGAAGGAAGGATCGACTTTGGCACCGACAATCAGTTCTACCCCGGATTGAACCATCTCGGAGATCTCAACCCCTTCCAGTCTGGCGCGGGGGTTTGCTGCCCTGCAGTTATGGATGATGGCCTCGTAGGCTTCGATGACCTCTTTCTTATCTGACAGATCTAGGGCGACCCCGCCCACGTCGCTTTTGTGGAGAATGTCCTTGGAAACGATCTTCATCACCACCGGGAAACCCATCCTCTCTGCCGCCGTAACCGCCTCTTCAAGATGACGGGCGACAGAACTGGAGGGGACAGGGATGCCTGCGGCCTTCATGACCTTCTGCCCCTCGTCAGCGACGAGGAAGTGGCGTTTATCTTCCTTCACTTTCTGAACCACCTTCTCGATCTGAGCAGCATCGAGCGAAACAGGATCAATCCTGCCCGGCGGCTCCTTCAGATAGCGGTAATAGGTATACATCGCTCCCATACAGGAGACCGCGTCATAGGGATCCGTAAACACCGGCACATCCTGTTTCCTCAAGTCCTCCGCGCAGTTCTCGGTTTTCTGCCCTCCCACAAGGCAGAAGACAGTCGGTTTTCTTGCTTCTCTAAATTTGTGATAATTCTCCTCGATGATAGGGGATAGATTCTCAATGTCAAAGACCGCTGTTTCGCAATACAGTGAGATCACTGCCTCAATGTCCGGATCTTCGAAAGAGGCTTTAAAGGCATGGTGATAGTGAGAAGAGGTGGCTTCGCCAGTCAGGTCAATCGGATTCTTTGCCGAGCCGAAATAAGGCATCATCCCCGAGAAGGTTTCTTTCAGACGCTCATAATCGTCATATAGTTTCACCCCGTATTTTTCACAGGCATCGGTCGCCAGGACACCGATGCCTCCTCCATTCGTAATGATCACGGTGTTTTCTCCCCGGGGGCGAGGGCTATTTGCAAAAAACTTGCACCACTCCAGGGCTTCGTTTAAACTCTCGGCTCTGATCGCATGAGATTGCCTCATCAGATAATCGAAGATCTCATCCGAGCCTGCAAGGGCCCCGGTATGAGAAGCAGCCGCCAGGGCACCCTTCTTTGATCGGCCCGCTTTCAAGACGACAACGGGTTTTTGTTTTGCGGTCTCCTGAAGGACATTGACAAACCGTTCGCCTCTCTTCAGTCCCTCGATGTAGATCATGATCACCTTGGTGGCATCCTGATGAAGAAGATACTCCAAAAGGTCTGTCTCATTGATATCGGATTTGTTTCCCACCGAGACAATTGCCGAGAGGCCGATGTTTTCAAGGGCAGTCTTGCCAATCATGGCGATGCCCAAGGCTCCGCTTTGCGTGATGATGGCGATGCTTCCTGGCTTGACGTTCTTGGGACCAAAGGTTGCATTTAGGGAACTCGAGGCGGAGAAGATCCCGAAGATGTTTGGGCCGAGGACACGCATGCGGTGCTCCCGGGCACAGTCTACGATTCTCTTCTCTTCTTCCCTGTTTCCCACCTCGGAAAATCCAGAAGAGATGATAGGCACAAACTTGACCCCCTTCTCCGCACAGCCCTTCACCACATCATACACAAATCTTGCAGGGACGACGATGATCCCGACATCGACCTCGTCCTCAATTTCCCGAATGTCTTTGTATCCTCGAAGTCCAAGAATCTCCTCTCCCTTGGAATTGACAGGATAGACTCTGCCTTGATACGCCCCCGACACAATATTGTCCAGAATCTTATAGCCGATCTTTCGGGTATCCCGCGACGCTCCAATGACTGCAACGGCTCTCGGTTTAAAAAGATATTGAATATCGGGTTCGGCCATGCTCATTCTATGCCCCTCGAAATCCCATCTTCAGTTCATACACGCCTGTTGTTCTCCTCTTTTCAATATCAAATCCCATCTTTTCAAACAGGTGGAGCATCGGCTGGTTTTCCATCAGCACCTCTGCTGTGAAACCGAGAAGCCCCTGTCGTTTGGCCAGAAAAGTAAGATACTT
>JBEKDJ010000491.1:0-3333 GCA_050014415.1 Thermodesulfobacteriota bacterium | reverse complement strand
AGGAAAACTAAAGATGGGTATTAGGAGGGAACCACTCCCACTATATTTGGTACCTTTTCTATTGTTACCCACAAACCGAGCTCATCGATACAGAGCACCCTGACCTTTGCATAATAATCGATCCTGGAAACCGGGTTGTAAGCCTTATGAATCCTTGACACGAGGTCGAATGCGGTGATGCAGGCAGTCGAATAGCCCCGTAGAATCGCCTCATAACAAATGGCTGTGGCGATATGGGATTTACCAAGCCCTGTATCTCCGATGAGGACAAGGTTGAAGGCATTTTCTATCCAGGGCGAGTTGACGAAGGTCATGATATCGTCCTTGCTGATCTTGGGATTGAAATGCCAGTCGAACTGATCCAGGGTCTTCACGTGTTTTACCCCCGATAGCCGCAGAAGTCTTTTGATCTTATGCTGCCTTCTGTATTCGCCCTCCATCTTGAGGAAATCGAGTATCGTATCATGCCGGTCGGAGGGTATCTCTTCGGCAGGGGTCTTACAGTCCAATTCCTTAAGTAGGGATTCAAGATTATTCATCGTACTCCTCCAGTCCTCTGGGTTGATAAGAGATATTCAAAAGCTCGCCCTTCTGAGGCTGGACGGTCTCGGCCTCAGTAGACTCCATATGCAGATAAGACAGAAACGTCCGAAGTCGAGGAGATTTTTTCTTGAGGCACTCCGAAGCGACGCTGATGAGCATGCCCCTGCTGTGGCTTTTCATCAGCTTGAAGATCTCATAGGCCGTTTTCTGCGGGTCTTCGCCATATGCCTCGTTCTTGAGGGTGGGCTAACTACCAGATCGTAAGCTAAAGAAGAAGGGAGAAATGGGTGACACTCCTGAGTGGGAGAAAGGAGTGTACCTATGGAGAATATAGCAGGAGTCAAGAAGAAGAGAAAGAGGAAAGAGAGTCGGTATGGAAAGCTGTTGTATCGGAAGAAACCGGTCTACTCGACTCATTCGGGGTCGGAGCTACCCTCTAGTGACATTGCTGTCCGCCATGCGCACTGTTCCGTTCCCCATCGCTCGTGGAGAACAGCCAAAATCGCACGAGGAGGATAACCATGGATCGTCCAGTCCTGTTCGTCACCGCGGCGCACGCGGAGACCTTTGCCGGTGTTACCTACCATCTCGACGGAGAGCTCGTACCCGTGCTGACTGTGGAGCTCTCCTCCAGCGCTTCCGTGTACTTCGAGCACCACATCCTGCTCTGGGAGCATCCGGGTGTCTCCATCAGCATCAAGTCGATGAAGGGTGCAATGAAGCGCATGATGGCAGGCATTCAGATTTTCGTCACTGAGGCGAAGGGTCAGGGCCAGATCGCGTTCAGCCGTGACGGCCCGGGACACATCGCTGCCATGCACCTGATAAAGGGACAGGAGCTGCACGTGCGGGAGCACCAGTTCCTGGCTGCCACCGGCAACGTCGACTACACGCTCGAGCGGGTGAAGGGAGTGGCAAACATCCTGTTTGGCGGCACCGGCTTCTTCATCGACAAGTTCCGCGCCGGGGACACCGACGGCATCCTGTGGCTGCACGGCTACGGCAACGTGTTCGAGAAGACCCTCGGCGCCGGAGAGCAGATCGACATCGAGCCGGGCGGCTGGCTGTACAAGGACCCGGGCGTGAAGATGGAGACCACCATGCAGAAATTGTCCACCGGGCTGCTCGCGGGCATAAACCTGGTCATGAACCGGTTCACCGGGCCGGGCCGGCTGGGCCTCCAGTCGATGTACCTGCATATGCCCAGCGGGGAGTAGCCGCTCCCGTTTCGACAGGCGGAAATCGACCGCGTTCGGAGGCGCGTTTACACTTGCAAGAGCGTTTCACGTCCAGATGAGCGAACGCGGCCGGCCGCCTGTACAAGAACCGGCTACCATTCGAGCAGCTGCCCGAACCGCCTGATCAGATCCTTGCTCGCGGAAGGCGCTTCTTCCTTTGTTCTCCCTTCACGCAGATCGTCCGGAATGCAGAAGTCGTCCGCGTACACCCGCTCGGCAACATTCTCGAGGTGAGCGGCGACGTCTTCCGCCCAGGCCGCAGGATTCCTTCTATTACCATTGTGTCGAGGATCACTTCGAAACCTTTGAACGGGCCTATGGGTTTTATCGTCCCTATCTCCGGTCCGTCATCTACCGCTATCTGGACTGTGGGGTTCTACGTAACGGTTTCGCCCGGGTCGGATGTGGAAATTGTGACCCTGAATATCTTCTGGCTTTCTTCTGTAAGCGTGGTTATTTCTGCCCTTCCTATCATCAGAAGCCGGCCTTAAAGTTTGGAGAATGGCTTTTCGGGAAAGTCTTAAAGAGGGTTTCCCACCGCCATTTTCCCCTTAGTATTCCCTGGAGTGGTTGCCTTTCACTAGGTGAAAGCAATACCAAAAGGGAACGAGGCGAAGCCGCCTTCAGGAGTTTCAATATCCGCTATGGACGTTGCGTTTTTGCAAACCCAAAAACCTGAGGTTTGAAGATCAAACAGAAACATTTCTTTGTTCTTTTCAGGAAGTTGTATTGGCAGGATATCCTCGCTTTTAAGAAGCCCAAAACCACTCCAACAAATTGGACGATTGCCTCATTGACTTCTTCCTGAAGTCATCAAGCCATGAATCGATATCGCTATAGCAGATTTCAAACGGTAATCCTTAGAAAGATAATTTTCACAATTTCATTTTTGGTATTGACAAAATGGTCACTTTTGCTATTTTTGATTCAAAAAGGTAATAAAGCTTTTAACACTTAAGACTACCTTTGGGAGTTCTTGTGGACAATTTTGACCTGCTTATTCGTAAGATAATGGACGAGAGGTTCGGCATAGAGGCCGGTCGATTCATAGCCAACGAGTACCTCATTACATTCAAACCTGTTCTTACTGGCCATGGTCATACACCAAAATTTCTCGAATCCTTCCTTCGTGTTGTCGAACCTGAAAGACCTGGTGCCTCTCCCGTCCAGGGTAGTGCAATACCCTGTGTTGCTTGCTACGCCTATGTCTACCGTCGCGATCAGCGTGCCTTCCTTCACCGTCTTTACCCCTATCGCCCTCAGCCCTTTCATTGTAGTCTCCTCCTTGTTCGTGGTCGGAATAAACAGCTGCAGAAAAGGAGGATATCCTTATTCCTCGTTCCCCTCAATCATAAACTACAATATAGCAAGCTTGTTTATTCCAGTCAAGTGTTTTTTTATCTTTTGAGGCGTTATAGGTTTTGGCCTGTCAGGCGGGTTCCCCGTCGCTCTGTGACATCCTACCCAACCCTTGTAATTAGAAAGTCGTCTGAGAGACGCTTTTACCTTGCTCAATTGGGGTTAGGATGTTGACGGGGAGTCATGTATTCTG
>JBEKDJ010000490.1:0-3335 GCA_050014415.1 Thermodesulfobacteriota bacterium | reverse complement strand
TATGTTCAACAACTCCTCATCTCGTTCCTTATAAAGTCTATCCATTTCTCTATCCCTAAATTTGTCCGAACGCTTGTCTTGAAGACAAGGGGTACATTCATTAGAGCATCGTTTACCATTTTATCAGGGTCCACATTCACAAACTGAGCGATGTCCACCTTGTTGATGATAGCACAATCGGCAGCCTTAAATATGACAGGATGTTTAGCCACAATCTCTTCTCCCTCGCTCACACTGACGACAATCACCCTCTTGTGCTCCCCAAGGTAGAAATCACTGGGACAGATGAGATTACCTACGTTCTCTATAAAGAGTAAATCAATTTCATTCAACCTCAACTGCTCCAAAGCATGCTTCACCAAATGGGCATCCAGGTGACACTCCTTTCCTGTATTTGTAGGAACAACGGGAATACCGAGTTTCCTAAACCTACTTGAGTCGAATTCCGCAATCACATCCCCTGCGATCGCAGCGATCCTGTAATCGTCTTTCAAATGGATAATTGCCGTTTCTATCAAAGAAGTCTTACCAGACCCGATAGCGCCCATGACATTAAACGCCTTTACTCCAGCTTCTTCGAAAAGTCGCTTATTCTCCAAACCAAGTTTCCTTGATGTCTCAATAACATCCTCTCCGATGTTTAAACTGGCAATTTCATGCATGCCCCGGCCTCCTTAACTCACATCAATTAACCTGATTATCAGTTCTCGCCAATCTCCATTTCAGCAGTTAGGACTTTTCGTACATTGTCCTGTATGGCCTCATCAAAGATAGTCTGCAAAACCATTTAGACAAGAGATGCTTCGTGCATTGTCACAGCCCCCAGCACGTCGTCACTGGAGTCTCTTTTGACGGCGCAACGTAGATCGCGTGTTGCGGGCAGTCGATTTCACAAAGGGCGCACAAGGTGCAATCCTCGGGATATTGGGCGATGGCCTTCTTGCGTTCTTCATCCATCCTGATTACGTCCATGGAGCAACTGTCTACACATATCCCGCAACCATTGCATTGGCCCTCGTCAATACGTTCAATAGACATGGTGACTACCTCCTTCTTGAAAAGCGCACACTGTTCATGCCGTTATGTAAACGTCCCCAAAGGGTTAGTCCTCACCGGGGAATCTCATGGGATACCTTTCTCTATAAGGTTTTGACAGGTCGGGCCACCACTTTTTGGGGAGAGGTTCCTTTACAACCTCCATCGCGCCTTCCTTGTCTCTGATCTTCACGTCGGCAAACCAGTCGGGGTCATTTCTTCTGGGGCAGTCCTCTCTATAGTGACCGCCTCTGCTCTCGGTTCGAAAGATCGAGCTCCTCAGTATCATTTCAATGCTGAGAATCCTGTTCTTGGTCTCGTGGGCAAGGCGCAGCTCATGGGCATCTTTGGCAGTCAGCTTGGGCGCAACATGGTTCTTCAGGAACTGGATTATCGTCAACGTCGATGCCAATCGGTCCCCGTGCTTCACCAACAGGACGTAATAAGGCATCATGAGGTTGTAGAGCTGTTGCTCCACCCAACTCGGGGCAAAGCCGCCTACCCGGTTCACCGGCACATAGATGCCCTGTTTCAGCTCCGCCAGCGCTTCGTTGTCCATCCGCATACCTTTGGCCTTTGACGCATACTGTGCAGCTGCCCGTCCGGCCCTGGCGCCTGTCACAGAAGCATTGCGCAAGCCAAAACCGAACGCAGGGTAGGCGGCGCCAAGCGCCTTTGAGTGGTAGACGTCGCCGGCGGCGTAAAGCCCCGGAAGATCGGTGGCGCAATCCGTACCGGTGGATGAGATCCCGGTCCCGCCGCCAAAGATAGAATGTAACGGCGCGCTTTCAAGTCTCAATACCCCCGTAAAGAGACCCCCTTTCGTCAGATCTATGCCCACCCGTTCGAGCCGGAATTCGGTTTTCGAATCTTTGATATCCCTCAACGTCGCTTCCAGGTCTTCCGGCTTCGCCGCATCGAGGTTCCAGATTATCGGTCCCCGGCCTTCGTGGATGGTGTTTGCGGCAACCATCCTGTTCGTTTCGTAGCCTTCCGCGTCGACATAGCTGTTGGTGAAGGAGATGGCAGGGCCATACGAAACCCAGCCAGGATATTTGGCAGGTATCGTATTGAAGGTTTTTCCTCGGAGATCCATCCTGGTCGCTTCGTTCTTTTCGGCGATGAAACCCGCAGCGCCGGTATTCGAGTACTCCTTGCCACCTATCCTCGCGCCGGATCGATAGGCCATCACTTCCCCGTCGAATGACAGATGGCCGACAGGCCCCATTGCCCCAGGCACATTCCTGAATGTGCCGTTTCCTGTGCTCATGACAGTTGCCTTTGCGCTAAAGCTGTAGAAATCACCCGTTCTTGAGTGAAATCCAACGGCGCCCACCACCGTTTCATCCTTCTTAAGCAGATCTGTAACCATGACTCGGTCGACGATTTTTACCCCGATTTTCAGGGCTTGGCGTCTCATAGCCGGTAAAAAAGTCCACCCGCGGCCCAGGAAACAACATTCAAGGGGTCCAAAACCGATGGGTCTCCCGTACCGAAGCACTATCCCATCTTCTTTTTCCTTGGCTTTGACGCCCCATGTCACGAAGTCCTGGTAACGTTCGCGTGATTCCCGAAGAGTGATCTCGGTCCATTCAGGGTTGTTCAAGTACTCGCCTGCCCTATTGACTTGAGCCATCCAGGCATTCAGATTATGACCCCATTCCGGGTTAAAAACCGAATAGTCCCCCTCGGCAAAGGCAGTGGAACCCGACCGGCTAACATAGTTTTTATCAACAAGGGTAACATCCGCACCTTCCTCTCTCGCCTTTATCGCAGCAAAGAGACCTGCCATGCCCCCACCGATCACCAGTACATCATTTTTAATCTCATTCTCAGATTGCATCAGGAACCTCCTTCCCCTGGTTTTACTCTCGGTATAATCCATCACTCATCATGCCAATCCCATATAATAATGTCCATCGATCAAAAGCCCTCTTGGACTTCATAATATCTTTGGTTATGGAGCGCAAATGATCTCTGAGCGCCTTTTGAGCCCGTTTCAAGTCCCTCACTTTGATCGGTTCATAGATCGCTCTATGTTGATCCGTATGTCGGTAGTACTCGGTAATTTCGGGCTCAAGTTTCTTGGTATGAGAAACATAAAGATCCATTAGAGACGTCACTAGATATTTGTAGAGTCGGTTTTTGGAGAACCCAGCCAATAAAATATGAAACATGCTGAGACGTTCAATCCAGGATTCTTTGGAGTCGCTCTCTGTACTATTCCGTAACTGCTCGCAGGCATTAATATTCGACTCGAGAGTGGCCAATCGCTCTTTCGTGATGTGCTTGACGACAGA
>JBEKDJ010000489.1:0-3348 GCA_050014415.1 Thermodesulfobacteriota bacterium | reverse complement strand
ACATTGATAATGATGTAACCTTTCGGACACCAATCAACAGGGTCATCTGCTTCAAAAGCAGCGTACTTGGAAAAATCCGTGTCACTTACGCCGCACTTCGGGAAAAACATATACTTTACGCGACCATGTTTGCCATAGGGGCTCCAACCAATAAGAACGGGATATTTTCCGTCTTTCTCCGGTCGAAAGATATTGACGTATATCTTTACGCCATCCCGCATCGTCACAGCGACATCGTACTCACAAATGATTCCATTTGCTTTTTCAGTCCGGGGGTTTAATCCTGGGTATTCGCCTTCAGCTGGCGGTACACCCTTCCAAAAGGTTATTTCTGCCGTTTTGTTATTCATAACAGTTCTCCTTTCGTTGTGAATGTTTAAATCAGGCTGATCAAAGACCTTCTCTCCCATAGCCTCATCACAGACTGTTGATTGTCTCTGGTACTTCAACTGTTATTCGGTATGATTGTTACGTCAAATTCTTTTTATCAAAATCAAATTTTTTGTCAATCCAAAAAAGAGATTGTGAAAGTTATCTCTTTAAGGATTATCACTTGAAATCTTGTATAGCGATTTGGATTTTCGCTTTGAGAAGTACAAGGAAGTACTATTCGACTGGACATCCGTTAATGTTCTCCAGATAGGCAACTGATCGGGGCAAAAATTATTGGAACATACCCCAAAGACTGAAGATTTCTATGAATAATTGATGGGGTCGCCCCTTCTACGCCCGTTGCATCTCCCGGGGGAACCCACACCATTTCCTCCAGGTTTGCCTGGAGGTATCAAAAAACCCTCTTTTTAAAGCTGGGAATCTGCTTTATATACCTTGCAGAGGAAGCCTCTCATCTTGGGTGAGCCCATCTCCGGGCTGTAAGGTGGACTATCATCCGTCAGGATGTTTATATTAGCCTCATCCCAGCCGTACATACTGGAGATCCCTTTCTCAGGAAACCACCACCCGTAACCTACGCCGATTACCCTTGGGTCAATACCATCACTCAGAGTGGCTTTTTGTTTTATCCTTCCCCTCTTGTTCTCAATATAGACTATATCCCCCTCAGCGATTCCCAATCTACTGGCTGTATCAGGGTGAATGATAACCAGTGGGTCAGGTTTCTTTTTGCGAGCCCCCACAAGGTACCTATCCTGCGAATGGACATAATTGGCTTCATGGGCGCTGGTAAGAATCAGGGGATACTCATCAAGTAATTCAGGAGCACTGACCGGTGTTTCCTCAGGTTCATGGTATACTGGCAGTGGCTCATAGCCCCATTGCTCACAGAGGCTTGAGTAGATTTCTACTTTTCCAGAAGGAGTATGAAAGCCCTTTCCCAGATATTTCCGGTACCGCGTAGCTGAAGAGATGACAGCCGCCCGGCTGCTTAACTCTGTAAAGGTCATGCCTATCGGTTTAAGATAATCATCTAAATAAGCGTGCAGATCCTTCCAGAAATACTCACAGAACCCCATCTTATCAGCCAACCTCATTATTATCTCCGGGTTTGACAAGCATTCCCCGACCTGGACCACCTTCTGCTGCGCCTGAAGGTAGGTCACTCCTGTTCCCATGCCGGAAACAATCACGGCATCCGTTTCCAGGTAAGAAGCGACTGGCAGAACGATGTCAGCCAGCTCTGCTGTGGGCGTCATTATCAAATCTGCGACTACCAGGAAATCGACCTTCTTTAAAGCCTGATAGACCTTTCTGGAATTACTCCAGGTAAGGAGGGGATTGCTGCCAAGAATACCCAGCGCCTTTATTGGATAAGGTTTATCTTTGAGGATGGCAGTCACCAGATGCTGCGGATGTACTTCCACCGGCTTACAGACTATCGAAGACCATAGTTCGCTGGGTGGCAAGTATCCTTGCTCTGCTCCCAGCCTTTTCGCCTCCTGTTCTTTGGGCAGCTTGTCACGTAAAATATCTCTGCCAGTGGCCTCGGTCCGGATAGGCCCTTCAGTTTCAATCGTGCCTCCGGGTATATCCAGAAGGCCGCAAATCGCCTGGATGATAGAAATCGCCCTGGCAAACTGAGTACTGTTATAGGTGTCTTCGCTGGCATTCCCATTCATTAAACAGGCATACCGGTAACCGGTGAAAAGTTCGGCTGCCGCTATCATCTTCTTGGCTGGCACCCAGGTTATCCCTGCAACCTTTTCCGGAGGATAATTCCGGATATGCTTTTTCAGCTTATCAAAACCCACTGTCCATTCATTAATAAATTCACGGTCGTAGAGTTTTTCATTAACGATGACATTGAGCATGCCCAATGCCAGGGCAAGGTCCGTTGCTGGGCGAGGCTGAAGCCAGATGTCAGCTCGTTTAGCCGCTTCGGTCCGGAGGGAATTTACCACAATAAGTTTTCCACCTTCCCTGACCGGGGGATTGGCACCGCTGCCCCAGCACAGGATGCAATCGGGCAAACTCGTTAAATCGGGTTTGCCGTCATATCCATAGGTCATCAATCGGGCAGTCGCACTGGGAATGTAGCAAGTATTGTCAATACTGGCGACGTTGGGGGTCCCAAAGACGTTTCCCAATCGGGAAACAAAGTCAGCATGTCTGTCATAAAACCCCTTGGATAAAGCCACTGACTCAGCGCCAAACTTATTCTTAGCGGAGACAAACTTCTGCATTACCGTCTCTAAAGCCTCATCCCAGGTAATTCTCTGCCATTTTCCCTCACTACGCCCGCCCATCCTTTTCATGGGGTAGAGTAAACGGCTGGGATGGTAAAGCCGTTCCAGGCTTAGCTCAGCCCTGGGGCATAGCTTATCCTTAGGTTTGGGATAGCTGGGGTTGCTCTCTACCTTTATTGCTTTTCCTTGCTGCACCCGTACCAGCATCCCGCATCCGACCCGGCACTCGCGGCAGATAGTCTGAACCACCTTAGTTTCGATCTTTCTGTTTATTAGGTCCCCCATTTGCGATTTTTTTGCTTCTTCCCCGGTCGGCCTTGGCTACTTCTTGTATCGGATTGTGTATGGATATTGTGTTCATAAACGAAACAGATTATTATTTAGTGAAGTGATAAAAGTGATGAGAACTTGCTTTGGGATGTGTTGAATATACAAAAAAGAGGGTAGTCCGTCAAGAAAAACCGACCACAAGATATGGGAGTGTCCTCTTCATACGTTCAGTCGTCAACAAGGCAAGAAGCGTAAACAGCTAAGTCGAAGCCATCGCAGGAAGGGCTTTCGCCCTAACTCTAAACCGAGGATAGCTTGCCAATATGCGCCCCTTCAAAAAGGCTTCAATATGGAAAACAAATCAAAACCTTGGATTCGTTTCCGTTTGTTTCTGATTGAAATGTTGCGTGGAGGTGAGATTTTCAAAAAAGAAGAG
>JBEKDJ010000488.1:0-3357 GCA_050014415.1 Thermodesulfobacteriota bacterium | reverse complement strand
CACGCTTTACCAAGAACCACTTCCGGAGTATCACTTTTAAGCCTTATGCGTGAAGGAAATAAGGCAGGTTCATCGGAATACGAAAAAGAACCTAAAATAAGGAGAAGATCATGCTTATTTACGTTTGGAACCTATCCCCTATTGTGTCAGAAGACAATTTCCGCCAGACCTTTGAAGCCTTCGGTCAGGTAAACCTTGCGATTATCTCATCAGCGATCCTTAAGGACAGAGATAGCGGCCAGTCACGAAGATTTGCTTTCGTGGAAATGCCTGACCAAGGTGAGGCCCGGACGGCAATCAAGAACCTTAACAAGAAGGACCTCTATGGCCAGCAGATGATTGTCTATGGATCATCTGAAAACTGACTTTTCGATTCTTTCACACCCTCTCAGTAATGGGTGGTGTTGATTAAGGAAACCTTGCCTGGGCAGGAAGGGACTATCTTCAAAACCTTGGCAAGCAATCATTTGAAAGTTAAGAATCACTTACGGAGGAGAGAGCTACAGACGCGTCTTTCCCTACTCAGACTTTGGATTTCGTCGTGCAAAGGTGTTGCTCCAAGGAGTTTCCGATTGCCCCTCCCTGTTCGAGACCTAACTTCGTTGTTCCACCCTTAGCTGAGGGGCTACTGCCAGCATATTTTTTCCTCTTGACGAAACTCGACATTTTGTTAAATTGATTTATATTCTTATCTTAGATTCCGGAAATGGCCCAAGCCGGACTGTACTATTCTGTCACCATCCATATCTTACGATAAGATATTACAGGGAGGCATCTGAAATAATCAAGAAAGGAGGGAGAGATGAGCATTACCAGCCGTGTCGTTGCAAGGATATTCAAGCTTCCGCCGGCTGAGACTCACAGAATCATGGTCGAACGCAACCTCAAGGTGCCGATGCCCGACGGGGTAGTGCTACTGGCGGATCACTATTCCCCTCGCGGGGGTGTCAAACTCCCGACGATATTAATGCGGTGTCCCTATGGCAGGGGCAGCCTGTATGGCGTGTCCGGCCGTCTCTTGGCTGAGCGCGGCTTCCAGGTGCTCATTCAGAGCTGTCGGGGGACTTTTGGATCGGGCGGCGAGCTTAACCCCTTTCGTAACGAGCATACCGACGGTCTTGCCACCATCGAGTGGATGAAGAAGCAGGACTGGTTCTCGGGTGAATTTGCAACCACAGGCCCAAGCTACTTAGGCTACGTCCAGTGGGCGATCGCCCGCGATGCCGGGCCGGAATTGAAGGCGATAGCAGCCCAGATCACTGCCTCCGAGTTCTGCAGCATGACCTATCCAGGCGAGTCCTACGCGCTGTCCGGAACGCTGTCCTGGCTTTACCTGGTCAACAAGCAGGAGGAGTCATGGCTGGGCGGATTCACCGGCATGTTAGGAGCCCGCAAGCTTGAGCCTGCCTTCAGTCACCTGCCGCTGTGCGATGCAGACGAGATCATAATCAGGAGGCGGGTGCCCTTTTGGCAAGACTGGATCAAGCACAGCGAGCCGGGTGATGGATGGTGGCAGCCCGTAGACCATAGCGGGACGGTCTCCGAAGTGACCGCACCTGTCAACCTGATTGGCGGCTGGTACGATCTCTTCCTGCCCTGGATGACGAATGACTACGCCGTCCTCAGGGATGCGGGACGCATGCCCTATCTGATGATCGGACCCTGGTCGCATCTCAGCCTGGGCATATTGGGAGCCACCTCGCGCGAGTCTCTGGCCTGGTTGAGGGCGCACCTCCTGGCCGACCGCAGTCGACTACGTGAGATGCCGGTCTGTATCTTCGTAATGGGTTTGGGAGAGTGGCGTGATTTCCCAGAGTGGCCCCCACCCGGATATCGGCCACAGCGTTGGCACCTGCAGACAGGCGGTGGCCTAACACCTGAGCCACCCGCCGCATCGGAGCCAGACCGCTACCGCTACGACCCGGCCGACCCGACACCCAATGTAGGAGGACCACTGCTGGCTCCGGGTGCAGCTTCCAAGGACAACCGTGCCCTGGAAGCAAGACAGGATGTCCTGGTTTATACCAGCGCCGTGCTCGCCCGGGAGCTGGAAGTGATTGGTCCCGTTCGAGCGGAGCTGTTTGTCCGCTCTAGCCTAGAGCACACCGACTTCTTCGGACGCCTTTGCGACGTCCATCCGTCAGGCAAGTCGTTCAACATCTGCGACGGAATACGGCGTCTACGACCGGGCCGGCCTACACCTGAGCCAGATGGCACACTCAAGGTGAACATCGAGCTCTGGCCGACGGCCTATCACTTCCACTGCGGGCATCGTGTCCGGCTTCAGGTCTCCAGCGGCGCCCACCCGCGTTTTGCCCGCAACCTTGGCAGCGGTGAACCGCTCGCCACTGCGACCACGCTGCAGGTTGCCGACCAGACCGTCTATCACGACCCGGCGCACCCCTCTGCTATCATACTGCCGGTGTTGCAGTGAGGGTGAGGGGACTGGAAGCGACTACGACAGAAGGGGAACCGCAGGGTCTGTGGGAAAAGATCTCCGGGGCCGTGCGTGCAGAGCGAAGAGAAAAGGAAGGGGTCTCAATATTAAATGGGTTTTTGAATGTTGATCTCTGGTCCGCTGAGTAATTAGCCCTTGTCATGGGACTAAAACAAACAGGACACACAGCCCAGAGGGCAAAGTCCACAGCGGGAAGATTGGAGGCCAAAGGTGAAAGGTCAGAGCTATTTATACTGCTGGGCTGGTTGAGCGGAATAGGCATCGTATCCAAGAGCAAGTTAATGTTAAAAAAACAGGAGGTCGATGATGAAGCATCTCGTGAAATGTTGGGTTTTTGTTTTGGCCTTTTTTCTGATGAACCAAATAACCCAGGCAATTGAAATGGGCGAAATCCCTCCGAAGGTAGAATTGAAAGAAAAACTGGGAGGACGGGTGGATGGAAAACCCTGGAGCAGCGAGGAGTTGCAAGGGAAGGTCCATGTCCTTTTTTACGTCGATCCTGACGAAAAAGATACGAACAATGATGCCAGCGAAGCTCTGGACAGAGAGAAGTTTCCCAGCGATAAGTATCAATCGGTCGGGATCATTAACATGGCAGCCACCTGGCTTCCCAATTTTGTCATTTCTTCCTCCCTTAAAGATAAACAGAGGCGTTATCCGAAAGCCATTTATGTGCGGGATTACAAGAAGGTGTTGGTGAATGCCTGGAAGATTGCCGACGACAGCAGTGATGTCCTTGCCTTTGACAAAGAAGGGAGATTGATCTTCAGGAAAGATGGCAAGCTCACCGCAGAGGAAATCCAGACACTCGTAAAAATCATCCATGAACATCTATAATCCTTCTTCCGTTCCTTCCACACCAACCTGTACAAAAATGGACCCCTGCAAGGATGTAGGCA
>JBEKDJ010000487.1:0-3362 GCA_050014415.1 Thermodesulfobacteriota bacterium | reverse complement strand
ACATGTCTGAATCGGGCAATTGACATGTCGGAACTTTCATCCGCTAGATTGCAGCCTTGTCGGCTGCCCCCAGATCCGGACGTGAACGTCTCCGCTCATCCGGCTCTTATCATCCAATCGCTATTCTTAGCGACCTTGCCTTACCTCTTGGCTCCTCCCATTACTGGTTGACCAAACAGTAAGGCCAGATGATCCAACCCCTTCACTCCATCTCTATTACAGAGACTTCAACATTACTACGAGTTGGTCCGCCCCTGTGTCCCGCATCGGTACTCTCATTCTTGTGGGTCCTCCACTTGAATTTCTCCCTTATCATCAGAACGACAGGTTCCCACGTTGCACATGAAAGCCTGATTCAGGTTCGCGCTACCTTTATGCCGGACGCCGCCCAGGCAGTAAACAGGCTTCCCCTGGACTTATCCTGGAGTGGTGTACGCCTCCAGTTTCGACATCGTCTTTTTGTTTTCGACACCTCATCAGTGATTCGCTTGCGCTCGTCTCCCTGAACCTCACCTGACCCTTTTCACGGTGCCTTTTCCTTAACGCTCACCACCCTGGCATTTGACCAGAGCAGCTTAAGGTGGTTTGGAGTCTGTCCCTGTAAACCGGCTCCGAGGGGTCTACCCTCATCTCTCGTGCAACTTCGTGGCGCACTTACGGGTGGAAATCTGCAGTATCGAGGCAAATTGTTTTGACGAGGATTACAGGAAAAAGTCAATGAGGCAACCGTCCAATATGTTGGAGTGGTTTTGGACCCCCTAAAACCGAGGATATCTTGCCAAAGGTAAATCCTTGAATAGAATAATGAAATGTTTCTATCTGATCTTCATACCGTAGGTTTTTGGGTTTACAAAAACGCAATGAAGATAGCAGCTATTCATACCCCCGGACCGCTCCTTCTTATTAAATCCGACTACCCCTAATTGGAAGGACAAAATGTGAACCGGTAGAAAGCCAATAGTAAGTTGGCTGAGGAGTTCGCCTACGAAGCGTGAGGACTATCGGTAATGACAGGTTGATGATTTCGGGCTGAAAGTATGCATAACGACTTTTTCCCCAGTATAAAATACAGACCTTACTCTCTAATTACCAGAAATTCACTTAATTGTTTCCAGTTTCTTCTTTGCCATTTCAGCCTGGTCAGAATGGGGAAATCGTTCGACGACCCGTTCGAGAAGATTTCTGGCGTTCGTCTTATCACCCAGTTCCAGAAAGGCGAGGGCTTGTTTGAACAAGGCCGCTGGAATTTTACCCGATTCCGGGTACTTGGTGATCGCTTTTTCATATTCTAAGATGGCCTTCTCAAAATCCTTCTTTTGATAATAGGTCTCTCCGATCCAAAACTGGGCGTTGCCAGAGAGTTCGGTGTTAGGGTACTGCTTGAGAAATACCTCAAATTTCCTTCGGGCTCCCTCAATGTCTCCCTTCTGAAAGGTCTCATGGGCATCTTTATAAAGGTCCCCCATCGCTGCCGAGACCCCTTTGGGTTCGGAAAGAACCTCTTGGGTGGCACTCGACTTCTCCGATTCCACCTGTTTTATCTCCCCTTCCAAACCCTTGAGACGCTCCTCCATCTCTCTAATTTTCTCTTCCTGAGCTTTATTTCTCTCCTCCAGGTTTTTTCTCCCCTCTTCCAAAATCTTCAATCGAACCTCGACATCTTCCTTAACCTGGCCAATCTCTTTCGAGGGCCTTTTAAGATAGTCCTTATATTCCTCGATACCCGTAGAGAGGACTCGAATTTCAGATTGAAGGTTTTCGTGGCGGAATAGAAACTCCGTCTTAAGCTTTTGGTTCTCATCAGATAGGATGGAGATCTTATTCTCTAAAGAGTGATTCTCTTCTCGAAGAGCGCTCAGTTCTGGATAAAGCTTTTTCTCTAAAGACTTATTCTCGTTTCGAAGCGCACCGAGCTCCGAATAAAGTTTATCAATCTCCCTATCAAGGATTCGCACGTCTTGGATGCTCGCACATCCCAATAGAAACATCCCGATGGGAAGAATGATCCACGTTTTGATCCCTCCGAATTTCCTCAACTTTTCCTCCTTGAGTCTCAATCATCTGGAAAGATCCATCGTTCCTGAGGGTTGACCAACTTGAATTACTTGGATAGCACGACAATGTGAGCTCTTCGGTTTTTAGCCCATGCCTCCTCATTATGGCCCGGGTCCAACGGTCTCTCCTTTCCATAACTGATTATAGAAATACGATCCGAAGCAATGCCAAGTGAGACAAGATATCTTTTCGTCATGTTGGCTCTTCTTTCCCCCAGAGCGAGGTTGTACTCGGAGGTTCCCCTTTCATCACAATGCCCTTCGATTTGAATCTTCATCTTAGGATTCTTTTTCATCCAGGCCGCATTTTCTTTTAAGATTTCCTCATCTTCTCGACGAAAGTCATATTTGTCAAAGTCGAAGTGGATGTCTTTAAGCAGTTTACTCTCGAAGACTTCTCCTTCGATCCCTCGTTCTTTTTTAGCGACCAGACTCTTTTCGAGCTCTCCCCCTGTCGGTTTCTCAGCCTCTTCTTCTTTTATCCTTGCTAATTCTCTTTCTCTTGCTTCTTGAGCTTCCTTAGCTTCTTTTGCTGCCCGTTCAGCTTCAAGTCTACGAGCCTCTTCTGACTTCTGGACGGATGGCTGTCCTCTATCAACTACTACTTTTTTTTTCGGACATCCCACCAAAAACAGCCCAAGGCAGAGGATAAGAATGAAAATGTTGAAACTTGTTTTAATCATGATCAACCTCCTTTGATAAGTAATTTAGACACCCATTCCTATTCAAATTGGCCGGAGTGGGTCGGGATCGACTCACCTCCTCTCAATTGGATTCGATCCCCCATAAATATGCGTCGCTGGGAATTAGGTAAAAATGATTAAATAAGACGAAATGGATAATCACATTGGTAACAATCTCTAACCGTATTGGTCTCGTCCTTCTTCTCCTGTTTCTTGATAAAAAGATTAACAAAGGAATAATCGAAATTCAATGGTCGTAAATCGGAAGGAATATGTAACTCTTTCTTATCGATTATTATTTGAGAGGTTGTATTATGGGCCGATATTTGAAAATCACACTTTCAAGGAAGAAGTCAGCAAGGGAAAACCCAAATATTTCTGGGTGTTTTTGAAACCCTAAAAGCGTGGATATCTTGCCAGCTTCCGCACCTGATAACAGGCTCAGGCGAGAGCGTATATGATCTTCAAATCGTAGCTTTTTGGGCCTTTAAAAACGCAACGTTGATAGCAGAAATCGAAACCCCTGCAATATCGTAATTCTGAGTCTATAAAAAAGGCAATTGTGCCTCGTCCCCCTTTGTTATCGTTTCTACCTCCTACTACCCTTCATTCCAAGTTAATCCTG
>JBEKDJ010000486.1:0-3687 GCA_050014415.1 Thermodesulfobacteriota bacterium | reverse complement strand
ATCAGCAGATGGCTAATTCCCATTGCTGACCTTTGATGTTGTACTCGATTTCAAGTAGAAAGTGTCGAGTTAAGTAAGTGGTTGCACTACAATCATCAGTATCCTTAGGAATTTGCTCCAATTCAAAATAAAGTGTCCTGATTAACTCAATAGGTAGTCCACCGAGATGGATTGATAAAGATTTCGTAATATGGTAATGGTATACATTAAGAGGAGTCAAGTATGCCAAGAGCAAACACCCTTGGGAAAATCGAAAAAGAGATTGAAAGACTCTCTCCAAAAGACCAATTGAAATTGGTGAAAAAACTCACCCACCAGCTGAGGAAGTCCAGAATCACAATAAGAAAAGATCTCGATTGGAAGGGGCTCTATGGGCTCGGCAAAGGATTTTGGAAGGGTGAGGATGCTCAGGAATATGTGAACCGCCTGAGAGAGGAGAGGGTGTGACTCTTTCGGAAGAGCTTATCCGGATCAACAGCATCTTCATTGACACCGCTCCCATTATTTACTACATAGAAGCCCACCCGAAGTTCGGACCTCTTGCAAAAGAAGTCGTAAGCGCCTTCCAATCGGGGAACCTGAATGCCTATTCTTCTGTTATAACCCTTACTGAGGTCCTTCCTAAGCCGATCGAGAGGGGAGACCAGAAGCTTGCCAGGAAGTTTGCGGAATTTCTGAAGCATGGCAGAAATCTAACCATAATTGAGATCTCGGAAGGAACAGCGGAGACGGCCGGCAAGTTAAGAGGCCATTACCCCTTTCTGAAGACCGTTGATGCAATACAGTTGGCCACTGCACTCGAGGTTGGAGCAGGGGCATTTCTCACTAATGACGTGAAGCTTCAACAATTCAATGAGTTGAAGGTTCTCGCCTTGAAAGATTACTTATAGGAAACGAAACCATGATGCGTATGGCACGCCCGGCCCATCCGGGACAATTCATCAGAATAGAAGTGATCGAGCCTCTTGATCTCTCTGTTACCCAGGCCGCCAAGGTTCTTGGCGTGACAAAGTCCGCTCTTTCTGCCCTTCTTAACGGCCGCTCCGCACTCTCGCCTGACATGGCGCTGCGGATCGAGAAGGCTTTCGGCCAAAAGATGGATACCCTTCTTCGGATGCAGACTGCTTATGAGATTGCCGAGGCCCGCGATAGGGAGGCAGACATCAAGGTTAAGCGCTACGTGGCGAAGCCACCCACTGCCCATGACCAGGCCACGCTTTAAACAGCGCCAACACCAGGAAGAGAAAACAGCACGGTTCTATTACCTTGTGAGAAGTAAACCCCTTTGTTATTCTCTCTTTTGATCCGAAATCATTGACCCTTAACGATGACCAAAAGGAGGGGAAAAATGAGGAAGATATCACAGGTGATTATCTCTATCTTTATTCTTCCTTTTCTTCTGGGTACGGCGCTCGCAAAAGACCCGAATCCTCCTAAAAAAACCCCTGAACTGCTGAACCAGGGCAAGAAGCTCTACGAGCAAAACTGTGCGCCCTGTCATGGTCCCAAAGGAGAGGGAAAAGGCCCGCTTGCAAATATGCTCACCCCCCACCCGGCAGACTTTGCCCTTTCTTTGAAAGACTGGCCCAATACAAAAGGAGACCCTGAAAAAGTCTTTGAGGTCATCTCAAAGGGTATTCCTAATTCGGCCATGGCAGGATTCGCCCAATTCTCTGAGAAGGAACGCTGGGGATTAGTCTATCGAGTAACAGAATTCTCTGCGCAGCCACAAAAGAAAGCAAAGTAAGAATTTGGGGATTCAGAAAACCTGTGAGTTCAAGGGTTCAAGTGACCGACGATGGAAATCAAAGAGTAGAACGTGGTCAAAACCACATTCGACATTCCACTCTCCACCTTCTGGCCGTGGACGGAGATCTACCCGTCCTTCTTATCTCCGTCCTCCTGTTTCTTAAGAAAGGCATGCATGTAGATCACCTTCTCATCTTTCGGTCCCTCCTCCTTTGACAAATCGAAGGACGGTCCAGCCTGTTTGTAAAGTTCTTCTAGTTTCTTGATGACTTCTTGAAGTTTCGGATCTTGTTCCACTAGATGGTTCACCTGCTCATCAAAATAATCGCTCGCCCTTTGGAGCTCGGAGAGATCAATCTCTATCCCAATGAGATCGGCCAGAGTTCTTAGAACCGAATAGACGACTCTCACATTCTTGGTCTGGAGGTATTGGGGCGCATGACCCCAAAGACAGGTCGTCTTTAATCCCCTCTTCTTTGCAGCCTCCAAAATAAACGTGTGGATACTGATGGGACCGGTATACTCCGTTAGCCCCAGCCCTGCCCGGATCACCTTCTTCCTCATATCCTCTCGATTGAACACGGCACTGACCATCGTAGGATAGGTATGGGGGATATAATCATAAGTGCCGCCAATGGCAAAAATCTGCGAGACGCTGAAACTTCTTGCCAGATCGAGCAGGAGGTCAACAAACGCAGTCCACTTCAGATGGGGTTCGACTCCCCGAAGGAGGATGAGATCCTGGGATAGAGGATTCTTGGAATAGTAGAAATGATTGCTGGGAGACTTCACCTCGATCACCCTTCCGTCCTTGATGACACCTATCGGCCGCGACAAAGGGACTTGATAGAAATCCTCTCCCTCAACAGACGCAAATTCCTTGGCCTTTAGGTTTTCCACAAGATGTTGAAGAGCGGCGGAAGAAACCTCTGCTGCATTTGGCCACCCCTCAAACCCGATGATTAAACATGGTTTTTCAAGAATCGGTTTTTCAAGATAAACGATCTTTCCCATCTTAATCCTCCAGAAAAATCATACCCACATTATCTCTTTATGTCAACAAGGTTGATTTTTGGTTTGAGAAGAAGTATAGTCGGTAAAATCCCAAATGAGACGGAAACAATAGCCTATGCTTAAGCTCTTAATTTCTGGCTTGCCCCGGAGCGAAATCCGTTCCGATATTAGATATTGTTCGTCATAAAATACAGGGTTTACCTGATTTACGCCGTTCTTGAGTTTCAGAGAGAATTGTTATTAAGTTTGGAGGATTTAAGCGGGCGCAAGGGTTAGAGTGGTTAAAAAGATAGGTCTAACTTTTAGGTTTAGGGTTTTTGACTAGAAACTTTATACTTGCAACGTGAAACTAAATCCAACCTCTGAACCCTCGAATCCGAGACCCATAGAACTCTATTGCATGAGGTGGAAACGATGAACATTGATGAACTCTGTATCAACCATCCTGGAATGCCCATGGGGGCAGCCCCGATGGCCTATGTTCTCTGGACCAGATTCCTTAGATATCATCCTCAAGATCCTTCATGGCCTGATCGTGACCGCTTCGTGCTCTCTGCCGGCCATGGCTCGGCACTTCTCTATTCCCTTCTCCATCTGACAGGATATAGTCTACCCTTAGAAGCGATCAAGCGATTCAGACAGTGGGGTAGTATGACGCCCGGGCACCCGGAGTATGGAGAAACTCCGGGGGTAGAAAGCACGACAGGTCCTCTAGGCCAAGGTTTTGCAAACGGCATTGGCATGGCCATTGCCGAACGCTTTTTGGCATCGAGGTTTAATCGACCCGGGCATACGATTGTGGATCATTACACCTACTCCATTGTGAGCGATGGAGATCTAATGGAAGGAGTTGCCTCAGAAGCTGCATCTTTGGCAGGTCACCTAAAGTTAGGAAAGGTGATCTACTTATATGATAATAACCAT
>JBEKDJ010000485.1:0-3381 GCA_050014415.1 Thermodesulfobacteriota bacterium | reverse complement strand
TCCCTAACACCCTACCCGGGTTACTTAAACAATTTATCGATCCTTTGAATCCAGGGTTCAAAGCGGCTGCCGTAAGCCACTTCAACTTTGTAACGGAACCTTTTGGGTGCACATTCGTCCGGCTTATTTTGAGCCAGAATCGAATCGAATAGTTTCCGGTGCGTAAGGGGCACATTGATTTTATCAATCCGGATATCCGCAATACGCCCGACCACTTCTTTTTTGTTTTTGTCGGAGGGGCATTCTAATTCCACAATGCCCCGCATGATGATGAACGTCGACCTGTCAGGATAACGTTGCCTCAGCTTGCCGGCATCAAGCCCGGCATCAATCGCAAAGAGACGAGATTCCGAAGTGTGTTCCTCCTCAAGATTGTTTTTTGCTTCCTTAAAGCGATCCTGTAAGTCTTTATCTTTTTCATTTGCCTTTAAAGCGGCTTCGGCTTTTTTTAGGACCATCTCTGCTCTTTCCAAGGCTTTCTGATATGACTCTCCGTCATGTTCAAGCACAATGAAGGCATCTTTTGGAAGCGGTTCTTTCCGTTTGGAATACTCTTCAGGGCATGTGGCATCATCAATGACAAATCCAAGTTCGGCTAATTTCTGTGCATTGAACCAGACCGGAGATCCCCAATGTCCCCAATGAGAATAAATGGGGTAAATATCATCGTGGTTCTCCTGTACGATTCTCCAATCCAGATGAAGGGCAAGACCGCTGTTCTCATCATTGGACCGGCAGGGAAGTGTCAGCTCCCGTTCGGTAAGCTCGATTAGTGCCTCAGGTTTTCCAGATCGATTCGAAGCCACGCCCAGAAGCGCGATGGCGTTGGCAATGAGGATCAGAGCAAATCCCAAAATAAATAACCGGTGAGGAGAAAGAAAGGATTTCATTCCGGCACCTCCTGCACTTTGTCCGTCCCTGTTTTACGAAGCCGTTTCAATATGAGCAGGGCAAGGATCGCTGTCAGTCCAATGAGAAGAAAAAAGAGGTATTTGGGCATCCATTTCCACCACCAGTCATAAAACTTGGTATAGAGAAACAGCACAAAGAAGACATTGCCGGTATTGATGACATCCGGCCAGTTTTTGCGGATGCCAAGCCAGATAGCCGAGGCGCTAAAAAGAAAACCTGCAATCTGGTAAATCACCTCTACCGTATCATTGTCAAAACGGATGTAACTGATGCGCCCCCAATTTGCCAAAATGAGCACTGGGATGAAGAAGAAAAGCATTCCAAAGACCCTGTAGATCACCTCAAAGCCTGAGGATTTCTTGTGCGGGATAAAATACGGCAGAAAGAAGATCAAGACGGCCGGCAGAAGGAAATTCTCGGGACGCTCCCCGAAATGAATCCAATATATCCCGCCCCAGGTTCCAGCCCATGCCGACATAAAACAGGAGAAACAGATAAGCCCTGCTGCCAGGAGCAGGCGCGCATCGGATGCATAAGCCAGTATAAGAGCAAAAGCCCCCCATGCCAGAAAGGCCTTGAAGGAAGGGGTCATGTTAAAGATCTGTCCCAGCATGAACAGATTGAGGACAAAACAGGCAAAAGCGACCATCCCGAATAGTTTTGAGAAGTAGCCTGTGCGCTCACGGTAGGCGGCGGCCATGGTGACCGTAAGTCCCAGAATGGGTGAGGCAATGAGTATGCATACCTGAACTCCGGGTGAAAACCTTCCCCAGAATTGGTAGAAAAGAAAAAAGACACTGGCACCCAGGCCAAGGGCCCCGAGAAAAGAAGCGATTTTCATGCCGAGGCTGAGCTGCTTCTCACGTTTGCTGATATCTACATCAAAAAGCTCGGATAGGTGTGAGAGAAGCTTCTCGTGGAACGAGGCAATGGCTGTGCGCTGGCTTTCATCAAGAGAGATGATCTTTTCATCCTCGATCAACTTTAATTCAGCCTGAAAAGACCGGATTTGATCGGCCCTGCGCTGGGCATCCCCCTTTGAATTCGGATTCGTTCTATCTTCTTTGGGTCCCATGTTGGATATTTAACCCCCAAGATAATTCTATAATGTATTTTTATATTGATTTGACACAAAAATGTCAACGATCTCTTTTCCATGATTGAATATTGACGATAAGAACACAGGGCCTGCCTTTGAGATAGGACAAAAATGGGGAGACCAATAAATTAGTTTGTATCTAATTCTTGTTGAATCAGAATATGAGAATCGCCCCAAGATATTAACCCTCCCCTTCGGTGAGGGGAGGAAGTTATTTTTTTAACTCAATTGTGGTAACAATTGAAGAATCGACCCCCAGATCCACCCAGATCCAAATGATCTACCCCTCCGAAGATCAACCCATTCATAAGAAATGTGTTTGACTTTTGGAACAAATTGGTATTGAATTATCTTTGGAAGCCGGTGGCAATAGGACAGCGGTTCTTGGGTTCATTGCGTCTGTGGAAAGTCATCCGTCATGAAAAGCGTCAATTTTCAACTACGTTATATATATCTGGAGAGCAAGGGTAGACTCCCAACGGTAAAACAGGAAAAATATAATACCAGTCTACCACAAAAAGAAACCTCCTGTTAAGAGATAAGAGTAAGAGCAACCAAACTCAAATTCTTAAAAGGAGGTTTCCGATGGATCAAATCAATCGTAACCGGCTGGAGGAATTTCGTCAACTGAGGCAAGAGGTAAGGCATTCGGAGGAGTATTTGATCGTAGGGATCGATATTGCGAAGGACCGGCACTACGCCTTTTTTGGAACGGCGACAGGGAAAACGCTTTTAAAGCGGATTGTTTTTAGTAACGACCATGAGGGATTCAGAAAACTCCTGGATCAGGCCGAGGCTCTGCGGGTACAGCATGGGTTGAAGAAAGTGGTCTATGGGATGGAGCCGACGGCAAATTATCATAAACCCCTGGGAGAGTATTTGATCAACTTAGGGAGGAGGGTGGTATTGGTCTCTGGGGTGACGGTGGCGAGAAACCGGGAGTCATTGGATGGGCGATGGGATAAGCATGATGGGAAGGATTCGGCCAATGTAGCGGATTTGATCTCGCAGGGGAAGTGTTTGTATTATGAGCATCCATCGGCAGAGTTAAGGGGGTTACGGGGTTTGCTATCATTGAAGAGACGGCTCAAGAAGCAAGAGCATGGGTACAGAGTACGGATCCGGAATCAATTGATTGCGCAGTATTTTCCGGAGATGGATCGGGAGTATGAGCGGTTGGGAGCGGAGGGTTTGTCGATCGTGAGGTGGTGTCTTCCCGCCTCTCAAATAACCCAATTAGAGGTTGAGCCCTTTATCGAGCGGGTGACATCTCGACGGATCACTATGGAGAAGAGGGGGCGATTAGAGGAGGTTTGGGAGAAAGCGGCGGAGTCGATTGGTTGTGAGGAGGTGCCTGGAGTGGACCATGA
>JBEKDJ010000484.1:0-5218 GCA_050014415.1 Thermodesulfobacteriota bacterium | reverse complement strand
AGACTTCGAAAGGATGAGAAGAGAGATGGACCGGGTGTGGGACTCTTTCTTTGAGGGAGGATTGAGAGGGAGAACTGAAAGGGCAGGAGAATGGCTGCCTTCCCTCGATGTTTCAGAGACAAGGAACGAGCTGGTGGTGAAAGCTGAAGTTCCTGGAATGGACCCCAAAGACATTGATATCTCACTTTCCGATGGGGTGCTTACCATTAAAGGTGAAAAGAAACAGGAAAGGGAAGAAAAAGAGGCTGATTATCATCTCGTCGAGAGAAGCTATGGGTCCTTTACCCGTTCAGTTCAACTTCCCAAAGAGGTTCAGAGCCAAAAGATCAATGCCTCTTATAAAGACGGGATTTTGAAGGTCACCCTTCCGAAATCCGAAGAGGCCAAGAAGAAAGAAATCAAGATCAAAGTGGAGTAGGCTTTTAGTTTCACCTTCCATGATGAAAAGAAGAGGCGCCTTTTAAAGGCGCCTTTTTTTATTTGTTACATATCGTCCTTGAGAATGGAGTAGGGAGAAAACGGGGCTTAACAATATAGAAAGCGAGATTATGTTTTCAATAAGGAATTCAGCAGAAGAAGAAAGGGGTGAGAAGATATGGCTTGGGAGCTAATCAACACAAACCCTTTTAAAGAAATAGAAAAGGCAAGGAGTGAAATGGATAGACTCTGGGATACCTTTTTATTTGGAAGGCCTCAAGAAATAAAATTTCAAGAGAAAGAAGAATGGCAACCGGCTATTGATGTGACAGAGACAAAGAAAGAAATCATAGTGAGTGTCGAAATCCCTGGTATGAACCCTGAAGAGATCGACATCACTCTGAGTGGAAGAACCCTCACCTTCAAGGGGGAGAAGAAACAGGGAGAAAAGGAGAAGGAAGAGAACTATCACATCATCGAGAGAAGTATTGGATCCTTTACACGTTCGATTGCACTTTTCAAAGAAGTCGAGAGTGACAAAATCAGCGCCTCTTATAAGGACGGCGTCTTAAAAGTCACTCTCCCAAAATCCAACGACGCCAAGAAAAAGCAAATCAAGATCAAAATCCAATAATCTTGTCTTTCATCAATGAAATAAGAAAGGCGCCCGAAAAGACGCCTCTCTTATTCCTGTACTTCGCTGGATACACTCAAATAGCGTCAAGAATCCACACTTATGATTAATTAACAAAAAATCAATGAAGTTACTCTACTATGAAGATCCATGAATAAATACTAGGATGTTCACTATAATGAACTGTAAAATAATTTCTGAAACCGGATTGGTTCTAAATATGTCTTGGCAAGAGAGAAAAGGAATGATAACCGGTTTAGGGAAAAGAAATCGGCGTAATAGAAAAAGCAAACCTTAACCTTGGAAAAGGAGCAGTCAAACGCAGAGAGGTTGCCGCTGTCAAGGTCTGGCGATACATCGCCCGGCAATGTAAATGTCTATTTTATTTTTAGGCCTGCCTAAACGCATCCAACCGCCTCCTTAGATGTTTTTATCAACGGTCAGGTATAGGTAGCTTTCAAAATATTGATTTGAGTTTGTCATGCTTTCTATTCAGGTAAGAATAGGATCCCTTGGAGATTGATGAGGTAGGAAATGTCATGCTCTTCTTGACTTGACACAACAGTAATTATTCTGGTATATTGTCATTATCCTCAATTGAGAATAACGTTTCTCCACCTCTTTTTGGGAGTAGCTGTGAAGGATGAATGGGAATGAAGGTCGCCTGCAAGATCTGGATTGATCAAAATGGGAAAGCATTTGGAGACGGTCCTTTTGAGCTCTTAAAAGGAGTGGAGAAGACAGGCTCTCTCCACAAGGCAGCGCACAAGGCAGCGGATCACATGGGAATGGCTTACAGCAAGGCCTGGAAACTCATTCGGACAATGGAGCAAAGGCTCGGTTTTATCCTTCTGGATCGGAAGGTGGGAGGCCGATCTGGAGGAGGTTCCCGAATTACTCCGCGTGCAAAAGAGCTTATGCTGTGTTACGGCAGGTTTCGAGGAGAAGCAGAAAAAGCCATAGAGAGAATCTTCCAAAAACATTTTTCTTCGCTAAACAATCCTTATAAGAAAAGGAAGTGTTAAATGAAAAAGAAGACATTCTTGACTGTTATGATTTCTATTCTGATAGTTCTCCTCATGAAGGATGGGGTGAAAGCGGCGGCAGACAGCGAAATCATTGTCTCAGCTGCCATCAGTCTGACCAATGCTTTTGGGGAGATTGGCACCCTCTTCAAAGAGAAGCAGAAAGAGGCACGAGTCTTGTTTAACTTTGGCGCATCGGGCGATCTTGCCAGGCAAATACTCGGTGGGGCTCCTGTCGATGTATTTGCATCAGCGAGCCCAAGAGACATGGATGATCTCGATCAGAAGGACATGATCATCAAAGGTACACGAGGGGATTTTGCAGGGAATAGGGTTGTCTTGATCATTTCTGTCAAATCTGCAATTCGCCTGACCTCATTTAATGATCTCTCGAGTGGGGAAGTAAAAAGAATTGCCATCGGAAATCCCAAGACCGTTCCAGCAGGAAGATACTCGGAGGAGATTTTGACGCACTTCCATCTAATGGATTCCGTGAAGGATAGACTCATCCTTGCCGAAAACGTAAGACAGGTGCTCGACTATGTGGCAAGGGGAGAGGTTGACGCGGGCATAGTCTATTCGACCGATGCATTGCTCAGGGCAAAAGAAGTAAGTATTGTGGCTGAAGCGCCGGAACAAAGTCACCGTCCGGTGATTTATCCCATCGCAGTGATCAAGGGATCAAAACAGGAGATTCTGTCAAAGGAATTTATTTCTATTGTCACATCAAAAGACGGAAAAAAGGTTTTAGAAAAATATGGCTTTAGAGTCTTTCATGAGGGAAAGTAGGTTGGCTGAAAAACCTCTGGCGCTTCAGAATAGGTGAAGTATGGACGAATCGGTTCTGTTTGCACTAAGACTCTCCCTTCAAGTGGCCGCAGCTGCAACGTTGTTGGTCGTACTGATCGGAACATTGATGGCCTTTATCCTCGCAAGAAAGGCATTCAGGGGAAAAGAGCTTTTGGATATCTTTCTGACCCTACCGCTCGTACTCCCTCCCACTGTGACGGGATATTATTTGATTTTGTTTATGGGGAGAAATGGTCTATTGGGGAAACATCTCTTTCATTGGACTGGCTGGAGTATCATGTTCACATGGTACGCTGCTGTTCTTGCTTCCTTTATTGTGGCCCTTCCCTTGATGATCAAAACAACTCGGGCAGCGATTGAGTCCGTGGACACAAACCTCATCAAGGTGTCGTACACGCTCGGTCACGGAGAACTTAAGACGTTTTTTAGGGTGATTCTGCCCCTATCCAAGAAAGGGATGATTGCAGGGGCGGTCCTTTCCTTTGCCAGGGCCATGGGTGAATTCGGGGCCACGCTTATGATTGCCGGAAACATCCCCGGGAAAACCGCAACCATGCCAATTGCGATTTACACCTCGGCGAGTAGCGGCGATTGGCCGAAGGCAAATATGATGGTCGTTTTCTTCACGCTGGTCTCAGGGGCTTTTCTCTACATCGCCAATAAACTGAGCAAAAAGGGGTTCTGAGAGAGCCGGGAGGAGTATTTCGTTATCCATGATCGAAATTCATGTTGAAAAAGATCTTGGCAACTTCTCCCTGAACCTTTCGCTAAGTCTTCAGAAGGGCCTGACCGTTCTCTTCGGTCCTTCCGGTTCAGGCAAGACGCTCACACTCCACACAATCTCGGGATTGGTTAAGCCCGATTCCGGCATCATCCGGGTAAACGGGGTAGTCTACTTCGACAAAGAGGGAGGAGTGGATCTCCCTATTCATCGCAGACAGGTGGGTTATGTCTTTCAAGAGCCTTCTCTCTTCCCTCATATGACCGTGTTTGAGAATATTTCCTACGGGATTTCGGGCCTTCCCTCGGGGGAAAGAAAACGAAGGGTCAATGATATGATTGAGCGGATGAGGTTGGGTGGTTTGGAAAAGAACCTTCCTCACCAGATATCCGGTGGCCAGAAGCAGAGGGTGGCTATGGGAAGAGCCCTGGCTGCTTCTCCTCTGCTACTTCTTCTCGATGAGCCCTTTGCATCCCTTGACAATCCTGTTCGCGGGAAACTGAGGCTTGACCTTTTAAGAATTGTTAAAGAAGATCGTACGCCATTGATTTTTGTCACCCATGATGTGGAGGAGGCCTTCATTCTGGCGGACGAGGTCGTTGTCCTCAATGATGGGAGGGTCGAACAGACCGGGACCAAGGAAGATATCTTTTATCGTCCTCAGACTCACAAAGTGGCCAAGTTTTTCGGAGTAAAGAATATCTTTCGCGGAAAAATCTTGGATGTTCGCCCCGAAGAAGGGAAGATGATGGTCTGGGTGGAGCAGAAGGGCTTTCAGGCTTCTATCCCCTGCCGGAAAGGCGCAAGAGAGGGCGAATGGGTCCGCTTCTGTATCCGTCCGGAAGAGATTATGATTCTGAAGGAGGATAGACCGGTTAAAAAGAATTTGAAGGCGAACATTTTTACAGGCCAGATCCTTCGGATCGTCGAGAAAGGGTCAGAACATACGCTTTTCTTCAAACAGGGTCAGAACGATTATGATTTCGAGATCTCCATATCGAACCTCGCTTATCGCAGCCTCGGCCTTCGAGAAGGACAGCTCGTGCGTGTTGCCCTCAAATGGGAATCCATCTGGCTCCTACCTGAGGAGAAACGGGAAGGTTCGACGAATTCATGGCTGGCTGCAGAAGACCGCAACTATGATTGGAGATGAATACTGCCCGCTTATGTCCTCTTGCTTAAGTAAACTGCGCATACCTTATATTCAGGCGTCTTTGCAACAGGATCAAGGGCGGCATTGGTGAGCCGGTTGGCAGCATTTTCCAGATAGTGTATGGGAATGAAGACCACCCCGGGTCTCACCCGCTCAGTCACCCATGCCTTAACCATCAGGCTTCCCCGACGACTGCTCACTTTGACCTCTTCTTCTTCCTTGATGTTTAGCCGTTTGGCATCTTCGGGATGAATTTGGATGAAGACTTCTGGGTTTTCGTGATCGAGGGAGGGGCATCTCCGGCTCATGGTACCGGTAAGAAACTGGGTGAAGATGGTTCCGGTGGTCAGCCAGAAAAGAAACTCAGTATCCGGAGTCTCTGCCGGTGGCCGGAGCCATCAATACTTCGTGTCAAAAGGGCCCGTTGGGGAGGGCTTATTGTATTGCCCAAAAACGCT
>JBEKDJ010000483.1:0-3408 GCA_050014415.1 Thermodesulfobacteriota bacterium | reverse complement strand
ATATTCGACATACTGGTTTAGTCTTTAGAAGAACGAAGGGGGACGGTGGGTAACAGCGATGATAAATACACTACCCTCACCCTTACCCTCTCCCGTCAAGGGAAAGGGGACTATGATTAGTTTATATGATTCGTAAGGGACGAAACCTTTATGAAGAATTTATTTGATCTTGCCGAGCTGGCTAAAAAGGCTATAAGTATCCGCCACGTCCCAGTGCTCGGCAATGAGCCCGTCTTGAATACGGAACATATCAACAACATTAAAGTTGAGTCTGTTCCCCGTTGGTGGGACGCCGAGCCATTCACCACCCGTATGTGTCCCAGAAGTGGTGCAGTAAATCCATACCAGATCCCCATCGGCGACAATTTGTTTCAGGGTATATTTGAAATCGGGCATGGCCTTGAAGGTCGCCTCAAAAAACTGCCTGAACCCAGCCTTTCCCTGAGGAACATCAGGGTTGTGCTGGATATAGTCATCCCGCATGTAGCGGCCCAGCGTGCTTAGGTCGTGCTTGACGAACACCGTAGTGCAGAAATTCTCGACCATCTCTTTGTTGTTCTTGGGGGTATTCATGCTTGTCATCTCCTGAGTCTGTGAACCGTGGTGTTCCACGAGCGTCCAATTGAATTAATCGAATACTATTTCGTCCTGAAGGCCTGATCTCCTTGGTCTGACGTCTGGTGGATTGGTATTCTTTCCCCGGATGAGAGCCGTCCTTGAATCGACGTTTCTCTCCTCAAAACACAACGACAACTGTATGATAACTTAGAGTGGGTTGTTGAGCAACGAATTCAACAGACGGCTATTACCCCTTCCTCCCCATGGGGCAAAAACAACTTTTTGTCTCAGGGGAACTTGACACGAAGTTCGGAGTAGGTTTATTCTTTTTTCCAGCAGGGCGAGAATCAACCCACACGATTCAGACATTGGACTGCGGACTCCAGGCATCCGACTGAAGGAGAGAAATTGCCAAAGGCTACACAGAGACAATGGAGAGACGGAATGGTGGGTGGAATCGACTCGTACCGAGGAGGTTGGGAGAAATAGAAGGAAGGAAGCTACAGCTAAGAAACAGCAAACAGAAAGTGCACACACCTGTGCCCCGGAGAGCTTCAGCGCGCCAAGCACGAAAAACAATGGGTGAATACGACTCGATTCCGTGACTGATGTCCAGTGTCTGAATTGCGGAGAACCATGGGTGCAGGGATTTGACTCTTGGAGAGGTGCAATTATGGAAAAAGGTCATTCAATGAAAACAATCCTGGAACCCTCCAGAGATATCAAGGTATGCCGGGAGGCCGATGTCGTGGTGGTGGGCGGTGGCCCAGGGGGAATCGGATCGGCGATCGCCGCGGCAAGGAGTGGCGCGGAGACGGTTCTTATTGAAAGGTATGGGCATTTGGGGGGCATGGCTACCGGAGGATTGGTTAACATCATCCCGAATCTAAGTGACATCAGCGGCAAGCAGCATATATTCGGGCTTACCCAGGAGTTGATAGACAGGCTGGATGCGAGGGGAGGGACATCATACCCGAAGAAGGAAGACTGGGGTACAACCGACAGAAGGGTCGTCGACTACTATCTTGATGCGAATCTCGGTTGGTTCTATATACGTAAGGATCTAAATATAGGTCAGGAGAGGGTGCTATACACTGCGGTGGTTGATCCGGAGACATTGAAGGACGAACTTAATGACATGGTGGCAGAGGCAGGAGCAGATTTGTTCCTTCATTCGTGGGGTACCCAGCCTATTATGGATGGAAACACGGTTAAAGGCGTCATCTTCGAGAGCAAGTCAGGCAGGCAGGCAATACTGGGGAAAGTCGTCATCGATTCGACAGGGGACGGCGACATATTTGTGGCTGCTGGAGCCGAGTTTGATAGCACCCTTGACCCCAACCTCAGGACTGCCATGTTGGCAATCGTCTTCTGGCTTGCCAACGTTGATCTCAAAAAAGCCGACGAGTTTAAGGCATCCCAACCGGAAAGGTATGCCGAACTTATGCGGGAGCTCAAGGATTTGGGCGGCCACCCATTCCCCTTCAAGGGTGTTCTGAAGAGTCAAGAAAACTGCGTATGGTTTCATTTCTTTCAACCGCGTTCTGATGGGAACCCTTCTGACGCAAAGGATGTTGAAGAGTTGACCCGGGTGGAGGTGAAGGCCCGGAAGAGGGCGCTCATCACCTACGATTTTTTCAAGAAGCATATCCCCGGGTTTGAGAAGAGCTTCATCATGCTCACTGCCCCGCAACTTGGCACCCAAGGCGGGCGGCGGGTCATTGGAGAATATACACTGACTCCAAAGGATATGGAGTCTGACGAGGTTTTCGATGACACCATCGCGGTGTTGGCGAATAACGATAATGGTGAAATATCAGCCAAGCATCCCACTCTTTGCATTCCTTACCGCTGTCTGGTGCCACGCAAGGTCGATGGACTGCTTGTTGCCTGCCGGGCATTCTCCTCAGAGGATAGTATCAACCAGCACTTCAACATCATCCCGCACTGCATTTGCTACGGACAGGCGGCGGGCACGGCCGCAGCGATGGCTGCAAAGGCTGGCATCCAGCCTAGAAATGTAGATTACAAGACATTGCAGGATAATCTCATCAAGCAAGGCGTCCGGCTGCCCCGTGCCAAATAGGCTCACTGTAAATACATATTTTGCTTCTGTCCAATGGAAACATTGGGGGTTGACTCAATCTGTTCACTCTTCCACATCCAATCCCCACATTTTGAATAACTTCTTGTAGAACTCAGGCTGTGGAAAATCAGGCCTCATCTCCTGGACAAAATGGGTATAGCCGAGCTTCCTCTCATCAAAGTGCCGGAGTCCCAAAATCAGCTCCTCCAATTTGTCTCGCGGCACGGAAAAGATGATCTCATCTTCTCTAGCCAGTGCCCTTTCATACTCGCCTGGATCGGGAAAAGTAATCCGGCATTGGCCAGTTAATATAACGGGCACGATGGAATAGACGCAGGAGTCAATAGGGTCAAAAGTAGAGGTTACCTGGTATCCCTCTTTATACTTCATCGCAAGGAGCAAACTTCTCAACTGAGCCGAATTACTATAAATCATCACCAGATTCGGCTCAAAATGAGCCGTCTTCAAAGGCGCGGAAAGAACACCGATATACTTCCCATATTCCAGACGAGGAAACGTTTTTGCCAGATTCTTAGCTGCCTCTAGGTTGGCAACCATATGAGGGTAAAAAACCTGTCCCTCTAGAAAAATGTCAGGTGGTTCTACCAGCCCAAAAGCTATTAACGGAGCCCAGCACCAGTTATCTTCCTTCAGAATGGCTACCGTGGCTCTCTGGCGACGTGACATGGCAAAGGCTTGACACTGGGCAAGATGCACACCGCGGTCCCTCTTCGGTCGAATGGCTCCCTCCGGGATATCTTCTT
>JBEKDJ010000482.1:0-3427 GCA_050014415.1 Thermodesulfobacteriota bacterium | reverse complement strand
GTGGGCATGCCGGTTGAAGGGCCAACACGCATTGAATTCACGAAGACACAGGGAGCTTCCACAACATGGCCCCATCCCAAGGCTTCCTGCATCAGAGAAAATCCCGGTCCGGAGGTAGCAGTAAAAGCCTTTGCACCCGCCAAAGAGGCAGAGATCGTGGCAACGGCCGCGGCAATCTCATCTTCCGCCTGGAGAAATCGAAACTCTGAGTTTTCTTCAGCGTGAAGAGCTGCCTGCTGAAGTATCTCAGAGGAAGGGGTAATGGGATAACCAGCAAAGTAATTGGCTCCCGCCCGCACTGCCCCTTGAAAGATGGCCTCGTTGCCGGAAATGAGTCGTTTCATTATACTTCCTTCTTATCCCTTCGTCGTCTAATTGGCCGTCATCTCATTGGTCAACACCTCAATGGCAATGTCAGGACAATATCGTTCACATTGATAACATCGAATACAGCCCTCCTTCTCCATGATCTCGTTTCGTTCAAGGGAGAGGACCTGAACCGGACAGACTTCGACGCAGAGAAGACACCTCTTGCAATAGATTTCATTCCAGACCACGTTCAGTCTTGGCTTCATGAATCCTGAACCAGCCTCCTCCCAGTCTCAAAGGCCTGCCGAAGCGCCTCGGGGTGCTTTAGTATTTCACCCTTGGCATCCACCTCTCGAAAAAGCAACTCACCCACATATTCCGCATTGAGAACATCAAAAAAATACTTGGCGGTGAGGATCGCCCCCTCAAAGACCCTCTGTCCCTTCGTTCCCCCCACGGAGATAAGGAAACCCTTCCTCCGCTTCCCCTCCTTTCCCAATGATCCGTCTTTGAGGATATACTTCCTCGACCAGAGAGCCTGACACCGGTCGATCAAGGCCTTGGCCCATCCTGTGACTCCATAGAAGAAGACGGGAGAGGCGAGAATGATGAGATCTGCCTCCAACAGCTTCGGGTAGATCTTCTGCATATCGTCGAGAATGATACATTGACCATCGTTAAAACACTTGAGACACTCCCGACACGGCATGATGTCAAAATCTGCAAGATGGAGGCCCTCCACCTTGGCCCCTTCAATCTGCGCACCCTTGAGGGCTTCTTCTAAAAGGAGGTCTGTATTCCCACCTCTTCTCGGACTCCCAAAGAGCCCCAATACCTTCATCGATCCCTCCCCTCTCCAGCCATTCCACTTGGAATAGACCAGGGGATCGAATGAAGATCTCTCAGCCCATCCAATTGAGGCGTCTCAATCCCTTTATGCTGGACCAACACCTTGAACACCTCACCCATTCCCACTTCCGTTTCGATCAGGTGTTTCAGTGAGAGCCTCAATTTAAGCCCGTCCACTTCATTCATCCCTCTTCCCAAGGATTCCATCTCCTGAAGAATACCTAACCCCATGAGAAAACGATACTGTGGAACGAGGCCGGTGAGCTTGAGGCCTTCCTCCTCTCCCTTTTGAATCAGGCTCGTGAAGTTGACATGGGACGTGATGTCCTGTGCTCCCAATCTCTCATACGGATTTTCTGATGTTTGATGTTGGTAATAGCAGAGCAGTGTTCCTTCTCTTCGATAGGGGGCATAGAGTTCACGAGCGAGATAACCATAATCGATCGTTACGACGAATCCTCGCTTCAAGCACCGACTCACTCTCTCTACCCATTTCAGGGCTTCTAAGTTAGCCTCCGCCTTCTGGCCCTGCTCCAGAGTGATCCCAATCGATCTGAAATAGTCAGAAATCCCTCGGTCAGAAGGCTTCCCCCATCGCTCTTCAAATCTACCGTTTTTCTGCGTGACGTAGATCTCTTTCAAACTTCCTTGATCGAGGACTACCCGATGAACAGGAAAGGCGTCAACGAGCTCATTGGCAAGGAAACAGCCTTGGATTTGAATCTTCCCATGATCAAATGCTTCGGAATCTATCCAATCGACCTTCCCCTCCCTCTCTTGCTGAGAGAGCCTCCTCTTTTGCTCTATTAGGAAGCGGGGGGAGGTTTCAAGCAGGTGGTACTTGAGGCGGTGGTAAAAATCCGGTCTGTTTCTCTTCGTCCAGTCTAAAATGTCCTTACAAAGGAAGCCCTTGCCTCCTCCCATTTCGACCAGATCAAAGTTCTCACCTCCTAATATCTCCGCCATCTGAGAGAGTTGCTTGGCGATCAAATGACCAAAGAGAGGATGGACGGATGGACTGGTGTAATAGTCGCCATCCTTCCCGATCTTTGCCCTTCCGGATTGGTAGTAACCATAATCTGGATGATAGAGACACCACTCCATGAACTGAGAAAAAGGGACAGGGCCTCTCTCTTCGATCTTTGAGAGAATGAATTCTTTTAACCCTTCTTCCTGATTCCCGTTCTCTTCTTCCATATACAAAGGACTTCCCTGTTATGGTATCCAGACTGAACCAGTTCCCAACCTTCTCTCCCTTTGGCACGAAAGAGGTCCTCCAACCATCCAACACCTCCCTGGCACACATCGTGGACAAAACATCGCCCTGCCTGATCGCATTCGATAATATTCTCCTTTTCACACCGCGGTGGAAGCTCGTGAAGCGTAACCTGGTATTCCCAATTCGACATATTCTCCCTCTCTTTTTTCCCCACCCCTCCCCTCTCGAGCGGAAGGATGGGAGATCAGCTTGCCCCAAGGGTTTAGCTGAGACTCACCTTACTCCAATGATAAAACGATATACTCAGCCTGTCCAAGGTCTGTCAAGGTAACAGTAAATTTGTCGACTATGTGATGGAGAAAGTTGGATTCCTTTGCTTTTCTCAAACCCTTCTCTCCGAGACGGAGATCACGACACTCGGTCTCCAATCGAAGACATTCCGAAATCCGCTCGGGCGTCAATGTTTGATTACCGTGGAAATCCTCAACTGGCTCGCAGTGTAGTTTTTGCAAAAAGGATATGATCATTTCTGACCGAGTCGATTCTCAAGAATCACCTGGTCAACAATGTCCCCGCAGGCGATACATCTCCACCCCAAGAACACCTCGGATGTGCCATAGAACTTTTCCAAGACCATTATACCACCGCATCGCTGACATTTCATCTCAATCCTCCTTAAAACTTTCAACATAATACATTTTTCAGCAAATTTCATGCCGATCTGCCAAATTTTTAGCAAAAGGTCTATAATTTACCTAGCAGTTGATAAAAACGACACCAGAAGGCGGCCGGATATACTGGAAAAACTTAGCAACGGAACCCCTAAGCGGTTCGCTACTACTCCTCCAAGCATATCCCAGATCTCACCTGAGGTGATGTCGTATGTTGGCTATAAAACATGTCAAAAACTGACAGGGTGAAGGGTTGGGAAGCATACCCAACTGCCTTTTCAATGTTAAGGTTTATGAATTAAGAAAAGTGGAGAATAGCTTTGATGCTTCTGGAAAAGGCTGAAAACTGAAATGCGGCTTAAGCAGGGCCACAAAGGTA
>JBEKDJ010000481.1:0-3818 GCA_050014415.1 Thermodesulfobacteriota bacterium | reverse complement strand
GAGCCAGGATGTCGAGCGAGTCAAGGTGCAGATATTTGAGGAGGCAGCTAGAACTGCCTTCGGGCAAGACCATGCACTCTGTATCTTTCGGAAGACTTGCGGTGATGTCCCTGTCGTCGAACACAACGGCGACTTCTTTTCGTGTGATCACTTCGTCGACACAGAGCATCGGCTGGGGAATATCCAGGAAATTCCGCTGGCTGATCTGCTAGAGAGTCCAGCGCAGAGGGCATTTAGCCAGGCTAAGTTGAATACCTTACCCGGCTTTTGTCAGGCTTGTGAGGTCCTCGATATGTGTCATGGTGGGTGCCCGAAGGACCGCATCCTTCAGACGCCAGATGGCGAAGCGGGGCTGAACTACCTGTGCGCAGGCTATAGACTTTCTATCCGCCCTATGGCGCCAGCAGTCCCTTGAACGGCAAATCCCCCTGGCGCAGGCCAAAGGTGCCCGGGTAAGTCCCAAGACAGGTCGCAACGATCCGTGTCCGTGTGGCAGCGGCCTAAAGTACAAGAGATGCTGCTTGGGGAAATGAGCCTTTGAACCTGCTGTTGCCAAAAATAAAAAAACGCCAGATCATTGCTGGGGTGTGCAGTTCTGGAATCCGTCAACTTCCAGCAGTTGTCAAGTTACCGACTGGACGTCATTTTTTGAGCTTCTCTTTTAAGAACGAAATTGTTCGCTTCCAGGCAAGCTGGGCCGCTTCTCTGTTATATCGGGCAGGGTTTGTGTCATTGTTAAACGCGTGATTGGCACCCTCGTACATATATATCTTGTAGTCTATCGATAACTTTTTTAGAGCTTCTTCGTATGCCGGGATCCCCTTGTTAATTCCTTCGTCGAGACCAGCATAGTGGAGAAGCAAAGAGGCCTGAATTTTAGGGACATCTTCAGACGCAGGTTGCCTGCCATAGTAGGGAACCACGGCCAACACATCGCGGGAGTTGACTGCAACTTGGTTTGCCATCGCCCCTCCCCAGCAGAAGCCAATAACTCCGATCTTTCCAGTGGATAAAGGATGCGTCTTTAGGTACTTTACCGCAGCAAGGTAATTCTGTATGGTTGATTGACTATCCAGCTTTTGGATGAGCGATGGAGCCTTTTCGGGATCTTCGGGAGTCCCCCCAAGGGGTGTTAAAGCGTCTGGAGCAATAGCCAAAAACCCCTCTAATGCCACACGTCTCGTAACGTCCTCAATATGGGGGACAAGACCTCTGTTTTCATGGATGACGACCACCCCGGGTATCTTTTCATCTCCCTTCGGCCTCGCCAGATAGGCAAGAACCTCGCCTGTAGCTCCGGGATATTTCATATGCTCCGTATAAAGACGAGGATCATTCATTGGAACGACTTCGGCCTTGGCATTGTTATTTTCTAGTAAGGGCAGCAGAGCGATGGCAGCGGCAGTGCTCCCCGCTAGAACAGACAATCTCCTGAGAAATTCACGGCGATCTAGTAATTCATGAGCGTATTCATCGTACAGGTCGATAATTTTTTGATCCATCCTCTTTTCTCCTTTTTTGAGTAGATAGGTTTTTTGTAGAAATCCCAAAGTTATGATCTAAATGGGTGATATGCCTGAACGAGGGCATTAGCCACCAACCAGATCCATGCTCCCCCATCTCACGATGGAGGTATTGCTCCATGATGTAACCTCGAAGTTGGAAGTCAGATAGATTGGAAGAATGAATGAAATTGAATATCACTATATTGGAAAACAGGGGCAAGGTCAATCATATTTACTCGTTCCTTGCAGTCAAACAGATTCGCAAATGATGCCATTGGCACTTTAACCTTGACACATAACTCCCTTTGCCATATACTCAATTCACTCAAGAGCGATTTTTGTCGTGATTTGGAAGCCCTGAAAATAGCCCACAATTTTGTGATCCTTTGCAGCAGTTCGAATTATTTTGGCATTCCCAAGGACATTTACAAAACAGCAAAGCTAAGAATGCACTCGAAAGTGCAACAACTTATTAGGCCATCAGGTGATAAGGGAGCGAATCAGCCATGTATGAAGGTATGATAGCCGAGACGGTAGGTTTTAAGGGGCACAATGGAGATGCGATTGAGGGGTATCTGGCGCGTCCGCTGGGCGCAGGGCCTTTCCCGGGCGTCATTGTCATTCATCACCTCCCAGGCTGGGATGAAGCCACGAAGGAAATGACAAGGAAACTGGCCTATCACGGGTATGCGGCCTTTTCGCCCCATCTCCACCATCGGGAGGGGCCGGGCAGTGCCGAGGAGATCTCCGCAAAGGTTCGCGCTGCTGGCATGGTACCCGACGAACGCTGTATTGGCGACATCGATGCGGCTATAAGGTACCTGGAGACGCAGCCGTACTACAGGGGTAAAGTCGGCGTCATCGGTTTTTGTTCCGGTGGCCGGCAGGCCTACCTCGTGGCTTGCAACATCAAGCGGATCGATGCTGCGGTAGATTGCTACGGAGGGAAGGTAGTTGCCAAAGCCGAGGACCTTACGCCACGCCAACCGGTGGCTCCTATTGATATGACGAAGAATCTCGCCTGCCCCCTACTGGGCCTCTTTGGGGCGGAAGATACCTCACCTTCCCCTCAGGATGTCGCGCGCATGGAGGAAGAGCTCAAACACTTTAACAAGACATACGAGTTCCACACCTACGAAAATGCCGGTCACGCTTTTTTTTCAGTTGACCGGCCGAGCTACCGGGTACATGCTGCTGTGGATGGCTGGCAGAAGGTATTGACATGGTTTGAAAAATATATAAAATACCCCTGAAAACAGAATTAACAACCATCCGTAAAACGGATGGCTCGTGTCGTCTCCCACTGAAAAGTTCTGATTCCCCTCCCAAAAGTGATCTCAGATCTCGGGGCCGACGTATTGTTATGTTGTAGGTGTTTGCCGAGTTTCAGTTTCTGCTATCAACGTTGTGTTTTTAAAGGCCCAAGAAGCTACGATTTGAAGATCATATACGCTCTCGCCTGAGCCTGTTATCAGGTGCGGAAGCTGGCAAGAAATGTTCAACTTCTGGATGCCCCGAAATTGGGACCGTTGACTTCTTCCTGAAGTCATCATTGACAGATTTTGGCAAAAAATATAGATTTGAAGTAGTAATCTAAATTGGGGATAGACGAAGTAACTTCGCTTTTTGTATCACATTAGGGGGTATAGACAAACCTCAAGTGCAGATATTTCAGAGTTGGCCGAAATCCTGCCCCCATTTGATATTGACAGGATGAATACTGTTAATGCGCCCCACGTCACAATGAAGGAGACTGAATGATGGAAGAATCAAACCGACTTAAACATCAGCTGCACGGCATTGACGGAAAAGACTACGCTGCGTATCAATCGCTCATAGGAAAACATGACTATTCTCGCTTCTCACTCTTTGTTGACCAGATTCCCAAGGACCCTTATGCACCGGCATATACCGGCATTTACAGGGCTCGCGTTAAGAAATCAGACGCTGGTTTTCTTGATGATATGGCGCATCCTCTTGTGAGGAAAACCGCGTTAAGAGATTTCCTCGCGCGTACGTTTTTTGACAATTGCTCAAAGCTTTCAAAGGGAAGGAGAGAAACGGGGAATTCTGGAGTAATTACCATTGCCGAACCGAGCCAATGCGTCCTTGACAGAAGCTCAGTAGTCATAAGCGATGAATATGTGGAAGCGAGGTTTTTCATAGGTCTCCCCTCTTCCGGCAGGAATATTGCATCGTCTGTAGCGAAGGAAATGCTATTTGAGGAACTGCCGGCCATAGTTTCCGCATCTCTGTTTCTTGAAAACCTTGACTCAGAACGTATTTACAGACATGTGAAGACCACAGAAGATG
>JBEKDJ010000480.1:0-3455 GCA_050014415.1 Thermodesulfobacteriota bacterium | reverse complement strand
GAGATAGGTTTTATCATGGTCGGGATGTTGCCCCACAGCAACCTTCAATAATATTTCGGAAGTTCTTATGTAAGGTTCCATTTGTGAAAAGTTTCTTGTTCGTGACCAAACTACAAAATTGCTTTTCTTTTGTCAAGAAAAATTTTACGGTTGATGGAGCTTTTTTAGGCGCCACATAATCCATTGTGTTTATTTAACTTTCTTGTCTACACGATTCGGGAATTAAAAATAGAAAGGGCTTAGTGAAATAAATAACATGTTAAGGGAGCACAACTCAGCTTGGCGAGTCCAATCAGTTGGTGGTGGCAGAGGGAGGAGTCGATATTCTATCTATCTTCTCGATCCTGACCGCACAGACCTTAAACTCCGGGATCTTTGCAATGGGATCGAAGGCGGGATTGGTCAACCTATTGGCCGCACTTTCAACAAAATGGAAGGGGATGAAGATCATACCCCTCTCCATCCGTTCGCTCAGGTCTGCTTTAATCTCGATTTCTCCCCTTCTGGAGAGAACCTTAACCTTTTCCCCTTGGCTAATTCCCAATTCCTTGGCCTGTCGAGGGTTGATCTCTGCAAATGCCTCTTCTACCTCTTTGTTCAATGTGGGAGACCGACGGGTCATGGTACCGGTATGATAGTGCACATAAATTCTTCCTGTGGTCAACATATAGGGATACTCCTTATCTGGCAACTCCTCCGGCGGGAGATATTCGATTGCATGAAACAGACCCAAGCCCCGGGTAAATCGATCCTTGTGTAAAAAGGGAGTGCCTGGATGTGCTCGGTTTGGACAAGGCCAGTGGAGCCCATCCTTCTCGATCCTATCATAGTAGATGCCTCCGTAACTTGGAGTCAACTGGGCAACTTCTTCCATGATCTGAGAGGGGTCATCATAACTCATTGGATAACCCATCCGGGTGGATAGGTCGCAGATAATTTTCCAATCTGGTCTCGATTCTCCGATAGGTTCTATGGCCTTTCTGACCCGTTTCACCTTTCTTTCGGTGTTCGTGAACGTACCTTCCTTTTCGGCAAAGGAGACTCCTGGAAGAATCACCTCTGCCAGCTGAGCAGTCTCCGACATGAAAATATCCTGTACGACCAAAAAATCGAGAGATTTGAGGCATTCCTCCACATGGTGAATATCCGCATCGCTGACCATGGGATTCTCTCCCAGGATGAACATGGCCTTCACTTCTCCTGAGTGAGCCGCCTTCAACATTTCCGGCAGCATCAACCCCACTTGGGTGGAAACTTTGGCCTTCCAGGCCTTTCCAAACTTTTCTGCGATCTGTCCGTCCGTAATAACCTGATAGCCAGGATAGACATTTGGGAGACCTCCCATGTCACACGCCCCTTGAACATTGTTCTGGCCTCGAAGGGGGTTTACCCCTGCGCTCTCCTTCCCAATCTGTCCACTGAGCATTGCCAGGTTGGCCAGAGACTTGACATTATCCACTCCTGTGACGTGCTGGGTGATCCCCATGGCATAGACAATGGATGAAGATTCAGACCGAGCATAGAGGAGAGCGATTTTTTTAATATCCTCTGCCTTAACCCCTGTAATCTTTTCCACCTTGTCCGGAGTGTACCCTTCCACAACCTTTTGAAAGTTCTCAAAACCCTCTGTCCGTTCTTTGACAAAGTCGCTGTCGTACCACCTCTCTTTGAGGATGACATTCATGATTCCATTGATGAGGGCAACATCCGTTCCCAGATTTTGACGGACAAAAACATCTGCATAAGAAGCCAGCTGAATCTTCCTTGGATCTGCGACAATGATCTTGGCTCCCTTTGCCTTTGCCTTGAAGATTCTTGAACCGATGAGAGGGTGAGCCTCCGTGGTATTCGAACCGATGATGAAGATGCACTTGGCGTCTTCCATCTCCGCAATGGCGTTCGTCATCGCTCCACTTCCGAAGGCGGCGGCCAGACCAGCCACCGTGGAGGAGTGTCAGAGACGGGCGCAGTGGTCGACGTTGTTCGTCCCAACCACTGCCCGAGCCAACTTCTGAAGAAGGTAATTCTCCTCGTTGGTGCACTTGGCGGAAGCGAGAAAGGCAATACTATCTGGTCCGTTCTTCTCTTTAATCTCTTTGAGGCGAGAGGCGACATGATCGAGAGCTTCGTCCCAGGTCGCTTCTCTGAATTGCCCTTCTTTCTTTATAAGAGGTTTGGTCAGCCGATCACTGTTATTGACAAATTCGTGGAGATTCCAGCCCTTGATACAGAGCCCTCCTTGACTGACCGAATCCGTTTTACAGGGCAGGGTCCCCACTAACTCCCCGTCCAGAACTTCCAGATAAAGACCACAACCACATCCACAATAGCCGCAAGTCGTTAGAACCGTCTTATACTCCATCTCCGCCTCTTCCTATTTATTGACATCCGATAATTCTAAAGTGACCTCCCCCAAAATGTTCAAGGGAGATTTCCCTTCTGCTGACTCTCCGGTCCTGTAGCCGAAGACATCCATGACGATTTCCCCCACCTTTTTATAAAGGGTCCGAACAGGGATATTGGAAGGACAGGCCTCTTCACAGAGGCCGCAGTCGATGCAGCGGCCTACCATGTGGACCGCCCGGCTCAGGTGAAAGGTGGGATTCTCAGGAGGAATCTTTCCGGTTAAGATGAAATTCCGATCCTCGAGGCTGCAGACCTCGCAGAAACACATGGGACAGACATCTCTGCATCCATAACATTTGATGCACTTATTAAACTGATTCTGCCAGTAACTTAGCCTTTCGTCCTGTTGCATCCCTTCAATCTTTTGTAACCGCTTGCTCTTGGCAATTCCTTCGGTCTTCTCTCCCACCAGCCATTGGGACGGGTATGGTTTGTAGCACTCACAGGCTTCGGCCAACTCATGGGGACACGCAACCCCGATCGGGACGACCCGATCCCTGCGGAGTTGGTTCCATTTAAAGAGCTCTGTCAGACCCCTCTCATCACAACCTCTCACCATGACTCCGAAATTGAGCTCGGGGTATTGGTTGGCCACCTTCAGGAGGACTTTATTCAATGGATACCGCACATCCCCCACCAAAAGCGATTCTAGATCCTCCAGGTGATCCTTCGTGAACAGATAGGGTTCGGGATGGCCATGCTCCAGTTTCAGCCCAATGAACCCAGCGATCTCTCCAGATTCAAGCAACCCTTTAACTCTTTCCAACATCGCCTTCATCTTTCCATCCTTCTTTTTTTAAACCAATTCCAAATGTCAAAATCCAAATGCCAAATCAATATCAAATTGATTCAATGACAAAACATTTCCTCTTTTGACAAATTTGTTGTTTGGACTTTGGATTTCATTTGAATTTTGAACTTTGACATTTGACATTAAATCCTTGTCATGCATAAGATGTCTTGAGCTGTGAAGGTCCCAACTCTTTAATCTTTTGAGTAAAGCTCCGGATGACCTCAGCAAATCTCACGCCCTCTGCAGAGGAGATCCA
>JBEKDJ010000479.1:0-3496 GCA_050014415.1 Thermodesulfobacteriota bacterium | reverse complement strand
CCCTAGCTTACCCACTATCCCCGCTCTTATCGGATTCAAGTGAATATATCGGGTCAGTTCCAGCAGGTAAGGATCCTCTTCACAGATGATCGATTTATACCTGTTCTGAAAGAGATGACCATTTCTCCTGTGTCGCAGGTTAAAGTTCACCGCATACCCCGTCAAAAGCTTCCTCATAGTCTTGGATAGAGATTGGCGGCCGGTCCGAACCAGTAGATGATAGTGGTTAGTCATAAGAGACCAGGCATAGACAATCAGATTCTCGTCCCTGCACAATTCTTGCAGCCTGTTCAAGAAGTCCTCCCGGTCTCGATCCGTGCGGAATATCTGTGTCCGCTGGATGCCTCGTCCCATGAGATGGTGCAACGCTCCAGGAGCATCGAGTCTTGGCTGTCTAGGCATGTTGCAATATTATATCTCTTTACTTAATTTGTCAAGTCGTTTTAGAACCAACGTCCCCTTAGTTCCTACACTATTTTTCTGAGGGACTCGTCTTTGCAGAGCCTGGTCTTAAATTCTATGATTGCCTGACTTATTCTCATCGGGCTTCTCTGAAATTGATCCGCGTTGTTTTCCCCTGGAGACAGCTTGATACAAAGCGCCTGGAAAATAAACACGTGGTTTTCGAGCCATGCCAACCGATTATCTCTAAAATGAACCTCATGTCAATGCTTTATTACGATTGCCTCATGTCTATTTCAAAGCAAAATTGTCATGGTCTCTCGCCCGCTTCGCTTGAGCTCACAGAGGTCACAGAGAAGACATCCTTGGTCTGATCTTCTGAGAGAGGAAATCAGACCAAGGCCTCGTTTTTCAGAACATTTTCATGTGTGCTTGAGTCGAATCGTCCTCCCAACGATTCGACTCAAAGGCTCTACCCCTCTGAGTGCGCCGTGAGAGAAACAGTGTCATTTGGTCGCGGCTGCGCCGCGCTGTGGAAGACGTGGGTTTGTCGTATAGAGAAGAATTGGCTTACTTCGATTTCAGAGGCTCAGTCTCCCGGAAAATCTCATCGCTGAGTCCTGAATTTACCTTGTAGTTTGAGTAGGTGATATCGACCTTGCCGGTGACCCCTTTTGATTTCTGAGCAAAGGGCCCAAACTCTCTCATTCTTTCTGGTTCGGTAGGGGGAACTTCAAGCTGGATCTCGATATGTGTCGGAAGATCGAATTCTTCGAACTTCCCGTAATCGATGGTGGCGATCATCTTTTTCCCTTCGACGGTCAATGAGTCGATTCTTAGGATCAGGTTCTGATCCATGTCAACTGTCAAAACAAATCGCTGGTTGGATCTTTTAAGCTCCCTCGGAGTAAGCTGTAACCTCACGGCGCTCTTACGTTCATAGATCAAGTGTTCGAGGAATTTGACCTCGAAGTCTTCTGGCTTGAACGTCGAAGGGTTAAAATATCCAGCCTCTCTTGGAAAGAAAAAGACTCCTTTTGATTCCACCTTCATTTTGTCAGGAGATTTATAGTAGAGTTTTGCCTGCATGTCCGGCGCCTTAAGAGCTTCCATGTCAAAATGGATCCGTATGTCGGCCGTGTAATCCTTCAAACCAGAATACTTCCTTTGCATTGAAAGAAGATAGCGAGAAGGATTCTCCTGGCCTTGAATCAATTCCGTTGAGAGGAAAAACAGAGTCATCCCCAATAGGAAGAATCTCTTCAACTCTTTATGTCCTTTCTCTGATAGACGATGAAGGCGATCAAGAACAGGACGATGCTGTGGAGACCGAGAATCGTTCCGGACCTGGCTATCTCCGGCCACGGGATGGGGTCATCGAGGAATCGTTGCCAAATGTTCATATAGGTCGTGAAGAGATAGGGGCTGAGAGTCCGGAAGAAATCGAAGGGGAAGTTTCCGAGAACAAAGAAAACAACGACGACGGCCATCGTGCCAAAGATAGGCCCAATGGAATTCTCGGCAAGGGTCGAAAAGAGAAATGCGATTGAAGCGACGACCGCCATTGACCAGATCGCAGCAGTGAATGCAAGAAGCATTCTTATGGGTATCTTGGCCTCGGGGATGAAGACAATACGAAACTGCCTCTCATAATTCATAATCAAGTCGCCGCTGCCAAAAAGAACAAGTCCGAGCAAGATGCACACGAGGCCGAGGAAGATAACCACCCCTGCCGTATAAGAGAGCGTTGCCAAGTATTTAGCCGTGATGATCCGGCTTCGAGAAGGTGGCCGTATCAGAAGCAGCCTCACGGTGCCCGAGGTGGCTTCGCTTGAGACAATGTCTCCGGCAACAAGCGTGATGAAGAAAGGAATGTGTATGTGAAAACTGTTCATGATGAAAGCCGTAATGAACCAACCGTTGAGGACGTTTCCAAAGATGAGAAAGTCTTTCTGCATGGGTCGCGTCATGCGACCGAGGATTTCACCTGCGCTCAGTTTCATCACCACTTCGGCCAAAATGACAATCAGGGCAATGGCCCCAAAGCCAATGTAGGTTCGCCATCGACTGAATGTCTTATATAGCTCAAACCAGAATACCTTCATATCTCGGATGTACCCTCGGTTATCCTTAAGAAAAAGTCTTCGAGTGTTCGGTGTGGATAATATGAGAAGACCTCGATGCCATTTGTCACGAGAAGCCGGATGAGTTCTGAGGAACGGCCGGGCTCGATGCGCACCTCAATCTTGCCGTCTTCCGTTGAGAGGACTTCAACCCAAGGAAACTCTCCAATGAGCTTGATGGCTGAGGGATGGGGTGATGCTTGAATTGAATAATCCGTCGGTTCTTTTTGGAGCAGCTCGGAAACAGACCCCTGAGCGATGATCTCGCCGTGATTGATCACGGCCATCCTTGTGGCCACCTGTTCCACTTCGGAAAGAAGATGAGAGGAAAGGAAGACGGTCATTTCATGCTCCCTTGAGAGCCTCTTGATCAGTTCTCTGACCTCCTTCATTCCCTGGGGGTCAAGGCCTGTCGTCGGCTCGTCAAGGATAATCAGCTCTGGTCCTGTGAGCAGGGCTTGAGCGATGCCGAGCCTTTGTTTCATTCCGTGTGAAAAGGTTCTCACCTTCTCAGAAGCGCGAGCTCTCAACCCTACCACTTCGAGGGCCTCAAGGATCTCATCTCCGCGGACCCGACGAGTCATCGAGCCAAGAATCTCCAGATTCTTATAGGCGGAAAGATAAAGGTAGAAGTCCGGTTTTTCAACAATCCCGCAGACACGGGAGAGAACCGCGCCGCGGTTGCGATGAAGATCCTTTCCAAATAGTTTGATCGACCCGGTCGTAGGAATAAGAAGCGTGAGAATCATTCGTATGGTCGTGCTTTTGCCCGCTCCATTAGGCCCCAGAAAGCAGAACACATCCCCGCGGCAGACTTCAAGGTTTAAGCCCTTTGCGGCCCAGCGCTTCCCGAACTTCTTGCCCAAACCATCGGTTCGCAGAACAACTTCCTGGCGAAGAGGGGTTTCCATAACGTTCGCGTCGAAGCCTTGCGGCCTATTTTTCGATACCCAATATGACCCATCTCACCA
>JBEKDJ010000478.1:0-3496 GCA_050014415.1 Thermodesulfobacteriota bacterium | reverse complement strand
AAGGAGTTTTCCCTTGAAATTCACTCACATCGATCCCTGTTGAGAAGACTTTACCCGCTCCTTTGACGATGACAACTCGGACCTTGGCATCTTCATCCAATTGTCGTAAAGCAGTATTGAGTTCTTCAGCCATCTGGCTGTTAAAGGTATTGAATTTTTGTGGACGGTTGAGGGTGATGATGCCGATTTGGTCCTGTTTTTTGATTAGAATCGTTTCAAAAGACATGGAAATCCTCCTATTTCTATTTATTATTAAAAATTGGAACGGTTGCGGTACCCAGTAGCACTGTTTCTCCACATTGATTCTTACATTCTACATCAAATATTAAAAAAACTCCTTTCCCCTTGGATTTCTTTTTCTTGAGTTCACCTTGGGTTCGAACAGTATCTCGGGTCTTATGGGATGAAGAAAACGAATTTCCATTTCTCCATGATGGACCCACTCCCAAGGAAAGACCTTCATCATGGACTCGGAAATATAAGCTGCGCTCATTAATCCATGGGCGATGACACCTCCGAAAGGAGTGGACCTTGCATATTCCTCATCAAAATGGACCGGGTTGTCAATACCCAGGATTTCCTCATACTGTTCAATTTTCTCTCTCGTAATCTTCTTGGTCAGAGATGGAAGAGAATTACCAATTGCCCACCCTTGAGTCTGAGGATCCGAATCATTAGTTATTGCTACTGTCTGACTTTGGAATTCTGTCATCTTTGAGTTTTGATTTTTCCTAACTTTTTTCTCTAAATTTCCCCACACAGAGGTGGATTCGCTCCATACCACGATTTCTCCCTTTTGATTCTGGCTATGAATGGCAAAGGTGAGGTACCAGTTTCCTTTCTTTTTCACCTTCTGTGTGAGCTCTGCCTGAACAGAGAGGGTGTCATCTGGATGTATAGTTCCATAAAATCCGAACTTTTGCTTAAGATGGATTCCTCCTGGTGGAGGAATCCAGTCAGTACGATAGGCTTTCAATACGAATAAGCTTGCAATAGTAGGAGGGGCAATGATTCCTCCGAATGGCCCAGAGGAGGCTTTCACCGGGTCCCTGTGGAAGAAGTTCAAATCATCGACCGCATCGGCATATTTAAAGATCAATTCCTCCGAAACAGGATAGATAAGAGGAGAGAAGCGATGGCCCACTTGGATATGTTCAAAAGTGGTTTCAAAGAGGTTTAACATCGATTCCCTTCTACGACGTAATTAAAAAAATATCTCCTTCGTAACACTTTAGCGCTTTGAAAAAACAGACCTATGGGACACCGGTCAGGGATACTGGAAAAGTTTTAGAGCGGAAACCTTTTACTGGATCTCGAAGGGTCGAGTCTACGACATTCAGATGGCTCCAAAAGTATTGCAGCGTCCTCTAAGCTTTCGCCATTTCAAAGCATGAAAATAAAAGACCGCATTCTAAGACTTTGGAAGCATCTCTGACCAGGGGACTAATCCCATTCTCTTTCAAAAAGCTAAAGTGTTGCCCTCCTTCCGAAAGAACATATGGGGAAATGGAGGTCCCTTGCCATCAAAGGTTTTTCTGGTTTAGACTGTATCCATGCCATTTTGGATGAGCCATTCGCTCACCTTGATCCCTTTCCGTTCTTGCTCCTTCAGATAGGGATTCCAGAGGATCTTTTTTTCTTGGATGCAGCGTTCCTGAGTACTCATTCGAAAAAGATAGAAATCAAGAACTTTCAAAATCCCTTTCTTAGCATTCGGGCATAATAGGAGCTTGAGGTGTAAAGAGCAACAGCAGGATTATGACCCAAAACTCGATCTTTTGTTACAAGCACTGTGCAATAGGCTTCAGAATATCTCAGGAAAAGAGAGTCGTGTCCCACGCAGAGGCCGACCAGAATGTTAAAATCGGTTCCTTCTTCATTGAGAATCATGGCCTGGGCAACGGGACTGCACATCGACTCAAACTCACCGATCCGAATCTTGTCCTCTTCTTTTATGCCAATCTGTTCTTTCGGAGTTCTCCCTGCTTTGCAGGAGATAGAAACAACTTCAAACCCCTGGGCCTCCAATATCTTTGTAAGAGAAAGGGCTTCTCCAGGCAGGCCACCGCAGAAGGCGAGTCCCAGTTTTCTATAGCCCATCTTTTGGGCGAATTCGCAGATCTCTTGGACACGGGGCTTCGTCGGATGCAAAACATAAGGTTTCACTCCTCGGTTGATATAACATTCTGCTTCCTGAACAGATGCTTCGTGAGCGAATTTAAGGATATCCGGCCTTGCATATTCTTCATTGGCCTTTCCTATCACTTTTTTGCGGTGGAGGGTTGGGCAGAAGCCCGGTCCCTGACCCTCTGGTGATTGGCAGATTTTTTCTTTGATCCCACACTTGGCACATTCTGATTTGGTAAGTTCCATGTTTTCTCCTGTGAATTACCTTTAATATTATTCCTGTCAATAGAAAGGATCTCTTTTCCGAACTTGGGAAGGAGATTATAACAAGGCTCTCTATAAATGATTGACGGGCCTTTAAGTATGCCAAAATCAGCTTCTTTAAACATTGCAATACAGGATTGAATGTCCAACCCTCTTCCTTCGGAGGTCTCAACTTCAATATCACGGGGATTGGTGCCCACTTCAGCCCAAAAAAGATTGGCTCCGGCTATCGCTCCCAATAGATTGGGTTCATGAGTACAGTTTCCGATAAGATCTCTGCCCATAGCCAATCGAACGACTGCGACCAGAAATGCAAGTCTATACTCACTCATCATTCCATACTGCTCAAGCTCAGAACCGGGAATGTTGATCCTCCTCATGGCCCCGCTGTAACAGGGATTTATTTCTCTTCCTATCAGAATCTTTTCTGCAATTTCCTCAACGGAGTGTTCCGGGCCTATGGGTTCAACACATGTTCCAATCAAAAGTCCCGCATCGCGGGCTGTTTTCATTGTATCTAAGCGAGTCTCAGGAGCAATTCGGGTGTTTCTTCCTTCACCCATCCTGACAGCGTGATATATCCCCGCATAACCGGCGTTTTTCAATTGCTTGCCTTCTTCATATCCAAAATCTCCTATATTCGCTATCATGAGGGTATCAGGTTTAAGTTTTGCCCTTACCTCCTTTGATATTTCTATGTATTTCTTGAATGAATAGTTATGGGTAGTCATAAAAAATATGGCATTGGCTCCATCGGCTTCGGCTTTAAGTGCCAATAGAACAATATCTTCGATATTCAGTTCTTTTGATTCATTAAACACTCCATTTTTGGCAGCAAACGCACAGAATGAACAATCATTCGGGCAGGGGGAAAGATTCAGTCCGATCTGGGCATGGACTTCTGCTTTACCTTTAGAGACCATTCGATTGATAACATTGGCCGCCGTCATTATAAATCCGGCATTCAAAGATTTATGGCTAATTGATGAGTGCCAGGACATCGTGCACAGAAAAAAGTGTCACGACATCGTTCAATCGAAACTTTGAAACAGTATAATCTCACGATGCCGTGACCTACATGTCATCGCTCATCGTAGTTGATATC
>JBEKDJ010000477.1:0-5285 GCA_050014415.1 Thermodesulfobacteriota bacterium | reverse complement strand
TTCCACTAATATCAAATCCCGTACTTCTTCCTGCGGCGCCATAGGGTCGCCTGATCTATGCCGAGTATATCTGCGGCCTCTTGAAGCGATTTTGTCGTAGCCAACACCCGCCGGATATGTTCCTCCTCGATTTTCTCCAAAGAGACCCTATCGCCAGGTCTTGCGCCTGAATCACTTGACAACAGATTTTCAGGAAGACATTCAATACCAACCTTGTCTGTTTGACAGAGAATGGCTGCCCGTTCAACAACGTTTCGCAGCTCTCTGAGGTTTCCCGGCCAGTGGTATTGTTTGAATGCTTGAAGCGCCTCTGGGGTAAAACCGAGAAAGAGATGATGCCTGGCCCGACCAAAAAAGGGTAATAACCTCTCAGCAAGGATCGTCACATCCTCCGGCCGTTCACGCAAAGGAGGAATTTCGATCTGGATTACATTGAGCCGATAAAAGAGGTCTTCACGAAACTGGCCTTCTTTGACTGCTCTATCGAGATCCCTGTTAGTGCTGGCGATGATGCGGACGTCCGCTTTTCGTGTTGTATAATCTCCCACTCTTTCATACTCTCTGTCCTGAAGAAAGCGCAGAAGTTTTGGCTGCAGGTTTGCCGGCAAATCGCCGATCTCATCCAGCAAAAGGGTCCCCCCTTCACATGTTGCGATGCGGCCAGGATTATCCCGAAAGGCACTGGTAAAAGCCCCTTTAACATGACCAAAGAGTTCGCTCTCCAGAAGTTCTGGCAAAAGAGAGGGACAGGAAATGACGGCAAAAGGCTTGTCGGCCCGTTTGCTCCAGGAATGGATGGCGCGGGCGAGCACGGTCTTACCTGTTCCACTTTCCCCACACAAAAGAATGGTAGCGTCAGTGGAAGCTACCTGGCGTGAAAGGTTGATCACTCGCTGCATGGAAGCGCTTGTGGACGAAAAATCCGCCTCAGGGTTTAACCGACCCAGATCCTCCTGCAGCGCTGCGATCTTCCGCTCCAGCGTGCGCATTTCGAAAACTTTATGGACCGCAAGCTTTACTTGAGCGGGCGTGAATGGTTTCGGAATGTAGTCGGTTGCCCCGCGTCGCATGGCCTCGACGGCCGTATCGATAGAAGCGTAGGCTGTAATGACAATAATCTTAAGCCATGGCGCTGCTGCCAGTAAAGAAGGGATCAAATCAAGTCCATCTTCTGTACCAAGCCTGAGATCCACAAAAGCAAGTTCAAAAGACCTTCGTGACGCCTCCGCTAAGGCATCCTGAAAGTTGCTGACAGCATCGTCATCCACGATCAGGATATTTAACGACTGGCTTATCGTTGGCTCGATCTTTCCAATCTCCTTTTCACTTTTACTCCAAGGATAAAGAATTACCATTGGAAAATCAACCTATTTTACCCGCTTGCAAGCGCCACGCTATTCATTTGAAAAAATGAAGTAATGGAACGCCAGGCCCCTAGGATACCTCAGAAGGGAGAAGCGATAGATTATCAACAATCGGATTACAACATCTCTCGGAGAGCCTGTTCGCTTGTTCGCTTCACGAGCGCAAGCACCTTGTCTTCCGGCTGGAACTCGGTCTCTCCGTGCCTGTGATTTGGGAACGTTGGTTCAAATACAACTTTGTGTCGCAAAAGAAAACATCTTATCCTCTGCTCGCTAACATAGATACCGGTACAAACAGAAATTGACATTGCCGAATGGGAGGAGTAGGATACACCTAGCTGCCAAGATAACCAAGAGGTTGAGGCGGAAGGTCCCGGATTTAACGGCGTCGTCGGGAGAAGTGGCTGATAAATGGGACAAAGATTATGTTGCATTTGAACCTACGTCCCTGTTGACTCCTATTGCCTAACTTCGGAAAAGCAAGGGAAGGAGGCCTGATGGAGATGAGAATGGGAGCCCAGCCCGGGCTGGTAGATTTACCCGTTAATGAAGGAATATGTTTTACGACGAAGAAGAACAAGTTTAGCGAGAAGATAAAGAAGGAGCAGACGGAGATCCTTAAGAGGTTCTCCCCGTTTCTCAAAAAGGTCTTAGATCCAGGTGAGGAAATCCTTATTGCGGTAAAGGCCACTTCTCCAATGACTTTTCTCGAGCAGTTTACGATCGGATTGCTCATCGTCTATGTAAAGAGATGCATGCTCATTCTTACAAACAAGAGGATTTTGCATTTTCCAACCAGAGCAGATTTTTCTCCCAGGCAGTCCGTCGCACAGGTACCATACGGCGATATCGAGGATATCAAGCTGAGCGGCTTTCTAACCCGGATGCTGAAGATGGAATACAGGAGCGGAAAGAAGGAGAAGTTCTATTACATTCCATCCAGAGAATTTAAGAAGCTTAAGACTCTCATGCCGACCTTGCCAATAGGCATCCATCCTTCGGCAGTCCTGGAGAGGCATCATCTGTGCCCCAAATGCATTGGTCCTCTTCAAAAAAGTGTTTTCTCTTGCCCCAATTGTCATCTGGAATTTAAGAACCTTAAACAGGGGATCAAGCTATCTCTCCTGATCCCTGGCGGTGGCTATTTTTTTGCAGGTCATCCTATGATGGGCGTAGCGGACGGAATTGTAGAGACCATTCTCCTGATAGCATTGATCAGCGCCTTAGTCAGTGGTTTCGCTTCTCCTCACCTGGCCGCTACTTGGGCGGCCGTTATCCCCATCGTCTTTATTCTGTCTCTTGAGAAGATGATCACGATCTACGACACCAAACATTTCATTAACGAATACATTCCCGCCGACAAGGATGCCGCCTTGAAATTCTGACCTGAAGCGGTCGATTGCCAGTTTCTTTTGGGGAGTTAGTGGAAATGCTAGTTATGATCAGCCATGGCTGCCCTTCAGGAACGGGGAACAAACTAGAGTCACCAACAGCACGGTACAACTGGCTACGGTGAAGCTAACGCTAAAGCCCCATCTGTCAATGATTGTCCCCATCACCGGGGCGAAAATAGCGCCGGTATAATGCATGGTGAAATAGTAAACACCAAAGAGGGTGGAGCGGTAGCGTGACGAGGTCTGTTCCATGATGAAAACTTCGGATACCGGCCAACGGTGCGCGTTGTTCGCCAATGGAAAACAGTACGGCAAAGAAGGCAAGCCCCCAGCCGGCAAATGGCATCAGGTAAACAAGGACGCCGTTTATAAGCCCGGTGACTACGATGATCGGCATTCTCCCGAAGAAGGAATGGCGACATAGGTATCATTGCATAAATCTTCTATGGTCCGGACCGATCAGCCCTGAAGGGCTGAGTTACAGACCGATATCGAACTGTAACTCAAGGCCTTAGCCTTGATCAGAAACCTCTGACTTAAGCCGTCGTGTATAACGCTACTTCCAGCATTGAAGCGGTATAAGATGACTAAGATTCACCTTTACAAACAGAACTGGAAAGCTTAATATTATCATTAAGATTTGAGAGTGGAGGGGTATTTCCAATGCTTATAGAGTACATAGAAGCCGGATTGGCCAGAGCCAGATATGAAATTATTGAGGATGAAGAACCCTATTATGGCGAGATACCTGAATTGAAGGGAATCTGGGCAACTGGAAAGACACTTGAAGAGTGTCGCAAAAGATTATCCGAGGTTATCGAAGGGTGGATCATTGTGAGATTAAAAAGAGGATTACCCATCCCTTCTCTAGGAAGACATCGTATTAGGGAACCTAAGGAAATGAGTATCAGTGGCTAAACTATCCCTGGTCTCTTGGACCCATCTTGTCAGAAAACTCAGAAGATTTGGATTCGAAGGACCCTACCGTGGGGGGAAACATCCTTACATGGTAAAGGGTAATCTCGTTCTCACCATTCCAAATCCTCACAAAAAAGAGATAAGCATAGACCTCCTCAAAAGAATCTTAGGGCAGGCTAACATCGAAAAGGGAGAATGGATTAAAGTAGATTAGCTCAATCAAACAAAGTTCCTTAAAAACGTACGGTGAAACCCGAAAGACTGGGTCATCGGGGTCAGACTTGTTTATTGCATTATGATTAAAGGGGAAGTTGTTCTTCCTTCCGAGTTCGTGGAATAAACGACACTGCCTCTTTTGTTGCCCCAGGGTCCCCATTTCTCTTTTTTGGTTATCATGTTGCGGTGCAAATTCGTATCCTTTGTCTTGCCGTTGTTGTTTCTGTGTAGAGAAACTGATTGCCACTGAGTACATTGTTTAATAAATTCGATCACGTATTCACCGCAGTCGCAGAGGACACAGCGCGGCGTAGCCGCAACCAAATTAAAAGATATCTCACACAGAGTTCGCAGAGGCCACAGAGAAGATAGAGGAAGATATATGTTTATGGAGAATCCCGCCCGGGCGGGATTCTCCATAAGCTCCATCCCTTCGGCAAAATTATCCGTCTGGAAAAACGTGAAATATAAAATGGAATCAAACGAGCTCACTTCAAAGATCATCGGTGCAGCAATAACCGTTCATAAAGAACTTGGACCAGATTTACTTGAAAGCGTCTATAACTCATGCTTGTCGATTGAATTGAAGAATTGCGGCCTGGAGGTCAAAACTGAGGTTTCCTTGCCAGTTACTTATAAAGGGCAAAAGGTTTCAGAAGAAGGTTTCCATCTGGACATGGTGGTAGAGGATAGAGTGATAGTGGAGCTAAAGTCGGTTGAAAAGATTCAGCCGGTTCATCAGAAACAGCTTTTGACATACTTGCGCCTGGCAAACAAACCATTAGGCTTGTTAATTAACTTTAATGGGGTTTCCATCAGAGATGGCATCTGCAGAGTTGTTAATTCAGATAAGGGCGTAATTGATAAGGCGATCGACAAGCCATTGTAGTGTGCGCGCAATTGGCGCTGAGAGCTTTCATCGAATCGGCATCTCCCGATTCGATGAAACCTAACAAGGTTCATGTCGAAGCGGGCGTGAGATAAAAAATAAAAAGTGTAGAGAAGGGATCTTTTGTTTGGAGGGGAGATACCGCCAAATAAATTGATTCTCATCCTTTCAGGGCAAGGCTTCTGATAAGTGCTATAGCCATTGAGCCAAGATTTTTGACAAATCCCCTCTGCCTCCACTCGGCTAAAGGGAAGAACTCGTTGTTACCCCCCTTCCATAAAGGGGGGATTGAGAGGGATTTTATTAGAGTGCTCAGCAAGTTCTCTACTGGCTTTGGGATCAGGGAAATATTCACCCTGAGAGCTTCTTTTGTTCAATTGCACTATGGATTCTTCGTCGCCTGCGGCTCCTCGGGATGACTCTATCATGGCTTTTTCAACAGATCCTGAGGACTTGACTTGGTTGACAAATCAGAGGATATGCCTGGTATGGATCGCAAGCAGC
>JBEKDJ010000476.1:0-3517 GCA_050014415.1 Thermodesulfobacteriota bacterium | reverse complement strand
AGTTACGGCAGAAGCCCCAAGAATTACTACAGCTGCCATCTTAATGCCCATGGACAGGAGTATCTCGAGGGGATGGAAACGAACCCCGGTGGTAACATCAAAATCGAGATCGGAATGGTGCATCCTGTGAAGACGCCAAAAAACCGGTATGGAATGAAACATGGCATGCTGGAGGTAGATAACGAAATCGAGGCCCAAAATCCCCAAGAGTATATTCATCCAGGGTGGTAACATAACGTTGTTTAATATGCCCCAGCCATGCTTTGCAACGAACAGGGCAACACCTACAGCCTGTAGGGGGACCAACAATCTGACTGCAAGCGAATCAATAAGAACAATACTCAGGTTGCTGAACCAACGCGAAGTCTTTGAAGTGGCTAGGGGCCGTCGCGGGGCAACCAGTTCCCAGATGGCCATCAGAACCAGGATACCAAGGAAAAAACTGAGTCGGATGATGGGTTCGTGGTCGAGAATAAAATTGTTCATGTGCGCTGGCTATCCTTAAGTCGTCGATGCCGGAGGAAGGATAGCATCTTTAAGTAGCTGAATGACTCTCTCCAACTCTTGAATCGTTGTCATACGGCCCAGGCTAAATCGTATAGCCCCCATTCCAACTTCAGGGGAGACCCCCATGGCTTTCAGAACAGGTGATAATTCCACCGAACCGGAATGGCAGGCCGCACCAGTTGAAACGGCCACTCCCTCCAATTGAGATAGTATTTCTTCTCCTACCTTGCCGACGAAACTTACATTAAGCGTATTGGGAAGACGATGGATGGGATGCCCATTTAGGACGATTCCTCTCCCAAAGTTTTCTTGAAGTAGTTCCCAGAAACGATCTCTGAGATCACAGATTCTGTCGTCGTTCAAATATTTCTTGGCAATCTCGCAGGCCCTTCCAAGTCCCACGATAAGAAGGACATTCTCGGTTCCAGCCCGCCGTCCGGATTCATGGCCTGCACCATGAATCAGGGGTTCAACGGGCGTTCCTTCACGAATATACAAAGCCCCTACACCCTTTGGTGCATAGAGCTTGTGACCAGCTATAGACAATAGGTCCACTCCAAGTTCATCGATTTTTGTATTTATCTTTCCCACGGATTGGGCCGCATCCGTATGTAAGAGGACCCCATGTTTCTTTGCAATCTTTGAGATCTCTTCAATCGGCTGTATAGTTCCTACCTCATTATTGGCATGCATCGCAGTGATGAGAATCGTTTTTAAAGTAATAGCCTTCTCAATCTCTAAAGGATTGACCTTCCCATATTGATCCACTCTAACATAGGTCACCTTTCCTCCTAGTTTTTCAAGGAAACGACAGGGGTTGAGGACCGCCGGATGCTCAATCTGTGTCGTGATGATGTGATTCCCTTTCTCCCTCAGGGCAAAAAAGATTCCTTTAATCGCATGATTGTTGGACTCGCTTCCCCCGCTGGTGAATACAATCTCATCCGGACGGCATTGGAGTAGACCTGCCAGCTGCTTTCGAGCATTCTCAACAACTTCTTTGGCAGGGACTCCTGCCCAATGAAGACTTGAGGGGTTGCCAAAGTGTTGGGTGAGAAAGGGCTTCATTGCTTCTGCAACTTCAGGAGCAATCGGAGTACTGGCATTAAAGTCGAGATAAATTCGTTGTGTTTTCAGTCAAAACCACCTTCCTTTCATTCTTTGGCTCCGGAAATACAGATGAATCCCGCTTCCAACAAAAGCTTTTTATGGGATACCTCGAAATAGGGATTTTCTGAAGGAGGCTGTAGCAGCGTGGAAACATATACTACCTTCTTAAAACCTACTTTATCAAAAAACTTTTAGACATCATCTGGGCTATAAAATTGTGCCCGAAAAGAGAATGGGTCCCCCTTCTCTTTTTTATTGCTATACAACTTCCCCCAAGAACTTCCTTTATTAATTATGCCCAAAATAACTTTTCCCCCATGCTTTAACAATCGGTATGTTTCTTCTAGAACCTCCATCGGATCGTCCACAAAGCATAATGTAAAGAGGATAAAAATTGTCCCCCAAGTGTTATCCTTAAAAGGTAACTTCTCACCCTTGGCTGAGGCGACTAAGACACCTCTCTTTTTGGCTATGGAAGATACCCTATATGAGGGATCGACACCGAATGTGATATGGAGGGCTGCCGCAAACATACCCGTTCCAACACCAATCTCAAGAAATGGTGGTTGTGCATCGATCATGAGAGGCCTCACTGCCTCGACTTCTGTCTGGAAAAGTATTCTGCCTTTTGGGTTTCTGAACCATTCATCGTATTCTTCTGCATGGCGGTCAAATATGTCGGCAATTTGGTTCTTCATTCGCCTTTCTCGGTTTCTATTTGATGCGATTCTGATCGAGGTTCCTCGGCGTGTGGGTAAGGTTTCATACATTACAATTGAAGCTCCCAACTCCGAGAAGGCAGTAAGGAGACCTACCACGCTGATTGCCCAGAGAAGATCCAGTAGATCAGCCACTGTCCCGGCCAGGAATGCTCCTACTGCTTAGCCGCCATCCCGCCATAATCGATAGATCCCCACCGCTGTTGCCCTCCATTCAGGGTTAGTCACATCTCCAACAGCCGCCAGAAGTGTCAGAGAGACCAAGGACAATCATCATAGATCCCTACCCGAGTGACCCTTATCGAAAGAGGTTCGCGCCCATCGGTGTAGTGAACCAGAGCCACCTTGTTCACCTCCTTTCAGAGGAGGTAGCTTCTATAACCAACCAAAACGGACGGAAGTCCGATATACTCTCCAGGAAAAGACCGCAGCAAGCAGAGTCAGAATCGCGGTGACGGGTAGTCCAAACCGGGAAGTAACTTGAAGCCCCAACAAAACAATCGTCACGACGATGAACAGGCAGACCGTCGCTAACCGCGTTCGCCTGAGTCGGATGGGAGCGATTTGCTTGGCGATCCCCTCGGGAATCTCATCCCCCTGCACCTCAGCTAGAAGTGATTCGATGGCAGGCTGGATTCGGAAATGGACCACCGAAAGCAGGGCAGTCAGCAACAGTAACAGCAGGAGCTTGGCTAAAAGGATCGGGTTCTCGATCAGGTCACTCCAAGCAAAACCGGCAAGTGGAATGAGCAGGATACCGGTCAATAGAGCTGTGAACTGATATACGTAGCACCGTATTGCCGCCCCCTTGATAATGTTTTCGAAGAACCGGTCCACGACAAACGGAGCTTTGCCGATTCGCCTCCGTTCGTGCACTACAATTAGGTTGTACAGGGGCGCCGCCATGAAAACGACCGCTAAAATATGGAAAAACTTCACGATATTGTAGGCCATTTTGTCTTCTCCTTTGAAAAGGGCATTTACATGGAGTACCCAAAGCTCTCTTAAAGGTCCTGGATTTTCCCAATCAACAATTCTTTTTGAAAATTTTCTTGCGAATGGATTATCTTGAAACCACGATCGATCAGAACATGGTAAGGAACAGAACCATTGCCGTAATTGTTGTAAATTTCCCCATTGGGATCAATCATTATAGGATAAGTCAACTGATGCTGGGACGA
>JBEKDJ010000475.1:0-3531 GCA_050014415.1 Thermodesulfobacteriota bacterium | reverse complement strand
TACTACCCCCTGGGCAAGGCCCCGAAATTCACTGCCGAGCTTAAGAACGATTTGGAATATGAAGCGAAAAGGAACCTGGGGCCCGAATACTCTGTTTCGGTCTCATATACGAAATCGCCCCCTTTCGAAGAAATTGAATTAATGATCAAGAGAGCAAGCAAGTGAGCATCCTCTTTGAACACAGCATAACGCCCAGGGTGAACAGAATGAGGTATAACAACCTCTGCAGCCAAGGCTTTAGAGGGAGGGAAGTCACCGACCAAGAGTCAACCTGACAGTCTCTAGCAAACAGAGTTTCGACTTTTAGAACTCACGATACAAGCTGACAACGAAAGAAAAGCCTCATCCTCTCTTTCACCGTTAACCCCCGAACCTGCACAGAACTAAAATGAAGCAGGTGTGATCAATAATCTGAGCAATCGAAAGCCGTTCATTTCTGGAGCCTTCCATGCTACTTTCCCTCGACCGCAAACAAGGCATTTCCCTGAGGGTGGCTTCCATCGACATCGGAACGAACACGATCCTTCTCCTTATCGCACAGGTCGGAGGAAGAACATTAGAACCTCTTTCCGAAACGGAGACCATTGTCCGACTGGGAGAGAACCTTCAGAAGACCGGAGTTATTTCACCTGAGGCAATGGACAGGGGTTTTCAAACACTAGCTCGATACTTGGAATGGTGTCATGCAATGGGGGTTCAAAAGATCTTTGCCGTGGGAACGAGCGCCCTCAGGGAAGCCAAGAATTCGGAGGTTTTCATAAAACTCGTAAAAGACAAACTTGACCTTTCCATCGAAATCATCTCCGGAGAAGAAGAGGCTCAGCTCTCCTTTTTAGCGGTGGTCATGGATCTGAAGGATTCGAAAGAATCGATCTTTGTTGTAGATGTCGGTGGAGGCAGTACGGAATTCATCTTAGGCAAGGGAGAGCGGATCGAACAATGGGCGAGCCTTCCCCTTGGATCGGTCCGCTTTACAGAACAGTTTCTTCTCTCGAATCCGGTTCGAGAAGGAGAATGGGACGGGATGGAGAGGGAAATCCGAAAATCGTTGGTCCATATTCCCCGCTCAGGAGAACCTTTTTCTATGGTAGCAGTCGGAGGGACCGCCACGACCTTGGCCTCTGTTGAACAGGGTCTAGACAAATTCGATTTCGAGAAGATTCACCATTTTCTTCTAACAAGAGAGGCGCTTGGGAAGCAATTGCTGACCTACCGTTCGAAAACCCTTGAGGAACGAAGAAAGATACCTGGTCTCCCTTCTGCCAGGGCGGATGTCATCCCAGCAGGTAGTGCTATCCTCTACATGGCGATGGAAGAGCTCCATTGCTCCTCTGCCTTGATCAGCTGTCATGGCATAAGATACGGTCTTCTTTATAAAAGACTCAATTCAAATTTCAGATTTTAGATTTCAGATTGAAAAAAACATAATTCCGAATTCGAAAATGAGTATGGTTCCTCCAACTTTTGCCTTCTGCTTTCTGCTTACTGCCTTCTATTACCTGATGTAATGATAGAGCATATCTAACCGACCATGTTTTACTAAATACATTCCAGAAAACTTCATGACCTCTCGAATCTTTGCCCTATAGTTGCCATGGTAACACTGAGTCTCACACTTCTTGCACATAGGTTTGGGATCGTGTGGACATTTCAGCCTCATGACCAGACCGTAAGTGAGAAGTCGTGTGCAATCTGGACACAGGGATATCTCCTTCTGTTCGATCTCCTTGATGTCAAATCGTCTGAAAGTTAAGGGCTCCTTTCGCCGTCATGATTCTTCCGGCAGAAGATCTCCACAAACTTCATCAGCGTTCGAATATCTGCTTTTTCTTTTTTCGAGATTTCGCTTTTGTTCAACACCACGGTGTCCCTTTTCAGTTCGATTTTATACATATACACCAGAAATAGGAATAGTTCCTTGACCTAAGTCAAGTTTAACAACCAACCCCTCTTTAAGTACCTTCTGGAGATTAAGAAAGCCTGCAGGAATTGTGACAGATTCATAGACCACCAGACCCAAACCGGTCCGAGCCCAAAGAACACTACAAAGATATAGCTCAATGGAATCCTCACAAGCCATACACTCAGGGCAACCCGCATCATCACACTTCTCGTATCGCCCGCTCCATTCAGACCTCCACCCAGAACAATGCCCCAGGCCATAAATGGCTCACTGATCATACTGATGTAGATGTATTTCATACTCTCCCTGACCACAATCTCATTGTTCGACAAGAACGAAGCGATCCATCGAGCATTCAAAATCACTGCAATGACCATGATCGTAACAATCACGACGCCAATCGCAGCTGTGATGAATCCGCTTCGAAAGGCATCTTCCTTTCTCTTCTCGCCGAGCAAATTTCCAACGATCACCGCATTGGCCATGTTGAGCCCAAAGACCGGAAGGTAGATGACCGATTCGATTCTGAGGCCGGTCGTCAGGGCAGCAAGGATTTCAACTCTGTGTTCAGGCAAAGCGCTCAAAATTAAGAAAAGGACCATCGAAGAAAACTGCCACAACACCTGGAGCATTCCGATGGGCCAACCAATGGTAATCATCCTTCTCAGCGGCTCCAGAGAAAATCTCCTTTCCCCGGTAACCAAGCTTCTTACCTTCCAGAGATTCACCATACTCCCAATGAAGACACTCACGGCAGTGGCCGCGGCAATTCCTCTAAATCCCAGTGGCGTATGGAAGACCAGAAGGAAATTGAGACCGATGTTGAGCAAACAGACGAGAGCTTGGGTTCTTAAGGAATCTTTAACCCTTTGACATGACCTTAGAATACCATTGCAGTTGATGAGGAGGTAATGAAAGAGTAAACCCATCGCATAGATCTCAACTAAAGGAAGACAATACTGTTTGAGCTGGTGAGGAATGGTTAGAACATGAATGATCTGGGGACTGAATAGAAAGCCACTGCCTGCGAGGAACATGCCTGCAATGACGGCTGCGATGAGCGAGGAGAAGATGCTTTTGCTTAGTTCGTTTTTATCTCCGGAAGTGTGTAATCTAGAAACTACAGAGACCGTGCCAACGGTGAGGGCATTGGCGATGACAATGAGAATGAAATAGAGCTGGATGACGAACCCATAGGTGGCCTGAATCTCTTTGCTGACCCTGCCTGCGATGTAGACGTCTGTCAGGCCAATGAGAAACTCGAAAAACATAATCACCGTCATCGGCCAGCTTACTGACCAACTGCGGGAAATGTAAGACCTGAGATCCCCACTTTCGAGTAATCTTGAAATCCTTATCACTTTCTCTCTTTCCGCATCCTAGAATCCGTTCGGAGACATTCTAACATGCTCAATTCTGGGAGTTTATTTTTACATCATAAATCCGTTTGGGCTTTGCTTCAAATCTCAACCTAGACCGCAACCTTAACCGTGTGTCATTAGTATGTTGGAAGGCTAGTCGAGGATCGAGATTTTGTCAAATGAAAATAGCAACCTCTGAGAAAAACCCTTATCTTTCTTTTTGTTCCCAGATGAGTTAATAATACACGCAGACCATTCTTGATTCAG
>JBEKDJ010000474.1:0-3548 GCA_050014415.1 Thermodesulfobacteriota bacterium | reverse complement strand
GGCCTTATTTAAAAGGGAAATCCGGTTTCTTTTTTAATGAGAATTGCTTGAGTGTGTCAGTCCGATAGACTTCCAAGAGAAGGCTGAATACTCACCCGAGAATTATGACACAACAAAATGAGAAACAACTTACATTCTTTGTGAAATTCTTGAGAACTACGGCTTAGGGAGGAACCTATGAATAAAGTAAAATGCCTATGCATCTCACTCCTAATAAGGTGCCTTTTTATTCATTGCCATCTCTGTTTACCTTTGATAGAATTAGTTTTGAGGAAACCAAATCTAACAGGGAGGTAAACAGAGATGAAAAAGCTTATTGTCATAATCAATCCAATAAGGGGCGACGCCGATTTAGGCAATTCTATAAGAGATGCCAAAAACGCTCAGCAAAATGCATTAGGAGTAAAGCAAATCTCCGGTAATTTGTGGCTAATAGATCCCCATATGTCTCTGCCATTCTTTGTTGCGCTTTTACATAGCGCCAATGAACGAGGCTGTGATTCCTTTGTCTATGAAGTTGACGATATAATTCAGGAGAGTAGTGGTCTTTCTCCTCAATATCTGGCGCCCAAGTAATTATTGGTATTTTTTTATACATTTAATTTCTCCTTCTTGTTATGGTCGGTGGCAATTTTCATCACCACTACAGATTGTGGTAGCTATCCAAATTAGGAGTGAGATGCATAAGCATTTTATATTAAATTGTTTTGTATATTATTATTACAGTAGTAAAATAAGAAATAAGAATAGAAAAGGATAAAAATAAAAGAGGTGCTGGCGATGGGGCAGATGAATTTCTTTTGGGGAACTTTTAGCACGAGTTTAGTGAGCCTCGTTTGATACCGGAGAAAACAGTGATGTCCACCACATTGGAAAGACTGAAGCAACTTTTTACAGCCAAGTTTGATTTCAACATTGAGGAACTTAAGCCCACGACAACGCTCGAATATTTAGGTCTCGATTCTCTCGATATGGTCGAATTCATGTTTGATATCGAAAATGAATTTAATATTAAAATTCCTGATCAAGAATTTAAGGTGACAACGATACAGGAGATCGTAGATGCTCTGGACCGGTTCATCTCGGAACAAAGGATAGGGGTGTCCAGTGATCAGAAGTCATAATTGAGCTTAATGTGAATGCGGAGATTCTATTTATATGAAACGGAGAGTTGCCGTCACAGGGCTAGGCATTATTTCCCCTTGTGGGAATAATATCGATGATTTCTCATTGAATCTCATGGCTGGCAAGTCTGGAGTCAGAAGAATCTCTTCAGCCTATTCAAGCCTGCTTTCACTGAAAATTGCCGCTGAAGTCGATTTTAATCCTTTCAACTATTTCACCAAGAGACAGGTGTCCACCATGGACCGTGTCAACCAATTCGCTTTAGCTGCAGCCTCTCAAGCTTGGAAAGATTCAGAACCATCTCTCGATGCTAAAGAGAAAAAGCGAGCGGGAGTATATATCGGTTCAGGTATGGGTGGGGGAAATACCATAGAGGATTTATACGATCAACTATTTAAGCATAACGCTGACAGGGTAAAACCACTCACGGTGCTCATGGTGATGAATAACGCTTCTGCCTCCCATATATCGATAGAGTATGGTCTCTCAGGACCCTGTTTGACACTATCCACTGCCTGTGCTTCCTCGGCAAACGCTATCGGGGAGGCTTTCCGGCAAATCAGAGATGGATATGTTGACGTGATGCTCGCAGGAGGGGCAGAGGCCTTTTTGACCTATGGAAGTTTCCGAAGTTGGGAATCTCTCAGGGTGCTCGCTGTCGAAGACCCTGATGATTCATCAAAGTCCTGCAAACCTTTCTCTAAAAACCGTTCGGGGTTAGTGCTCGGTGAGGGAGCTGCTGTTGTCGTGCTCGAGGAGATGGAAAGGGCTGTCAATCGTGGAGCGTTGCTCCACGCTGAACTCGTTGGCTACGGTTCTACCTCTGATGCCTTTCATATGACTAAGCCCTCTTTCGAAGGGCAGGCACGAGCGATGTCAGAAGCACTCAAAGAGGCAGGCTTATTGCCCGAAGATATAGACTACATCAATGCCCATGGGACAGCAACTCAGTGGAATGATCTATTGGAGACACAGGCCATCAAGAAGGTATTCGGCGATTATGCCTGCAAAGTTCCCGTCAGTTCTACAAAATCGATGCATGGCCACACCATGGGAGCAGCTGGCGCCATTGAATTTATTGTTTCACTGCTTGCGATAAAAAATCAAGCCGTTCCCCCAACGATTAACCTGGACCAACCTGACCCGGAGTGCGACCTCGACTATGTTCCGAATATTGGCCGTAAAGGGGTGAAAGTGAATACCGTGATGTCAAATTCTTTCGCTTTTGGGGGAACCAATGCAGTGCTTATTGCCAGGAAGATGGAGGATTAGGAATAAAGTGGCACGTGTGGCAAAAAATAAGTATGTTCAGATCGATAGGCGTACATTGGGACCCTTCGATACTCATTGCTACACTAATTGCTACATCATCACCTGTCTCCTAACCGGAGATAGTGTGTTGGTGGACGCTCCCGCAGAAACAGCTGAAATTCTAAAACAGTTGAAAGGGACTCATCCCAGATACATACTAATCACTCATAGCCATATGGATCATGTCGGCGCACTCTCCGAGCTAAAGTCCAAGCTACGGATCCCCATTGGCACCCATCGTCTGGACGCCAATGGTCTCCCTCTACGACCAGAAATTCTCCTGGGTGACGGTGAAAAGGTATCCTTTGGAAACATCAGTCTGAAAGTCCTTCATACGCCTGGTCACACGCCCGGCAGTTTGTGCTTTTTGATAGGAAAATATCTTATTTCGGGAGATACTATCTTCCCTGGAGGCCCGGGTAAGACAGAGTCGCCGGCTGATTCGAAGCAGATCATCGAATCCATAACCAGGAAGATCTTTGTCTTGCCTGATGATACAGAGATATACCCTGGTCACGGCGATCCCACCCTATTGAGCAAAGAAAAGACAGAATTTGCCATCTTTTCTTCCCGTTCCCATGATCCTAATCTGTTCGGGGACGTGCTTTGGCTTTAATCCTAACCATTTTTTGAATGGACTACCGTAATATCTCTACTCCGTAGAAGCCCTCCACTAGTGTAGTGCGTCATAAATAGTCACCTGTAAAAAGATGAATTCGTTCATGTTCGAGTCCTTACTGTATTACTGGTGGGCCGCCTCAAGACATGAATGATATGCCCTTTCTGGACGAGGTAGTCACCAGCTTTGTCCCAATAAAGCCGGTCCCTCCTGTAACAAAAAACATGGTAGATCTTTCCATAGTTAAGAATTAGGACTTTAAGCTACGTGCCCGTTCAAAAAGTGCAAGTTGCGAGCTGAAACCTCTTTCCTAAAAAGAACATTTGTTAATATGAATAGGTAACTGCAACCCCAACAGAGAACCTTTCGGAATATTGCCCTTCCACATTCAGGTGAAATCCCTTGGCGAGGGGTACGTCGACCCCTGTAAATCCCCCTACATTTGCCTTGTTATGAACCCTAAGGTTCCCTGTATCAGAATTAAGACCCGGGA
>JBEKDJ010000473.1:0-3555 GCA_050014415.1 Thermodesulfobacteriota bacterium | reverse complement strand
CCAGCTCACTCCCATAGCGGATTCTGGTTGCCTCGCTCCGCAGGATTGCAGGAGGGGAGGCTACAGGCCCACATTTCCACATCTGCTTGAAAGGTTGGTAAAATGCCGACCAGCTCAAAAGACACGAAAGGATTGGGCAAGGCGTTAATTAACGCATTGGGTTTTTTTTCCCTTTTGTTTGGTTTGCTCATTCTTTTGGGGATAGTGTTTACGACGATAGGTAGCATATTTATATTTATTTCAACAAACAAGTTATTTCAGCTCAAACGAGTAAAAGGATGAAGATAATAGCCGTAGCAAACCAGAAGGGCCAGGTAGGTAAAACACCCTCTCCTATTTGAAGAAGTGGTACATGGCAACCGCCCTTGACCCTAAACAAATCGTTTCCTTTGAAGAACTCCTGATGTCTCAGGTAGTTCAGCAAGAAGCCCTTACCAGGTTACTCATTGAGAAGGGGATATTCACCAAAGAGGAGTTTTTGGAGATAGTAAGGGTGGTGGATCGGGAGATGAAAAGAGGATGGTTAAGTATTGTTTTAAAGGGGTTTGAAGAATGATAAAATAACTTATAGCAATTGGAGGGCAAATAGGCAAAATGAATTTGAAATAGGGAGGATAAAACTGCGAAAATGAACGAACATCAGCTTGCTCTTCTTAAGTGGATAACAGCTGGCTTGACCATCCCGGAAGTCCGGCAATTATACGGCAACGCTGATTACCTTTTAAATAACATGATTGCTAAGTACAGCCTTGCATCAGACTCATATGCGATCTCTGTCGGAGCTCTGGCTGAACTTTCTAAAAGAGGTTATGACATTACTCAAACGTATATGCGTTCACATTTCTATGGAAAGGATCAACCCTTTATTTACGAGCACACTATTCCTGCTGTAGTTGTAAGGGAGGCTCTTTTGAAGACTGATTGTGCCCTTGAGAGTGTGCATCAAATTCTTGAGGCGGGGCAGGTCGCCATGATACTGAGGGACGAAGACAATTTGTTGAGAAAGAACGGGTTATCTCAGAAGATGCCGAAGGGTTGGAAATGGGGCAACGATCCGCTTGACCGGTATCATAACGCCGGTATTCAACTCTCTGGTGAGTTCTTGAAGGTGAGAGGAGGTATAGTTCGGTGACTAAAATGGATTTCACGAATCGTTGTCCGAAGGATTTTCAAGCAATTGGGTATAAACCTTTATAGCCTCCTCAAACCAACCGAATTTTAAGAAACAATAACCGAGGTCATCGAGAATGCCCGTTCTCCACCCGGGTTCATCATCCAATTGAAGGCACCGCTGTAATTTTATTACAGCATCTTCAAAATGCTCATGGTCCATGGAATGACGTGCCTCTCTCATAAGGACAGAAATAATTTGATCGGTTTTGCCAGATTTATCCATATTGAGATCTCCTTGCTTTACGTACCTATTATAAATACAGACCTCCCCCAACAGGTGTCCTATGTTGAAAGGTAGGAAAAGGTCGGAAAAGATGAGATACGTGACCCTGGCAGGGTAGGGTGAGATAACCTTCCGGAGCTTTCCCAAAATTCTTCTTGACATCTAAACAAATGTATAGTATCCATTTTAACAGAGAAAGCGTATGGAACTGACCTCCCGGCAGAAAGAGATCTTCAACTTCATTAGGGCATTTATCAAAAAAAGAGGCTATCCTCCTTCAGTAAGGGAGATTGGTGAGCGTTTTGATATCTATCCCCGGGCGGCCTTTGATCATCTCAAAGCATTGGAGAAAAAAGGTTATTTGAAGCGGCGAGGTTCGATGTCCAGAGGCCTTGAGATCCTCGTTTTTCAAGGGCATGAACCCGGGAAGGGCGAGAGATTATCAATTCGTGAAATTCCCATCCTTGGCAGAGTTGCGGCAGGGAAGCCCACTCTGGCAGTGGAGCATGTGGAAGGGACGATCTCGCTTCCTGCTGAATGGGCAAAAGGAGCAGAGGTTTTTCTTCTGAGGGTGAAAGGAGACAGCATGTCGCCCCATATCCTCCCGAATGATTATGTGATCGTCCAATCTCAACCATCGGCAGAAAATGGAGATGTCGTGGTAACTCTGATGGGAGAGGAGGCAACGGTAAAGCGGTTTTTCAAAAGAGGGAGGAAGATTGAATTGAGGCCAGACAATGAGAGTTGGGAGACGATTCAGATTGAAGAAGGGGTAGGGGAAGTCAGAATTCTCGGGAAAGTAATCGGGGTATACAGGAAGTTTTAATTAGAAATAGGGATTGACAGTTTGAATGAACAGCGTCTGTCTGCGTTAAGGATTCGGAGAATGATCTATGGGAAGGACGGTTCTACCTTTTAGTCAGGTATTGGAACAGGAAGTTCAGGAATGGAAAAAGTTTCGAAGGGCATTGCGAAAGGAGGATCAACAGTTTCTTGACCGACTCTTCGAAAAGGCGAGGCTTCATGTACACGCAGGGGTTTACGCCTCAAGGCCATGGCCTTTTGAAACAATCCTGATTTCTATACTCCTCGAACACGAAAAAGCATTGGTCGAGCTGAGATCGAAACTAAAGGCCCAAGAAAACCAGAAAGAACAATCCGAGGAACATGAAGGGAAAGGGGGGAGTCCAAGTCTTTTCAGCGGTATCGATTAGTCTGATACCGTGCGAGAATTTATAAAAAATCGCCTTCCTTTAGCGGATTACGAAGGATCGCTTTGGCATTAAAATGGTTGTGATGAGACGAATCCTTCATAGTGATATGGACGCTTTTTTCTCGTCCGTTGAACAGACGAGACATCCAGAACTGGTTGGGAAACCTGTGGTGATTGGAGGCGGGGGGGACCCAACAAAAAGAGGGGTGGTCTCAACAGCCTCTTATGAGGCACGAGAATTTGGAATCCACTCAGCGATGCCGTTGAGAACGGCCTATAATCTTTGCCCCACGGCTGTCTTCCTTCCTGTTGATTACGAGGAGTATTCAAGAATCTCCAAGAAGTTTAAGTCCGTTCTCGGGGAGTTTACCCCGATTATTGAGGATGTGGGGATTGATGAGGTTTTTCTTGACATCTCCTCCATCGACAAGTCTTCCGATGAGATTGCAGAAGAGATTAAAAAAAGAATTAAGGAAGAGACCGATCTGAATTGCTCCATCGGAATAGCACCGAACAAACTTCTCGCAAAGATCGCCTCTGACCTGGAGAAGCCCGATGGACTGACCATCATTACCGAGGAGGACATTGAGAAACGGATCTGGCCCTTGCCTGCGAGAAAACTCTGGGGAGTGGGGCCAAAAACAGAGACCTACCTCAAGGAGAAGATGGGTATCAAGACGATCGGAGAGCTTGCAGCATTACCCCTGGAGAGATTGATTGAGGAATTTGGTCAATCCTATGGGAATTATCTCTATGAAGCCTCAAGGGGCATCGATGAAAGCCAACTTGTAACGCACTGGGAGCCAAAATCGATCAGCAGGGAGACCACCTTTCAAAGGGATATAGACAATTGGCAGTTGATCGCAAAAAATCTCGTAGAACTATCCCGGGGCGTTATAGCTAGCATGAAGGAGGAAAGCTATCGGGGTAAAATCGTAACGGTGAA
>JBEKDJ010000472.1:0-3564 GCA_050014415.1 Thermodesulfobacteriota bacterium | reverse complement strand
GCAACTGTCGTCCACTGTATTTGTGAACCCCGTGGATGCTTCTTTGGGCCGAACTTTTACGTTCCGTCTCGCTTCCTACCGCCTCCCTTTTTCCAAAAAAGAAGGACATCGCAAATAGCTCTCCACACACAACTATTGACAATATCTCAAAAAAAACGTTAGGATTGCCGCACTTTCCCAAAAAAGTAATTTCGTGGCAATAAGCGCTCTTTGCCGGCAGTCTCTAGGAGGGGGGTAGAGTTGATATGGTGACCCCGGCTCCGGTTTGGCTTAATCAAGAACCGGTATTATCTTTGACTAGAGTGATTGTGATGTTTATTTTGAAGCCTCGAGCCTATTTCTGCAGAAACACCCGAGCTCCCTGGACGGAAATGATGAAGAGGCTTTGAAAAAAACGTTGAAAGAGATTGTTCAAGGTGCCGAGTTAGATTACACATGGGAGCCTGGTTTTCTCAGAGACTCAGGGTTTTTAGCCCGGCAGAATTGCCTGGAGGATCAAAAGAAGCGTATGACCCTTGAATATCTGGTCTCGCAATATGGGTACGCAGCGTTGTTCATTGGTGTATTTCTGGAAGGAGAAACCATTTTGATATTGGCGGGCTTTGCAGCTCACCTTGGGCATCTAAGTCTCACTTGGGTCATACTGATCGCCTTTGCGGGGAGCCTGGCAGGGGATCAGTTCTACTTTTTTCTGGGACGGGTGAAGGGCAAGACCTTCTTACAGAAGCGACCCGGTTGGGAGACAAAGGTTAAAAGGGTATGGGCGCTTTTTGAGCACTATCGGACACTCTTGCTCCTGGGATTTCGTTTCATGTATGGTCTTCGCACGGTGATACCTTTCGCAATCGGTTTGAGCGGTATCAGCGGAATCCGTTTTTTCGTCTTTAATATGATCGGGGCAGCCATCTGGTCGGTAGTAGTTGCTTTTGTGGGCTACCTCTTCGGAGCTGTAGCAAGGGCAGCCTTGGTCGATGTGAAGAAGTACGAACACTGGATTATTTCTGGAGTGCTTTGTGCGGGCGCCTTGATCTGGATCATTTATTTCTTGCACAACCGGACAAAGGGTCGGCCCAAACCATGATGTTACGTTCATTATAGGTGAATGGGAGAAGCGGTCTATTCGAAGGTATCAACTGCAGCTCATGCAATAAAACAGGATTCCCGATGACCACAGTACAATTGCTGTCGATATTGGCTTTTGCAATTTCGAGCAACTTTGATAACGTAGGCGTGGGAATTGCCTACGGTATCAAAGGAACTTGCATTCCTTTTCCTCCAATCTTATCATTGCCCTTATTAGCGGCACCGGAACCCTTCTCTCAATGCTTATAGGGACTTCGCTATATCGTTTCTTAAAACCCGAGGTGGCCACTGTCGTCGGCGGATTAACCATGATCGGGATAGGCATCTGGGTTATCATCAAGGGGACAGGACAACTGTGTAAGACCAGGTCTCCCGAAGAGCAGTTGCAGAACAGATCAAAAGACCTTTCGCAAAAGAGTACGCTTAGGAAGATATTCGCGGTTCTTGACGACCCCTTTATTGTCGATCCGGATTGTACAGGCAATATTAGGGTGAAAGAGTCTGTTCTCCTTGGTTTAGGGCTGACGCTAAACAATCTGGTCAATGGAGTGGCGGCCGGTATGCTGGGTCTGAGCCTTTTTCTGGTTACCTTCTTCACCATCGTTGTCAGCATTCTTGCCACTTGGCTCGGCAGAACCGCTGGTAATTCCTACGCATCCCGCTGGATTGGTCATTTAACGGGACCTGTTTCCGGCTTGCTTCTCATTTCGATAGGAATCTATGAGATCTTCCTTTAGGGAGCATGGACGGACCATAATCCGTAATGAAAAGTTTTTATTTTGAGAAAGGCTAGCGGCCAGGAGAAGATCGAGGGGGGTTCGGAAGCACAAAGATTGAAACATGATAGAAAAGTTGGATGAAACTTGGGTTAGAAGATGGTATCTGAGATCTCGAAGAACACTTATCCCTTCAACTGTGGTAGGTTCTGTTTGGATAGACGAGAATGGGGGCCAAAGGCTTGTCAGGCCGAAGAAAAGATGAAGAGCTTCTCTCGTGCTTCTTTGTAAAGAAGAAAATGGGGATGATACTTTGCAATTTTCAGAAAGAGCCTTCGTCCGTGTTCAATGACTCTTGCAGCAATGCAAAGAAGATGAAATCTCAGGGCTTTAAGTCGAACGGACCACCAGGATGGAGGCAAGGTTTTTCTTTTCATGACGGACAGGACGTTGTAGGCGAGCAGATTGAACCTCCACCAAGCCGCATTGGCAAAGAATCGTTTAGCGGGCATGACCCCAGCAGCCAGGTCATTTTTGAGGACATCGTGGACCTTTTCCACGGTTCCGCATCGCTCTCTCTGCCACCGCAGCAATCGCTCCCCGTTCCAGCTCCATATGTTCGTAACCACAGCAAAGTAGTGATAGGCATTTCCATCCCCAAAGAGTTCTCCTTGGGTAGGCCGAATACGGATGGCCAGATACCGATCCGGTTGCATCCTCTTTTTTCGAGAAGGTTGGCTCGGAACAAATTCTACCTCTGCCCACTCCTTTCGCCCAACGATCAAACCTTTATCGGTCACCTTTCTCAGAGGCTTCCAAGCCTCTTCCGGAAGCGCTTGAATCGGTGCTCTCAACTCCTCTGTCATATCGGCGCTGATAGCAAACTCAATCCGGGGTCTTCCAGGCACTTTTTTCCGACACCAGTCAAGCAATTCATGAACATAGGCGGCGCTGTCGGAACGAACTCTGACCAGACGAACCGTTCTCGGCAAGGCCCCAATCGCCTCCTTGAGCACAGAAAGCAAATCCATTCCAGCAGGCACGTTGCCATCCCGAAATTGGTCTGCCACAATGAGATCCTGCTCTGCCCAGTAAGTGACAACCGGCTGATACCCTCTCTCTCCAAGATAGGTATAGTAAGCCTCCCGTTTATGACTCTCGATCACGGTCGCATCCAAATCGATCGTGGCCTTCCAGGGTGGCTCCTCTTGGGTCGCCTTCCCAATCAACTCTTTCTGTACCACTCCCAAACCCTGCAGCAATTGCGTCTCTTCAGGAATAAAGGCCTCATGGGGAAGCCGTCCCTCAAGGCCTTCTTCTTGATGAAAAGCCTTGAGAAAAACCCGGACCGCTTCCGGAGAGGGAACTCGCAATCCCAGCTTCTTCAACCCTTCATCCGCCCTCAAGAGATCAAAGTCATTCACACAGTCTCCCCCAGCCGCAAAGAGCGAAATAAAGGACTCTACATAATCGGCTTCTCGATATCGGCCCTGCCGGTGCAGAATGGGAAGATGTCTCTTAATCGACTCGCGCAGCCCCAACGCTCGGAAGGTTTCCATTACCAGAGGAAGACCACCAAAAGAAGTCAGGAGAACCTTGGATGTATCTTGAATTAACTGGAAGGGAAGAAGACTTTGTGATATATTCATCTCGCACCTCCTGGGTGAATTGTGGATTGAACCGCTCAATCCCATCTAATCTGCATTAGTAGCTATCCTAGGAGGTGTTTTTGTTTTTTGTCAAGAAATTTGATTACGGATTATGG